>PMUM01000092.1 GCA_003166855.1 Acidobacteriaceae bacterium | reverse complement strand
ATGTTCATCCACTGGGGCGTCTACAGCGTGCTCGGCGATGGCGAGTGGGTCTTCCACGAGCGCCATCTCACAGTCGACGAATACAACCGCCTGCCTTCGTTCTTCGATCCCGAGAAGTTCGACGCCGCGACCTGGGTCGCCCTCGCCAAAGCCGCTGGGATGAAGTACATCACTATCACCTCGCGCCATCACGACGGCTTCGCCATGTTCGACTCCAAAGTTTCCGACTGGAACATCGTCGCGCGCACGCCCTATAAGAAGGACCCGCTGAAGATGCTCGCCGACGAGTGCCACCGCCAGGGCATCAAGCTCTTCTTCTACTATTCGCAGCTCGACTGGCACAATCCCGACTACTTCCCGCGTGGCGCCACCAACTGGAACAACGGGCGCCCCGACCACGGCGACTGGAACGCCTACCTCGACAACTACATGGACGGCCAGTTGACCGAACTACTCACTAACTACGGTCCCATCGGCGGCATCTGGTTCGACGGCATGTGGGACAAGCCCGACGCCGACTGGCATCTCCCCAAAACCTACGCGCTCATCCACAAGCTGCAGCCCGCCGCGCTCATCATTCCCAACCATCATCAGACGCCGCGTCCCGGCGAAGACGTGCAGACTTTCGAGCGCGATCTTCCCGGCCAAAACACTGCCGGCTTCAATACCAAATATGTGAGCACCAATATCCCGCTGGAAAGTTCCGACACGCTCAACGGCGCCTGGGGATTCAACATCGGCGACAGCAACTACAAAAGCGCGCCGGAGTTAGTGCGCAAACTCGTCCGCGCCGCCGGAAATAATTCCAACCTGCTGCTGAATATCGGCCCATATCCAAGCGGCGAAATCGATCCGCAGTTCGTCATGCGCTTGCACGCAGTCGGTGATTGGCTCTCAAAATACGGGGACTCGATCTACGGCACTCGCGGCGGTCCCATCCCGCCCGGCGACTGGGGAGTCACCACGCAGAAAGAAAATAAGATCTACGTGCACGTACTGAGCTGGGGATCCCCCCTGTTGGCCCTTCCGCCCATCGCGGGAAAAGTATCGGCCGCGCAATTGCTGCTCGGCGGGGAGCCAGTCGACGTGACCCAAACCACAGACGGAGTCATCCTGAAGCTTCGCCCTCAAGGCAAAGACGAGTTAGACCGCGTCGTTGTGCTGACTCTGACGAAATAAGAGTAGACCTTGTCATCCTGAGGGCGCGGTTTTCTTGCGCCCGAAGGATCTATGCAACTCCCGGCCAGTTGCATAGATCCTTCGCGGCAAAAAACGCCGCTCAGGATGACACATCTGTTTTTTGGCATTCATCCCTTAGCCGCCCACTGTCCGCCGTGCAGGTAAGCCAGGTTCCCGATCTGCCCTGCCCGCGCTGCCGCGACCCCCGTCTCCACCGGCGCATTCGGCTCCTTGCGCGTCTTGACGCACTCAAAGAAATTCTCCATGTGCGAAATCGTCCCATCGAGCACGCTGCGTGCAGTAAGCGCGGGATTCTGTTCCTCTTCCACCCGTTCTCGATAAACCCCAAAGCCGCTGCGATTAATCTTCAGCGTCCCGTCAGTCCCGCGGAACTCCAGCCCACCATCGTCAATGGACGAATTCATCATCCCCTCATACACCACATCGAACCCGGGATAACGGAACGCCGCCTGAATCGTATCCGGACACTCCCACTGCTCGAAAATATATTTATCGGCGAGCATCTGGGCCTGTCGCGGTTGGTCGGCCTTCATGGCCCAGTGCACCACATCGATCCAGTGGGTGAACAAGTCGGTCATGGCCCCGCCGCCAAAATTCCAGAACCAGCGCCAGTGGCTGAATTTTTCGTCGGTGAAGGCCTGGTCCGGAGCCGACCCGAGCCACAGCTTCCAATCCAGCGCCTGCTGGTCGATGGGCTTCGCCGCCCAGTTCCGGTGATAGTTCTGCCACCAGTAAGTTCGCACCTGGACCACGCGGCCCAGGCTTCCCCCTTGAATCATCTCGACCGCATCGCGGAAGTGACTCCAACTGCGCTGCTGCATGCCGCACTGCAAAATCTGCTTGCTGGAACGAACCGCTCGCGTCAGTGTCGCGCCTTCCTCCACCGTGTGAGTGACCGGCTTCTCCAGATAGACGTCTTTGCCCGCCGCCAGGGCATCGACGGCCATCTTCACGTGCCAGTGGTCCGGCGACGCAATGATCACTGCATCGATGTCCTTCGCCAGCACTTCCCGATAATCAAGGTGGGCAGTGGCGAGCCCTTTGGACCGCTGCACAACCGCGTCGCGGCTCGGACCATACACGTCGCTCACCGCCACAATCTCGTATGGCCCAACCTTGTCCGCCGCATCGAGCAGCCCCCGCATCCGGTGCCCCGCTCCAATGACTCCGATGCGAAGAGTATCGTTCGCGCCGAACACCCGGGTTGAAGCCAGCGCGGTAAGTCCGCTTGCAATAATGAAACTGCGGCGAGTAATCATGGACAGGTCCTCCAGTCCGTTTTGTGCGGAATGATCCTATCAAGTTTCGGGTGCCCCATCCTTGCGTCTTTTGCAAGGGTGGGGAGCGATGCTGCCTGCATCGCTCCTTGGCCGAGCGCACTCAGGGCGAGTGCCCCAGCTTGATTTTGCCTGACGCCAACTTCACAAGGGGTGCCCCAGCCTTCGCGTGCCTCTCGCGAAGGGTGGGAGGCAGTCTGCTAAAATGCCGCCGTGAAAAGACGCATCTTACTCCAGGCAATTCCCGCCGCCGCATTCTTCCCGGCAACACTCTGGGCCGCTGCTCGGTCTGAGAAGACCAGTCCCACGCAGGCGTCCAGCGCAGTCTACGAACTCCGCGTCTATCACGCAGCCTCAGGGAAACTGGCAGACCTGCTGGCCCGCTTCCGCGAACACACCGTAAAGCTCTTTGACCGGCATGGAATGAAAAGCGTCGCTTACTGGACGCCCGTCGACGAACCAGAGAAGAGCAACACTCTTATCTACATCCTCTATCATCCCAGCCGCGAAGCCGCGGCCGCCAACTGGAAATCTTTCCAGGACGACCCGGAGTGGAAGAGTGTCCACGACAAATCCGAGGCAAACGGCAAACTCGTGGACAAAGTTGACTCCACCTATATGGCTCTAACCGACTTCTCTCCGCCGCTGCGGCTATGTTGAATGAGTGAGAACTGAGCTTCCGGGACTGCGGCGAAACAAAACCTCCCGAACTCCAGCCGCGAAAGCCTGCCCTGAGCGAAGTCGAAGGGCGGCGGCATGTGAAAGCCCGGCACGGCAGTGCCGGGTGCGAGTGGGAAAAGCGCGCGAGTCCCGCAGGGACGGCACCGGTTCTCACGCACCCTTTATGCCTTCTGGAGCATCGTCTGTGAGATTAAAGCTCCAAAATGAGCTAGCCGGCCGCGCTCATGCGCGGCCGGCCGTCTCAGCGCTCCAGACAGTTCAAACTGGAGTTGGGGGAGGGAAATTCAAATAACACCTTACGACTGCACGATCTTCTCGAGCGCCATCCGGCTGCGAATCACAAGCGTCGCGCCCTTCAGCGTCATCAACTGCTTCCTCTTGAACTCCGAGAACAGCCGGCTCACCGTCTCGCGCGTCGTCCCGATAATCTCGGCAACTTCTTCATGCGTCAGCGTCAGCTTGACCTGTGCTGAACCATCGTCCTGCGCGCTCTTCGTCGACCACGAGAGCAGTAGCTTGGCAAATTTCTCCGACGGCGAAGCCGCCAGCCCCAGCGTCCGAATCTCCTCATATGCCACGTAGTAGTTGCGGCTCAACTGTTGGGCCACCCTCACCGCCACTTCCGGAAAGTCGCGCAAGAAATGCAGCAACGAATCGCGAGGGATGAAATTCGCCTGGCCCGGCTCCATCATTTCGGCGGTCACTTCATACGGACGGTTCGACACGACGGCGTTCAGGCCGAGCACGTCTCCCGAGTCCGAGATCTTCGTGATGATGGTCTTGCCTTCACGGGACGAAGTCGACAGCTTCACCTTCCCCGTGCATAACACAAACACGCCGCGCGCCTGCTGCCCTTCGATAAACAGCATCGCACCCTTGGGATATACCGCCGTCGACTTCACGTCGTTCAGCCGTTGCGCCGCCTGCAGCGAAAGATTGCAGAAAAGATGTTCTCCCCGTACGGGGCAACTGACACAGTTATCAAGGATATTCAAACCATAAGGAGCCCGCATCGCCATCCTCCTCCGGGCTAGAAGCTGCCAGAATCTTCTGCGTCGCCTCTGCCCACGCTAAGGGTATGGCACGCTGCGAGCCAAATCCGCACAGGACTCACGGCTCCGCGCAATGCCGACCTATACAACAGAAACAAAATGACTTGCGGCCCTATTCCCGGAAGGAAACAGCTGCGCGGGAACGCCCAAATCCACAGATTTGGGTTATTTCCCGCACACCCCTGCGTGATCTGGATCACTACTCCTTGTGATTAAAGTAATCAGAGGACGCCTAACCGAAGGCTATCGCTCCTGGGTGGCGCGCGATTCTAGCGCAAGCCTATTTCGGCTTTGTGTGTCGCGTACTTCCAGCACAGGGCTATCTCGCCTTTGGGTGGCGCAGCGCTTTTAGCGCTGCGATAAGGTCTCTCTTTTCTGAAAGGGCTTTAGCCCCAGAGGTACCTCGCCCTCTACGGCCCCACCGTCACCTGCAGCGGACCCGGCGTTTGCATCCGGTCCCGGTAAATCAGGTTCTTCGGTGCCACTTCCCCCACCGCATCCACGTGGATCACGTACCCCCCATGCGGCAGAGTCTCGCCAAAAGGCAACTCCATCCCGACTGTGCCTCGCTTCAAAACAAAGTGCTGGTACCCGATCGCTGTCGCCCTTCCATTCGACGCCACCGCCATTACGATGAACGTCAAATCCATGTCATCGGGCGATGTGTTTGAGACCTCCACGGTCCCGTCAATCCGGTTCCCGGTCACCCGCGCCGGCGCCTTCCAATTGATGGCCAATGCCGCCACCACCCGCAGCACAAACCCCTTCTGCACCGCCGACTCCCGGTCACCTCCATCGGTCACCGACACCGTAAACTGAAACTCTCCCGTACGCTCCGGCTCCCCAGTCAGCAGCCCGCTTTCCTCCAGTTTCATGCCTGGCGGCAACGCCCCTTTTTCAACCTTCCAGTGCAGCACCGACACCCCACCATGCGCATGGAAGCGAAGCTCATAATGTCGATGCGGATACGCATCCGGCATCTGGGGTTCGTTTTCGATCACCACGCCTGGCCCGTTCTGTGGCGCTGCCGCGCTGGCGCCCTGAGCCTGAGTCTGCTCGTCTCCCGCCGATGCCAACCCCAGTTGACATGCCGCCTTCGTCAGCACCCATGCCAACAGGAGACTCAGCCCTGCAATTCGTCGCACCCTTTGCACCTTCGTCATCTCCCCACCTTAATCAGCACGAAATCACCCTGACCTGCAGCCCCAAAACCCCGGTTCCCCTACTCTCCCACACTTCCTCCGCTTCTGTATAAGAATGTTCCGCCCACCCAAACTTGCGCTGCCGCCTCCCTCGCAACACGGTAGTCACATTGACTTGCATTTGAGATTTCTGAAAAACTAGCCACTCGGGGGTTTTTTCGCCTGAGTTTCGTTTTCATGGAACTACTGCTCAATCTCGCGTGGCTTCTTTTGGCGCTTCCCGCCTATTGGCTGTGGCGCACGTCCAGAACGACCCACGCCAGCCGCAAGTTCAGATCTCTGCAGTGCCTGCTGGCTTTAGGATGCATGCTCGTCGTTCTCTTCCCGGTGGTCTCCGCCACCGACGATCTCCGCGCCATGCGCGCCGAGATGGAAGAGTCTCCTTCCAGCAAGCGCACCGTCCGTCACGCCAGCAACGATAAAGCATCCGGCGGGAAGTTGCAGACTCCCCCCGCGCTGGCCTGGACCGCGAATAACCTCTTGATTGTGAATAGCGAGGACTGGCACCAATCGCCGGCCCTGGATTTGTCCTCGCCGGCTCCGCCTGCCATCACGCGGGCGGGCCGCGCTCCTCCTCTTTCTTTCCCCGGGTAGTGCCGCGCATCGCCGATCGTTCATAAAAGAAAAAACGGCGGAGTATTTGCTGATCTTTACGTGATTTCTTGGCGGGAGATGAGCTCGTGAGTTTGTCGGCGGCAATCGCCGGCAGGCCACCATCCGCCGGGGCCGAGTCCCTTACACCGTAGCTGCCCCATGGAGTCCTTGATGCACTGGAAATTTCTTGGTCTAGCGTTCGCCTTCGGCGCTGCCAGTCTGCTTGCCCAGACTGCGCCCCAGACTGCGCCTGAGCCCCAAATCTGGACTTGGGACGCGGTCAAAGACCACTTCGAACTGAACAACTCATCACTCCAGGCCAGCCGGCTGAATATTGACGAACTCAAGGCGCAGGAAATCACCGCCCACCTCCGCCCCAATCCCGACTTCACGCTGTCCGCCGACGGTACCCAGATCGCTCCCAGCCACGGCGTGTGGACCCCATTTGCCGGCACCTTCGTTTCCCCCGGCGTCAGCTATCTCTTTGAGCGCCGCAACAAGCGCGGACTCCGCTACGAAGCCGCCAAGCAAGGCACCGCCATCGGTGTCGCTCAGCAGTCCGACTCGGAACGTAATCTCCTCTTCAACTTGCGCAGCGCATTCGTCGGCGTCTTGCAAGCCAAAGCTGTGTTGCGCCTCGCGCAGGACAATCTCGACTCCTACGACAAGATCCTGAAAGTCAGCCGCGACCGCTTCTCAGCCGGAGATATCGCCCGCATCGATCTCGATCGCCTCGAACTGCAACGCCTGCAATTCGAGTCCGACCTGCAAACCGCACTCGTCAATCTGCGCACGACCAAGATCAACCTGCTCGCCCTGCTCGATGATCGCCGTCCGGTCGACAGCTTCGAACTCGACGGACGCTTCGACTTCAGCGAGGACCTCGCTTCGCTCGATGATTATCGTAAAGACGCACTCGACGCCCGCCCCGACCTGCGCGCTGCCGTGCTCTCGGTCAAGCAGGCCGAAACCAACTACCAGCTCGCCGAAGCCAACGGATCCACCGATCCCACCATCGGCGTATGGTTCACGCACAACGGATCGTTTAATAATCCTGACGCGTTGAACACGCTCGGCGCCAGCGTCAGCATTCCGCTCCGCTTTTTCGACAAGAACCAGGGCGAGAAGCTGCGCACAAAAATTGACATCAAGCGCAACGAGAGGCTCCGCGACGGCGTTGAAACCCAGGTCTACGCCGACGTCGACTCCGCCTACGCCACCCTCAGCAGCAACATCAGTTTGCTGAAGCCGTACAAACGCCAGTATCTGGACCAAGCGGTCCGCGTGCGCGACACAGTTCTGTTTTCCTACCAGCACGGCGGCGCGTCGCTGCTCGACTTTATCAACGCGGAAAGTGAATACCGTACCGTGGAGTTGAATTACGTAAATCTGGTCGGCTCCTATCTGACCGCGGCAGCCCAGCTGAATCTGGCCGTAGGGCGTGAGGTAATCCAATGACAAAATTTATATTCCCTGGCCGCACTGATCCCACGCGCATCCGCGTGTTTTTATCCCACTGGCTTGCGTTCGCGCTGCTTTTGGCCGCCTTGGGCGGCGCCGCGGCCTGCTCGAAAGACACGCCCGCAGCCACCAGCAAGCCGCCGGTCACGGTCGATCCCGACGTCTTCGACACCGATCAGCCCCAGTTGTTCAAGACCGCCAAGGCCGAAACCCGCGCCCTGCCGACACAAGTCACGGCTAACGGCACCGTTTCGCCCGACGTGAACCGCACCATTCACGTCACTTCCCTTGGCGGAGGCCGCGTCGTCGATCTCAAAGTAAAGCTGGGGGATGCCGTGACGAAGGGCCAGACGCTACTGGTGATTTCTAGCCCTGACCTCTCCGCTGCCACGTCCGATTATCAAAAAGCCAAGGCCGATGAAGTGCTTTCGCACAAAGCCCTCGATCGGGCCCAGATGTTATTTGATCGCGGCGCGATCGCAGCCAAGGACCTCGAGGCCGCGCAGGACGCCGAAGACAAAGCCAAAGTCGACGTGGAGACCGCCGAGCACCACATTCAGGTCATGGGCGCCGATCCCGCGCATCTCAGTCCCCTCATCAATCTCAAAGCTCCCGAATCTGGAACCATCGTCGAACAGAACGTCGCCGGATTCGAAGGCGTCAAGAGCCTCGACAACACTCCCAACCTGTTCACCATCGCCAATCTCAGCGAAGTCTGGGTGGTCTGCGATGTTTTCGAAAACGATCTGGGCGAAGTTCATCTCGGCGACGCCGCCGAAATCCATCTGAATGCCTTTCCCGAGCGCCTTTTCAAAGGCAAGGTTGCCGACATCTCTCGCGTGCTCGATCCCAATACCCGCAGCGCCAAGGTGCGCATCGTGCTTGGCAACGCGGATGGCGCTCTCCGTCCCGGCATGTACGCCGTCGCCACCTTCCGCTCCCGGAAGCTGACCGACCGCATCGTCGTCCCAGCCACGGCCATCATGCGCCTGCACGACAAAGACTGGGTCTTCCGCAAAGAAGGCGGCAACCGCTTCCGCAAGATTGCAGTCCAGGCCGACGGCCTCGCTCCCGACGGCATGCAGCAGATTCGCGACGGAGTAAAGCCCGGGGACGAACTGGTCACCAACGCTCTCGAGTTCTCCACTGAAGCCGCGGAGAAAAAAGAATGATCCGTGCGCTGATCGACTTTGCCCTGCGCAACCGC
>PMUM01000089.1 GCA_003166855.1 Acidobacteriaceae bacterium | reverse complement strand
CGGTATGGAGCATCCCAGGTCAACTATGTCACCAAGTCGGGCTCGAATCAGTTTCACGGGAATCTCTACGAACTGTGGAATGGGGCGCGGTTCAACGCAGCCGACTACTTCACCAATGCAACACCGGGGAATCGCAAGCCCGGCGCGACCGTAAATCATTTTGGGGGCAGTCTGGGTGGGCCGATTGCGCACGACAAGCTCTTCTTCTTCTTCGACAGCGAATGGGTTCGGATCGCGCTGCCCATCGTGACGCCCACGACAGTTCCCAGCGCGGCATTCCAGCAGTATGTGCTGCAACAACTCCCACTGGGCGGAACAGACTCCGTAACCGGATCATCCTATGCGCCGGCGCCGCAATCAGTCGCGTTCTACCAAAAGCTGTTTGCCTTGTATGGAAACACCGGCGGAACGCCTCTCGCGGTGCTCGGGTGTCCTTTGAACTCAGACGGCACGACGCCGTCGGGCAGTCCACCGAATGGAAACGGTTGCGCGAACCGGCAAAGCGTGTCGCATTCCAGCGATGACCACGAACAGGTACAGACTGTTCGCATCGACTACAACATCAATCAGAGGGACACTACTTGGTTTCGTTTTCAGGCGGACACGGGCGTACAAGCTGCCTACACAGATCCCATCAACTCTTTGTTTGATGCGGTTTCTCCCCAGCCTCTCTACTCGTTCGCAGCGGGCTACACCCACGTCTTCTCACAAAACCTGGTGAACTATTTCAATCCAGCGTTTTCGTGGTACGAGAGCTTGTTTGGGCCAGGCGACTTGCAGAAAACTCTCTCGGCATTTCCCATCGTGTTGCAGGGCAGTGGTGCTAACGCGCCATTCACCACGATTGGAGGGCTCGACAACACGTGGGTGCAAGGCAGGCGAGCTTCTCGCTTTTTCATCAATGACAACCTCGCGTGGAGCCATGGCGCTCACGAACTCCGGTTTGGTACGAACACCCGAATCTTTCGCTTGAATGACTATGACTTCGGACAGGGCACAGTTCCAACCGCGGCCTACACGACGTTGCCGCAATTCATCTTTGGAGTAGCATCTACTGCAACCCAGACTTTCCCCTTGTCGGCGAACGAACCATTCCGCTTCCTCAATCTCGATTTATATGCCCAGGACACATGGAAAGTGACTCAGAAGCTTACCTGGACATTCGGCGTGCGCGACACCTTCAACTCGAATCCGCTCAATCCACACGACCAAATCGCACGTCTGGGCGGTTCTTTCAGCTCGATCTCGCATGATGTCAATCAGCCGTTGAATGCCGCCATCCAGACTCATCTCGGCAAGTTGTTTTCATCCACACCGATGGCCATCCTGCAGCCGCGGACCGCGATCGCTTGGCAGTTCGAGCCAAAATCTGTGCTGCGAGCTGGTTTCGGGATCTTCAGCGACATTCTACCGGGCAGTGTGGCCGACCTGATCGGCACGAATCCTCCTTACGACAAAACCTTCCAGGGAGGTCTGCTGGGGACAGTGGGCGGGATTGCCATCGCTCCGGGAGTGCCGAACAGTGCAGTCGATGCAACTGTCGCCGCAAATCAAGGATTTAGTTCGGGATTCCCTCAAGGACAGCTTTCGTGCGCATCCCCGCAGGCAGATCCCGCAACATGTCTCCCACCCGTCGCAATCACAGCAGTGCCCACCGGCAAGCTGCATGCGCCGTACTTCATGGAGTGGAGCTTGGGAATTGAACATCAATTCGGAACCACGGCGAGTTTGCTGGCGCGATATGTGGGAACACGCGCGGTGAACCAGCCCTATCTAACCCAAGTGAACGGATACCAGACTGCGTGCCAAGGGTGCTTTGCGCCGTTCCCCTACCTGCAGCCAACCGATCCACGGTTCAGCGCGGTGACCCAGCTCGCTACTGGGGAGAACAGTCATTACAACGGCCTTCAACTCACCGCGATGAAGCGCCTGGGGCACGGTCTGCAAGGACAATTCAACTACACGTGGAGCCGCTGCATGGACACGGTTTCGAACGGAGGATTCCTTCAGTTCTCTGCGGGAGGGATTCTTTCTCCGCTGCCCGGAGAGCTGGCCCGCGATTACGGTCCTTGCGACTATGACATCCGGCACAATCTCAACGCGCAATATGTGTATCAGTTGCCCCTCCACATTCGGAATCACCAGTTGGCGCACGTGCTCAACGGCTGGCAGATTTCCGGGACCATGTTCTGGCACAGTGGGGTGCCCTTCTCCGTTCTGAGCACGCCCTATTCGGCCAACGGAAACGGCATTGTGCAGGGCAGCGGACCGCAGTTCGCGAGCGTCGTTACGGGCGTCCCGCTCTATGAGCATCATCCCGTCGCTGGTGTAACGCAACCGGGCACCCTTCAGTGGCTCAATCCGGCCGCGTTCGTTTCCGCCGTTGATCCCAGTACTGGGCAGTGCGTCGGTGGCGACGACCCACAGCATTGCCAATTCGGAGACCTCGGCCGCAACGCTCTGCGCGGGCCAGATTTTGTCTGGAATGACTTCTATCTCACGAAATGGTTTCCCGTGAGCGAGCGAGTCAAGCTCAGAGTAGAAGGCCAGTTCTTCAATGTGTTCAACCATCCGAACTTTGGGCTTCCTAGCATGACGCTGGCGGGGATTCCAGGAAAGCCGTCCACGCAGACTGGGTTTGGAGCGCTTGCATATACAACTTCACCGCCCACCGGCCTGCTGGGCGTCGGCTTGGGTGGCGACAGCAGTCCACGCATGATCGCGTTTCAGGCACGCCTGGAGTTCTGAGCGTGCCCCCGACGATTCTGGTCGGATTGTCGGCAAACCTTCCCCGACCGGATTACGGAAGGTTTGCCGGTGATCCGGGTCCAATGCGGCTAGGGCTGCTGGTTTCCACCGATTGGTTTGCTACTTTCGGATGAGCTAGAATTCACGTTCGCAACTGGGCATCAACCATGAACTTCGAACCGATTGAAAACTACGGGGTGATTGGCAATATGCGCTCGATTGCCCTCGTGGGTATCAACGGTTCAATCGACTTTCTCTGCTACCCAAATTTCGATTCTCCCAGCGTGTTTGCAGCGCTTCTCGATGATCAGATCGGTGGCCGTTTTCAGATTCAGCCTCAACTGGGAAAAAAGCGGGTACGACAACTGTATTTCCCAGACACGAACATTCTGCTGACGCGATTTCTTGCGGACGAAGGTGTGGCCGAACTGACGGATTACATGCCGATTGGGGCTGACGGTGTGGAACCGAATGAGATTGTCCGCACCGTAGCCGTCATCCGGGGCGAGGTGAATTTCAAGATGCAGTGCCAGCCGCGATTTGATTATGCGCGGTGTGAGCACGCTGTAAATATCAATATCGAAGGCCGGTGCGCGGTTTTTTCGCCAGCCAGCAATGTTTGTCCACCGCTCGCACTGTACTCCACCGTCGCCCTCCGACAACAATCCGCGGATGTCAGCTCCGAGTTCACCCTCCGAGCGGGCGAGAGGGCCACATTTGTCTTTGGTGGAGTTCGCGCACAGGGAGAGCAGCCGGAGATGGAGTTTGTCGAGCAGCGCTTTCACGAGACCGCGAGTTTCTGGAAGAGTTGGATTGCGAAATCAAAGTACAGGGGCCGGTGGCGCGAAATGGTAAACCGCTCGGCCCTGATGTTGAAGCTGCTGATAAGCCGCGAGCATGGATCGCTGATTGCAGCTCCGACCTTTTCCCTGCCAGAAGAAATTGGCGGCGTGCGCAATTGGGATTATCGCTATACCTGGTTGCGAGATGCGGCATTCACGCTTTATGCGTTGATCCGGCTGGGTTTTGTTGAAGAAACTGAGGGTTTCATTGGCTGGCTGAAGGGGCGGCTCAGTGACGACGCACAGCGGGGACCTCTACAAGTGATGTACGGGATTGATGGGAGGCAGAAGCTCGATGAGCTGACACTGGATCATCTGCAGGGATATGAACAGTCGCGGCCCGTACGTATCGGAAACGCAGCCTATCGGCAGTTGCAGCTGGACATTTATGGCGAAATGATGGATTCCATCTATCTCGCGAACAAATATGGGGATCCAATTTCGTATGCGGGGTGGCAAGAGGTTCAGCGCATTTTGGAGTGGTTGGGCAAGAACTGGCAACGGCCCGATGAAGGTATATGGGAGGTGCGAGGTGGGGCGCGAGAATTCCTTCATTCCCGTCTGATGTGCTGGGTTGCATTCGACCGAGCCTTGCGGCTCGCCCAAAAACGCTCGCTTTCGGGACCTCTTGATGCCTGGCAGCACACCCGCGACGCGATCCGAGAGGACATCTTTGCGAACTTTTGGGATGACGAACTGCAAACGTTTGTGCAGTCCAAGGGAACGAAGGATCTGGATGCGTCGGTGCTATTGATGCCGCTCATGCGGTTCATCAGCCCAGTCGATCCAATGTGGCGCTCAACCATGACAGCGATTGAAGCACGTTTGGTTGAAGATACCCTTGTCCATCGCTACGAGGCGGAACGTACGCATGTGGATGGGATTCCAGGCGCGGAGGGTAGCTTCACTGCGTGCTCATTTTGGTACATCGAATGCCTGGCGCGTGCCGGGGAGTTGCAAAAAGCGCAATTGCTGTTTGAGAAACTCCTGGGATACGCGAACCATCTTGGGCTCTATTCGGAGCAACTTGGTCCAAGCGGCCAACATCTCGGCAACTTCCCACAGGCTTTCACGCACCTCGCGCTGATCAGTACCGCAACCTATCTGGACAGGGCCCTTTCCGGCAAGGACGATTCGGTGTGGCGCTAGGGGCGGCGCCCCATAAGCGCTACTTAAGACTGCGTCTGGTGTGGCCTGCAAAACGTTCCACAGGCGCCTCACTCCTTCCGGCGGATGATTGCGAACCACATTTTCATGTCGGCAAATTTCCCCGGAAACTCCGCCTCGAACGCCGGATTCACCTCGCCTCCGGCCAACTCCAGCGATTCAAACTCCCAACCGTCGGCGAAGGCGTCGTACAACTGCTGCTGGGATACCCCGCCACCGGGCCAGGATGGATCATCGTTGAAGCTATACAAAAAGAGCCGTCCGCCCGGTTTGAGAACATGCGCCAGCCCTTGCACATAGCGCCGCCGTTCGTCTCCAGCGTAGATATGAAACAGCCCGCTATCGATCACGCTGGCGAAACGCCTGTTCCAATCGACCAGTGTCATGGCGTCTTTGACCAGGAACTCCACCTTCAGTCCACGCGCATCGGCCTTGGCCCGAGCGCGGCGGATCGCCTCTTCCACAAAATCGACGCCTGTTACTTCTGCGCCGCGAGCGGCGAAGAAAAGGGACGTGCCGCCCGTGCCGCATCCTGCGTCGAGTATGGGACTCACAATTTGGTCGGCGACCGCTATGAACGGCTGCTGCGGCTTTCCGATATCCCAAGATGGGTTGGTCTCCGCGTAGATTTTCGTAAAGCCGTCGAGGGTTGATGATGCGTTCTGCATGGGTAATTCTCTGTTTTCCATAAGACTTCTCCGTTTCGTGTAAAACCGTGAAAGGCCAAAAGGCTTGTAACCCGTGGGGACAGTTGCAAGCATCGTTATTTTTTTCGCTGACTACTGCCCACTCTTCGGCTGCGCGAAGTGTCGCGTGGGCTCCGATGTGGGACAGAACCGCCGACGATGCCCTCGATGATGACGTCCAATGCCCACGCACTGCGGTTCTTGCCCTCGCCACTGAGCAATGCCTTCTTAAAAGCGAATATGAGGGGGAATTCTTCCGCCGACACTGCGGAAAGCGCGGCCTCCACTCTTCGCAAAACTTGACCGCTCTCGCGCCGAAGGCTCTGCTCGGCAGCAATTGCCGTGACGTAGAGAGTCAAAAGGTCCACGCCCCAAGCCGCTTTGACGTCCTCGACTCCGCCCTCTCTGAGCAAACCCAGCAGCATCTCCAAAATCCGAAGTGAATTGGGACCGGAGGGGATCGTCGACATGGCTAGCTGAGCCAGGCCCTGATGCTCATGAAGGACACGAAAATACGAAAGAAGGAGGGCTTTGAGCCGGTCCCGCCAAAAAGAACTGCGCGCTTTCGGCAGCTTGACGGCCCCGAGCGCCCGATCGAGCATCAGAGAATGCAACTCGTCGAGATTCGCCAGGTACACATAGAGAGATGCCGCGCCGGTATCTAAAGTGGCCGCCACTCGCCGGAGACTCAATCCAGAAAGACCCTCTCGTTCGAGGAGCTCAAGAGCCGTTGAGACAACCACATCCCGGCTGAGGGGAGCCTTGGCCGGACGACTCCGACGGCTTACGATTTCGTGGGTCGTTCCCTTGTTCATGCAGACAGCATAACGTAGCGAACGCTGTTCGTCAAGAACAGTGTTCGCTGTCGCTCTGTCCCTGCCGCGCCACGAGAATCGCGCAGTTCGTCCGGAATAAGTAACCCGCAACTCCGCTAGTGGGAGGCCAGACGCGCCAGTCAAGTCCTGCCGTCCGTCGGGATGAGATGACCGCCTACTAGACGGATCTTGCCTTAAGTTAGCGCTAGGGGCGGCGCCCCCGTCTTGAGCGATCCAGCTTGCTCCGAATGCGGCTTGAATCCTTTTGTTCGGGTTTCGTAACAAATCTTCCACCGCGCACGATCCGGGCACGTTCGGGGCTAATATCCGCCCTAC
This sequence comes from Acidobacteriaceae bacterium, assembly GCA_003166855.1. Taxonomy (GTDB): domain Bacteria; phylum Acidobacteriota; class Terriglobia; order Terriglobales; family Acidobacteriaceae; genus Sulfotelmatobacter. The sequence continues at coordinate 20,058 of PMUM01000089.1, read as the reverse complement.
TTCTTCCCCCCTCAGCAGCTGAACAACTCCCGTTTGCGCAGACGTCTGCGAGCGGCCGGTCCCCTTTTTGCAATTGATATCAATTCTGACTTCGCCAAAGGAGAACTCTCATGGCTGTAAGGAAACTGCAACCTGCAGAGGCGGACGCTCGCGCGGGAGTCCGCATGAAATCGGATCCAACGAAGATCGATCCGAGCAAACTCAAACTCGGGAAGGGCCTGGCACGGCACGATCCACGTACGCTGCTCATGGCCTCGTACCTCACTCCGTCGCTACCCACGCCGCCTGCAAGTTTCGATCTCACGACGAAAGTGAAGACGCCGTGGGGAATGATGGAAAACGACCAGATCGGCGACTGCACCTGCGCGGCGGCCGGACACTTGATCATGGAGTGGACCGCGAACGCGGGAAAGAAGACGGCCGTACCCACCAACAAGCAAATCGTAGCCGCATACTCGGCGGTCACCGGCTACAACCCCACGACCGGAGCCAATGACAACGGCGCGGTTGAGATCGACGTGCTGAACTACTGGCGGCAGACGGGCATTGCCGCACACAAGATCGGCGCGTTTGTCGCGCTCGAACCGTCGAACCACAACCACGTCATGGATGCGGTGTATGTGTTCGAAGGCTGCTACATCGGCGTGCAGTTACCCACCAGCGCGAAGGCGCAGACGCAAAATCACCAGCCGTGGTCGGTACCTCCTGGAGGCACGACGGGCGACGGCAAGCCTGGATCCTGGGGTGGACACGCTATTCCGGTCGTCGCCTACGACTCGCGTGGTGTAACGGTTGTGACCTGGGGCGCACTACAAACCATGACATGGACTTTCTGGGAAGCGTATTGCGATGAAGCGTATGCGATCCTGAGCACCGACTATCTGGACGACAAGGAAAAGGCTCCGCAAGGATTCAGCATGCAGCAGTTGCAGTCGGACCTAGCGGACTTGAAGTGAGTAACCACTGGCCGCAGGAACAGAGACTTCCTGAATGAAAGGATTACCAATGAAAACCGCATCAAAAGCCAAGAGGCCGAGAGCGAAGATCATGAAGGGTGGGAAGCGGACGCCGCTTCGCTTTGCCCATCCGTTCTTTACCACCACTCCGATGGCGCGGCGAGCGTCCGTGCCCGGAGTCGGAACATCACTAATTGCTCACATCCAGGGAAACCTGGAACCGGTTCCAGCGGTCAAGGGGAACTCGGTCATGCAACTGTCTGACGTCATTGGCGCGCAGGCCAGCCAGGAAATTCAAGCCTCCGGGTCGATTTCGTTTCATTCCGTGGGCGACACTGGCAAGAGTGCGAACTCCCCCCAGGGCGACGTGGCCGAGGCGATGGCGACCGACTTTGACGCCAGCAAGCCGCAGACCGCATCGCCCGCTTTCTTCTTTCACCTGGGCGACGTCATTTACGGGCCGGGCAAGGACAACGCTTACCGCCAGGAGTTCTACGAACCGTACGTGCACTATCCCGGCAAGATCATCGCGATTCCGGGCAACCACGACGGCGAAGTTTTTCCTAAGACGGATCCCAAGACGCTCAAGGCGTTTCAGGCGAATTTCTGCGCGGCTTCGCAGACCGTGCCGCCGATCGCAGGAACCATCTTCCGCCAGACCATGAACCAGCCCGGCGTCTACTGGTATTTGAACGCTCCGTTTGTGGACATCGTGGGCTTGTACTCCAATGCGGCCGAGAATCCCGGATTCATTTCCGGCACGATTCCCGGACAGGCGCAGAAGAACTGGCTCATCCAGACTTTGAAGAACATTGCGGCACAGCGCCAGAAGGGGCCACGGAAGGCGCTGGTGATGGCAACACACCACCCGCCGTTTACCGCTGGCGGCCACTCTCCGAGCACCCTGATGCTGGCCGACATTGACGGCGCGTGCACGCAGGCAAAACTCATGCCCGACATGTATTTGTCAGGCCATGCCCACAGCTACCAGCGCTATACGCGCGAGCTGAATTTCAACGGCAAGGCGTTGCAGATTCCGTACATCGTGGCAGGCACGGGCGGCATCAACGACCAGACGATCGTAGCGGGAAACGGCGTGAAGACCGGCGATCACATTTTCGTGAAGTCGCTGCAGGGGTATGGCTATCTGCTAATCGCCGCACATGCGGACGCTCACGGTAATACGGCAACGATGACGGCGAGCATGATCCAGGTGGACGTGACCTCAACGACGACGCCAAAGAAGAAAACGCAGTACGACCAGGTCACGGTAAATCTGGCGAACAGTACGGTTCGCTGAAGACAAAGTTCCAGTAGGCGCAGCGGCGGACCTGCCGTCCGTGGTATGTACCAGGAACTGTCGAGGTTCGTTTCGCTCTCGGCGGGGCGGGCGGGCACGCCCTCCTGACAGCCGCCGGGACGGCGGCGCTACGAAAAACCTGCGCTATCCGCACCCATTCTTCCGCCTCCAATCCAAGACTGGCCTAGCACTATCTGCCATCCACCTTCAAGAGAAAAAGTGCTATTAAAACGATTCTTACGTGCCTCTGGCGCAGGGGCGCAAGTTTGTGTACGATTCCGCCAACGATTCGTCGAGGCATCAGGCTGTGCCGGTGTCATCACCCCAGGAGGATTCGATGCGGACATCCAAGTCACTTTTTCGGAAATGTCAACTAGCATTCTTTCCATTCGCCGTCGCACTCGTGCTTCCTGCCGTGCTGCTCGCACAGTCCTACTTCGGCACGGTGAGCGGGATGCTTGCGGACACGACAGGGGCCGTGGTCGAAGGCGCCAACGTGGTCCTGGCCGATCAACAAAAGGGCTACACGTTTAAGACGACGTCGGACAGCAGCGGGCGGTACCTGTTCCGCTCCGTTCCACCGGGCGTGTATACGGTATCGGTCGATGCCAAGGGCTTCGGAAAAACGCTGAGCGCCAGGTTCAAAGTGGACATCAATGAGAACGCCACGACGAATCTGACGCTGAAAGTTGCCGGCGCCAGCCAGACCGTAATGGTGACAGCGGAAGCGCAGGCCATCCAAACCAACGATGCGGAGACCGGTCAGGTGGTCAATCGCAGGTTCATCAATGACCTGCCGTTGATCGATCGCAATGTGATTGAACTGGTGAATCTGGCGCCGGGCGTCACTGCGATGGATGACCAGTGTGACGTCACCTGCACCGGCACGAACTTTGTTTCCAATGGAAGCCGCGGCGCCCAAGCCGACATTTTGACCGACGGCGCGTCAGTCACGAACGCCGAGCCTAATGGCGGTATTACGGCAGCGACCTATCTTCCGTCTCCCGAGGCGGTGGAAGAATTCAAGGTGGAGCAGACGAACTTTAGCGCGGAGTATGGCTTTTCCGGCGGGTCCGTCGTCAATATGATCACGCGCTCGGGCACAAACAGCTTTCATGGGAGCGGGTATGACTTTGTGCGTGACGCGGTCCTCGATGCGAACAATTGGTTTGCCGACCACTACGGACAGCCGATCCCGCCCTTGCGCCGCAACAACTTTGGTGCCACCATTGGCGGACCGATCATCAAGAACAAGACCTTCTTTTTCTTTGATTACGACGGTTTGCGCCAGACCACGCAGAGCGTGCCTCAGGCAGGAGTACCCAGCGATCTGATGCGCGCTGGCGATTTTGGCGAGGTATGTTCGCAGCAGGGCGGCACGTTCGACAGCACCGGACGTTGCAGCGTTGTCGCCGGTCAGCTCTTTGATCCCTACCAGCGCACCTACGACCCCAACGTGGGCGCCGCGGTATGGAATAGCGCCAATTCGTTCATTCCCTACAACAACCTCGCGACGTATACCAGCCCGGGCAGCCCCAATCTGCCTGCGAGTCTTCAACCACCCAACACGCCCGGCAATCTGATTGATCCGGTCGCGAAAAAAATGCTCAGTTACTTTCCAGAGCCGAACATCACCTCGCCGGACGGTATTTACAGGAATTGGATAGGGTCTGGGCCGAACACTTACTCCAGGAATCAGTTCGACATCAAAATCGACCACCGCTTCAGCGAGAAGAATTTGATGAGCGCGAAATACTCACAATATTGGGATCACGGCACCAGCTTCAACTGTTTCAAGAACTTTACCGATCCCTGTCAGGGCGGTCCAAACCCTACCACCGCCCACCTCTTTGCCATTAACGACACGCATACTTTCACCCCGACTTTGTTGCTGAATACCACGTTTGGGTTTACCCGCGGAGCGTGGCACATCGATGCCTACAACCCGCAGGGCGTGAATGATCCGCTCGGCACTTTGGGATTCCCGTCGTATTTGCAGAGTAATGGATTTCCGGGCGTGCCCGCGGTCTTTATCGGCCAGTATGCCACCGCTGGCTACACGAATCAGGGTACCGATCCGTACGGCAATTACCGGCTGGGGCAGGACACAGGAGAACTGGCAGTCACTCTCAACAAAGTTCACGGCGCTCATGAATTGAAATTCGGTTTCGACGGGCGGCTGCACCAGATGAACTATATCCAGACGAACGCCCCTGTCGGCATCTTCAGCTTCGACACGAGCGGTTCTGGCGCATGCCCGGGCGCGAGTGACCCGAATTACGGACAGACGGGAATCCAGTATTGCGGCGGCGACGGCATGGCCAGCTTCCTGATGGGGACCATGAACGGCAACTCCTACTACGAAATCCAGTTTCGGCCCGCGACCACAAACTACCAGTACGGCATCTTTGGCCAGGACAACTGGAAGGTCGGTCCCAAGCTGACGTTGAACCTTGGCTTGCGTTACGACGTTACGCTGCCTCGCACCGATCGCTATAACCGCCAGAACTATTTCAATCCCAATGTTCAGAATCCGTTGAACGGTGGCACGCTCTCGTACAACGACGAAATCACCCTCCAGCCAACGACGCTTCAACTGACGGGCGGCGAAGTTTTTGCGTCTCCCGGCCAACGCACAACTTATGTGACCGACTGGCATGACCTGCAGCCGCGCTTCGGCCTCGCCTACCAGTTCGCTCCGAAGATGGTAGTGCGCGGAGGCTACGGGATTTACTACGGCCAGTCCCGATCAGGGGTAAGCGGCGTTGTGCCCTATGGCGGTCAGGGCTTCAACCAGTACACAAATGTGATCAGCACCTATCAGAATGACGGCGCGACACCTTACCTGCACCTGAGCAATCCTTATCCCAACGGATTGAATCAGCCCCCTGGGAATGCGCTGGGCCTGCTGAACGACGTTGGATACGGTGCGAACGGCCCGCTCCGCACTGCAGACGCGAACCTGACTCCGTATGAGCAGAGTTGGAGCCTGGGAGTCGAGCGTGAATTGCCCGGCAACGTCGTGCTCAATGTGGAATACATCGGCAAGAAAGGAACCCACTTGCCGTTTAGCGGGGCCAACCAGTTAAACATCCTTCCGCCCTCGATCGAGAACCCGAACGCTAACATCAACGGGCTCCTGACCTACGTGGACAATCCGTTCTCCTCACAGAATGGCGGCCCCATCAGCGATCCCAATAGCACCCTCTCGTCGCCGCAGGTGCAAGAGTTCCAGCTGCAACTCCCCCATCCCCAGTTCACGGGCGTCGCGACTGACGTTCAGATGATCGCGGCTTCGAGCTACAACGGGCTGCAGGTGAGCGCCGAGAAACGTTATTCCCACGGACTACAGTTCCTGATCACGTATGTCTGGTCGAAGTCGATCGATGACTCCTCGCAGGCAGACGACAACGTGACCTGGCTGGGAAGCTTTACCAGCCTGCAGGACCCCAACAAACCTTGGCTGGAGCGCAGTCTCTCTACCTTCGACATTCCGAACGTGCTGCAACTCAGCTACACCTACGATCTGCCGTTCGGACGCGGCCGGACCCTGCTGGGGAACATGCCGCGCGCACTGGATGCGATTGTGGGAGGCTGGAAAACCAACGGCGTGTGGCGCTTTTCCGGCGGCCGGCCTATCACCGTAACCGTTTCCGACGGAAACCCATTGCCAACGTACGGCCAGCAACGGCCCAACATCGTGGGTACTCCCAAACGCAATCACGGAACCGACTGGATCGACAATTTCTTTGTGGACCCAACGGTTTTTCAGCGTCCCGACGACTTCACGCTCGGCAACGCACCCCGCGCCATTGGGGAGGTTCGGAGCCCGTGGGCGTTTGGTGTCGATCTGTCGCTGACCAAGCAGTTCGTCGTGCGAGAGCAGATGAATTTCGAGTTCCGCATCGAGGCGCAGAACGCATTCAATCACCCTGTGTTCGGCGCCCCGGACACGGGCCTGGACGATGGCAGTTTCGGGACCATCAGTTATACGTCGAACAACCCCCGCAACGTGCAGTTAGCGGTGAAGTTCAACTTCTAGGACGCAGCGTCCGTTGCTTCTCCGACTCGCTTTTCTTCGGCCCGCACCTCTTGCGGGCCGAAGGCATTTTATTCTCGCCGACGGTTGCAATGGCGCAAGCAAACTGCATAGATCCTTCGCTTCGCTCAGGATGACAGCGCGAGTGATTTTGATTCAGGCTTCGAGGCCTACGTGGCAGATGCGGCCGACCAGGTAGTCGGCGGAGGTTTTGCCGTCTTCCATGGTGATGACTTCGATGGGAGAGGACTGGTTGTGGGGGCGCAAGATTAGATGATTTCCGGCCACTTCGACGTACCGGACCGTACAAGTATCGTTTTTCAGAACAGCGTACATATTGAATTCGCCTTTGCGATAAGGCTTGAGTGCGTTGTAATGGCGGTCGATCAGGAGCGTTGCCCCGGGCGTGAGGCGAGGATACATGCTCATGGCCTCTTTGGCATCGGCCTTGATGAGCACGAAGCGCTGCCAGTTGGAGCGATCGCCTGCGGTTTCGGCTTTCAGCTTGCGCAGGAAGGTCTTCTTGAACTTGAGGATCTCTTTGACGTTCATGCTGGCGATGAGGGGCTCGGTGGCAGCGGTGGAGGCATCGGTGAGCAGGACATTTTCAAATTCGTCGGCGCTGGGAGGCAGGATGGAAGCGCGCTTGTTGACTTCGGCAGGATCGAGCAGGTCGAGAACGGAAAGATGCTGCACGGCAAGAACTTTGTCCATGCCTTCGAGGCTGAGGCCGCGCTTGCGGTTGAGGAAGTTCGAGATGTGGGCCTGCTTGAATCCGGTCTGCTGGGCGAGGTGGAGGCCGGTGAGTTCTCCGGCTTCGATGCGCTCCCACAGGATCTTGCGAAGGTTGTCTTGCAAGATTTTGAACTTCATGGAGCGGAGTATAGCACCGAGATATGGCCATGGCGCGAGGGCGAAAAGATTTCCACAGGGCAAGTTTGGCCATTCAACCTTGACTGAGAAAATTCACAGTTATAGGATCGCGGAATCCTAGAGGCGACTACGCTCGAGGGTAGAAAGCAATGACGAGTCAGCGGGATAACTTAAACGAGGAAAAGAACTTCGGCGAATTTCGCAGGAAGGTGAAGTCGGCGGAAGTGCTGTCGGCGTCGATGGAGCACCTGTTGTTGTCGCTGGGGTTCACGGGACGAGTGAGCGTAGTGATGCAAAACGGACGCGTGCTCAAGTCGGGTTATGAAGAAGGCTACTTCCACCAGCGGCACGGTGGAGGAGGGGACGACGAGAGCGCGCAAAAACTATAGAAGTGGAGGGAGTTGGTGGCGAACAGAAGTGGGTGAGGCGGCGATGGGGATTCTTTCAGGACTCCATAAAAACTAAATAGCTCAAGCAGGTCATCGTAAAAAAAACGAACCCTGCGTTCGGTTCCCGCGATGTTGGGCGGGGATCGGCGCAGGGCTTTTTTGTTTTTGGCTTCCGGCTGCCGGGCGCCAGCTTTCTGGATCTTCAGAGCGGAATTCTAATTCGAATATTTCTTGGAGGAGTGATGAGAAGCGATCATAACGGCGACAAGAACAAGCAGGTAGGCGTGGAGTTGAAATATTGCGAGCACTGTGGAGGGTTGTGGGTGCGGGAGTGTGGCGCGGGGACGGTTTATTGCGAGAAGTGCCAGCCAAAGGTGGCGGATTTGCCCGCGGCGAAGACGAGACGGGGAAGACTCATGCTGCCAGTTCGTCCCCACACGGCGGTAGAGGACTACGAATTCGAAATCGAACTGGAGGACTTGAAGGACCTTGAAGCGGCGGGAGGTGTGGCATGAGCGGCGTGATTGAGATCGCGGCGGAGGCGGAGAGGCCAGAGGGTGGGGCGAGCGCTGAATTGCTCTTGCGACGAGGCGCAGAGGAGCAGTCATCGTTGGAGGATCTGTCGGACGATCTGCCGAAACACCAAGTTCCGGCGACGGTCGAGGGGTCGCGGGAGATCGAGCCACAGACATGGCACGCGAGGCAGGCAGCGGCGGAGGATCGCGAACGGGAGCGGCGAACCTATCGAGGACGGGCGGTGGCGATGTTGCGGCGGTACATGAAGTACTCGATCGAAACGGGGCGACTGCCGTCGTTGCTGGGGCGCGAATTCTTTCGGGCGAAGGTGACGTCGTACACGGTGGTGACGTTTGAGGATCGGGTCATCTTCGTGCACGACATGGAGAGGTGCCTGGACCGGCTGGATGAATTTTCGCGGCAGTTGATTGCGCGGCACATTCTGCAGGAGCACGACCGGTGGGCCACAGCGAAACTGTTGCACTGCAATGAGAAGACGGTGCGACGGTATACGCCTGTGGTTTTGGATATGCTGATTGAAATTCTGCTCGAGGTGGGCTTGATGGAGCGACTGGGCTCGACGCGGGAAAATCCTTGTCAAGGGGGTGAAGACGACTGAATTGCTGCAAGTGATTGGGAAGACGGGAAATAAAAACTTCGCAAAATGTCCACTTTGCCCTTAGCAATTTGCTATTCTAGATTTAGAGAGTGAGAAAAAGAAAGTCTCTCGTGAAAAGCGCGTTCTCAGGACGCGCTTTTCCTTTTTTGGCGTCAGAATGATCCGAGCAACAGAGTTTCCGCACATTCGCTCGATTCGAGAGAAAATCTTGTCAAGGGGGTAAAAGTGGCGCAATCGATGCAAGTGATTGGGAAGATGGGAAATAGAAAGTTCGAAAAATGTCCACTTTACCCTTAGCAATTTGCTATTCTGGATATAGAGAGTAGGAAAAAAGAAAAACTCTGGCAGAGGGCGCGCCTTTCGGGTGCGCCCTCTGTGTTTTGGGCGAAAGAACAAATTCAAGGGAAGCTGAGTACGAGGCAATGATTAAGAAAAAGGCGAAGGGCAAGGCGACGAAGAAGAAAACGGCGAAGAAGAAGAGTGCGGGGAAGAAGAGGAAGAAAGAGTTCAATCCCGCAGAGGTGCGAAAGAGCATTGCCATCTTGGTGGAGTCGGAGGCCGAAAAGATGGCCGCAGCAGTGATTGGCGAGGGGAAGAAGGGACAACTGGCCCCCGTAAAGTATTTGTTGGAGTTAGCGAAGATTTTTCCCGAGGCGACTGACGGGAGTCAGGCGAGCGCGGATGAAGAGTGCCTGGCAAAGACGTTACTGCGGAGGCTAGACCTTCCGGAGGAACCGGTCTCGAGGGATGAGGACGATCTGGCGAAGCCTGCGACCTCCCCGGACAAAGCGGCTGCGAAGCCGGCGGACGAGGTTGACGAGAAGCAGTCTGGCACGGCGGCGGAGTGCTGCGAGGAAAACAAGGAGCCGGTGTTGACGTGAGTTCGGGAGATTAATAAGAAAATCCCCGCTTCTCGCAAAGGACGCGAGAAACGGGGCACCCGGCACCGGGGTCTCTGACATTGGAAATTTGGGACGCGGCTATGCCGTAGAATGAGGCGGAGTTGGTGCGACGAGAACCTGCTGTGGCGGTTTGGGTGGGGATGAAGGCGAAGGTCAGAGTTCCCACCCTTCGCGAAGAACGCGAAGGATGGCTCACCCAAACTGATGAGATCAAAAACCCCACCCCTTCGCGCCGCTCAGGGCAGGCTCTGTCGCGGAAAACGCGACGAGGGTGGGGCACCCGGACGAAAGCGGAACGCTCTTATAGGACGATGGATATTACATGGTTGGACGAAGAGGAGCGGATTGGGGTCGGGGGCGGGATTTGGAACTCGGCGAACATGGAGAAGGTGGCGAAGTTGGGGATTACGCACATCATCGACATGCAGATCGAGTTCAATGACAATCAGTTGGGACCGGATGAGTACGGCATCAAGGTGCTGTGGAATCCGACGGATGACGATTTCTTGGCGAAGCCGGCGGATCTTTTCCAGCGCGGTGTGGATTTTGCGCTGGAGGCACTGGCAGGAACGGATACGAAGGTGTTCATCCATTGCGCGGCGGGGGTGCACCGTGCGCCGATGATGGCTCTGGCGGTTTTGTGCATCCTCAAGGAAATGAGCGTGGACGACGCGAGGGAATTGATCGAGGACAAGCGTCCGGTGGCGGATTTTGCTGACGTTTATGTGGAGAGTGTGCGGGCGTTTCTGGATGGGCGGGGGACATAGAAGTCGTCCAGGGTCAAACAGCAGGTCCCTCCACTGCGCCGTCGCTGGCGCTCCGGCTCCGGTCGGGATGACAGAGTTTTTTGGTCGGGATGACAAGGCTTTTTTGGCGTGATGACAGGTTGGGAGTTGGGATCGACGAGTTCGGAGACGAGATTTGAGTGGGCTGCCTTGTTCCTTTGAGCAGTCGTGATGAGCGCAAGAAAGTTCAGCGGACGGGAGTGTCCGCGCTAATCGGGATTTTGATGGAGGATACGATGTCTGACGCGGGTTGCCGCCCTACTGGGCGGTTTTTTTATTGGCTGCTGGCGGTGATTACGGTTTTCGGCTTCCGGCTTTCGGCTTTCGGAGCTCCCGTTCCACAAAATGGTCCGGCCACCACTACCGTGGCGGACACGGTGTACCTGGCCGATGGGACCACGGCACAGGGGAATCTGATTATCACGTGGCCGGCGTTTGTGACGGCGAGCGGGACGGCGGTGGCGGGGGGCGCGATGAATGTGACGCTGGGAGCCAGCGGGGCGCTCAGCGTGGCGCTGGTGCCGAATGCGGGAGCGACTCCAGCAGGGGTGTATTACACCGTCGTCTACCAGATTGGATCTGGGCAGGTAAAAACTGAAGATTGGGTGGTGCCGACGACTTCTCCGGCGAACCTGGCGGCGGTGCGGGCGACGCCAGGATCGGGTGTGGCGGGGCAACCGGTCTCGATGCAGTATGTGAATTCGGCCCTGGCAACGAAGGCGAACGACAGCGCGGTGGTGCATTTGGCCGGCTCGGAGACGATCAGCGGCGCGAAAGTATTTGCCAGCGCGCCGAGTGTTCCCGCGCCGACGAGCAGCGGTCAAGTAGCGACCAAGGGCTATGTGGATTCCTCGGTGGCGAACGTTGGGGCGGGAAATTACTTACCGACCGCGGGCGGCACCCTGACGGGGCCGCTGACGCTGCCGGGAAATCCTTCGGCGCCATTACAGGCTGCACCGAAGCAGTACGTGGACCTGGGGCTTACTTCCAAGGCTGACTTGATTTTCGGAGTCGTCCCGGCGAACGAGTTGGGGACGGGAAGTGCGAGCGCGGGAACTTGTCTGCTGGGCAATGGAACCTGGGGGGCTTGTGGAAGCGGTGGAGGGTCGGGGAACGTTTCCACCAATCCCACTACGGGCGTCAGCCAGAACATCACACAGCCGGTGGGAACGCAGTTCTCGACGAACAACCTGGCGGGCATTCCGTATGTGGTTGCAAGTTATAACTGGCCGCAAGCGGGGATGACGGAGAGTTGCACGGGGGGCTGCACCGCGGGGGGATTGGTTGCGGGTACGCCGGCGACGATTACGCTGACACCGTGCCCTGCCGGGATTGACACTTCGCATAACGCGAACGGGCCGTACGGCGTGTACATTTCGGGCACAGGAACGGCAGAGGCCGTGGCGGTGACGGGAGGAAGTTGCACGTCGGGAGCTTCGTCGGGAACGATTGTGTTCACGCCGGGCAACAGTCATGCGGCGGGATTCACGGTGGGATCGGCCAGCGGCGGAAACCAGGAGGCGATCAACGTCGCCGACAACACTCCCGTGCATACGCAGTTTGCGGTGATTCAGGAAGTTCCAGCCAACTCGAATAACGCCAACTACAACATTTACTGGCCGGTGTATCTGAATCCCGGGAAATCTCTGCTGAATGGATATGGAGCGCTTTGGCAGTGCTATACGCGGTCGATCTGCCTGATGGTGGGCAATTACGCGTCGGCGACGACGGGGCATAACACGGTTGCGGGATTAACGTTTGAGCCGGCGCTCAATGTGGATGGGGCGCAGATATCGTCGGTGTCGGCGGCATCGGGGCTGTATACGGTTACAACTGCCAGCAATCACAATCTTGTGGCGGGCGATTGGGTGCTCTTTTATTACTCGACTCCGGCGCAGACGCAGGAAGCCAGAGTGCAGGTGCTGGCATCGGGGTTGACGTCGACGCAGTTCCAGTACTCGCTGGGATCGACGACGTTCGCAACGTCGAGCGGATTCGGATGGGTGGCGATCGAGAACGCGGCGATCGAAGATGAAACGGACGGACTGAAACTGGTCGACATTAAGTTTCAAGGCGGGGCGGTGGGGAGCGCACGCTTTCATCAAGGTGTTGTGGTGGACAACGACCAAGACTTCGTGATCGACGGCATGACGAACCTGGGCGGCGGCGCAATGCTGCGGGCTAACGCGAATTTTGTGGGCAACATGGTTTACATACGGGGCGACCAGGGTGCGGCCGCGGTTCCGTACATCCATCACCTCGAAGCCTCGATGCAATGCGGAGGCAACGGCATCCGCAATGTTGCGGGGAACACGATGCATGTCACGGACAGCGTGATTCAAGGGACAAGCCAGTACTCGATTTTCTACGGGAATGGGATGAATCCGTGGGAGATCGACAACGTTTACTACGAGACGGGATCGTGTACGAATCCAGCCTATGCGGCAGGATCGTACGCGGCGGAGGCAGGCTATATCTCGAACACAGGAAGCAGCCTGTCGATTCAGGGCAACGCGCCCATCGGCGGCGCCTTTCCCTCGTTCGCCAGCGGTGGTGGAGCGAGTTCACAGCGCAACTACTACATTGTCGCTCACGATACCAACAGAGGAACTTCGCTTTTGTTGGCGATTGGCACGGCACAGCCGGCGACCGGCAGCACAAGCATTCCGCTGTATTGGCCGAATATGGACTTAGCCGGGGCGGGAACGAGAACGTGGGACATCGTGGTAACCCTAGGGAGCAGCCCGTCATCGGCTCCGTACACGGGGAATGCATTTTCGGTTGCGACGAATGTCGCGGCAGCTTGCAACACCGCCGGCATCTGCACTTACACGGACACGCAGGGGGCGACCTCCGCTTACACCGTCAGCAACGCTTCGTGGGTGCCGTCGTATTGGTTCTGGCCGGGCTCATTCGTACTGGGGAGGGGAGCGACGCTGTACATGGATCAAGCCGGACAGACGGGCGAATTCATTCCTAGTTCGTATCTTCCGCAGGTGTTCGCCAAGCGATGTCCGGCAGCCGGGGGGGGACCGACCTACTACTCACCGACGTGGATGGTTTGCTACGCAGGGGATTCGGTGGGCAACGGCAATCCGAAGGTTGGAGCACAACTAGTGCAGATCGGTGCGGCCAGTGGCAATCTTGCCTCGGGAGTGACCGGCGGATTGACCTTTGAGCCAGGCCCGGGCGTCGGCTCGGCTCCGCGCCAGATCATCACGACGATGGACGGGAGCCCACAACAAACGATCGCGACCCCGGGATACGTTCGCACGGGAACAGCAGCGGACAGTTTCATCGGAACCGACACGACGGGCAACGTGGGCACGCAGGACCAGACGTATGGCGCTCCGGGTGGGCACAACTTCTATGTGAACGATCCGGGGACGAACGCGGCCAATGCGAAATTCAGCATCTTGTCGGCCAGCGCAACCTTTAGAACTCCAGTGACGTTTAACACAGGCGTTACGTTCGCGGGAATTACTGGAGCAACGCAGTGCTTGCATGTGAGCACGACGGGAGTCGTGACGGGAACTGGGTCGGATTGCGGGAGTGGAGGAGGAGGCGGAGGGTCCGGGACGGTGAACAGTGGCGCGGCGTCGCAGGTGGCGATGTACTCCGCGAGCGGGGCGGCGGTGAGCGGAGACAGCGCGCTCACGGACAGCGGGACGGTTCTGAACTATGCGGGAAGCGGGGGCGTTGCGGCGACGAGCGCAAGCTTCAGCGGCGGTGTGGCGGCGACGGCGGGGACGTTCAGTGGGAATGTGACGGTCGGGGGACAGCTGATCCTGACAGGGCCGTGGGTAGCCGATACGCCGATTCCATCGTTGGCGATGACGGCAGCGCCGGCCGGGACAAGTTCGATTGGCATATCGAACGACGGCAACTTTTACGTCTCGACGAATGGCGGCGTCCCGCAGCAAATTACAACCGGAGGCAGCGGGGTTACTTCAGCCTTCGGGCGGACAGGTGCGGTAACGGCACAGAATGGCGACTACTCTGTGGCACAGGTAACGGGGGCTGCACCGCTAGCCTCGCCAACATTCACGGGCGTAGTGACGGAACCAGTGCCAACACTGCCGAGTCAGACGGCGAACTACTTCTTTGCCGCTCCCAATGGCAGTGCGGGAGCACCGAGTTTCCGGGCGATAGTGGCAGCGGATCTGCCGACTCTGAACCAGAATACGACGGGGACCGCAGCGAACCTGAGTGGGACTCCGGCGCTTCCCAATGGGACGACGGCAACGACACAGAACGCCGGAGACAGTTCGGCGAAACTGGCGACGACGGCGTTCACTACCACGAATTTCGCGGCGATGAGCGTGTCGGGGTCGGTGGGCGATATTCCGAAGATCAGTGGGAATAACCCGACGCCCACACTGATGGACAGCGGAGTGCTGTCTGGGCCATATCCGGTGCCGTGGATCACGGCGGTGCGAGGTGGCGGGACGGCGGCATTCTCGCAGAATGTGGTGAAGATGTGGGGCGTGGTACTCACCTACCCGCTTTTAACCTCGGGCATTATTTATAACGTGACGACTGCCGACGTGGGAGCGAACAGTTACGACATAGGGATTGCCTGCGGGCAAGTCAGTTGCGGCAGCTACTCAGCGGGACAGATCATGCTCGACCTGGGGGCGACGGCAGCCTCGACGTTTGCCGCAGCGACTGGCGGGAAGACACTTAGCTGGACCCAGGGAACAAAACCGCTACAGCCTGGTAAGTACTACATTGTATTTACGACGAACTGCGCGGCCTCCTGTGCTTTGCTGGCTGCCGGAGGGAGCAGCGCAGATATTACATTCCAAAATGGCACGACGGCGGGAACTACGTCCGGTGGAGTGCTAGCAAATTTCACAGCGCCATCGGACTTGTGGAGCTGGGGAGCGAACATCCCGGCTTTGGTCGTGAAGTAACCTCCGAAGACTCACAGAAAAAACAGAAGAGACAACTATGCGCAATCTTATGCTGATAGCGCTCCTGGCTCTGTGTGCCCGGAGCTGGGCGGCGTCGTACTACGTCAGTTCGAGTGGTGGAAGTGACGCAAACAACGGAACGTCGGCATCGACGCCGTGGCAGACGTTGGGAGTTCACGTGAACGGCGGAACATTCTCGCCGGGAGATGTGATCTATCTGAAGCGCGGCGACCGATGGAACGAGCAACTGATTCCGCCTTCTTCGGGATCCAGCGGCAGTCCAACTTCGTTTGACGCTTATGGGGCGGGAGCGGCTCCGATTATCACGGCGGCTGCTCCGATCCCTTTCATCAGTGGATCGTGGACGTACATATCGGGGAGCACATGGAAGGCGACGATCGCATCGACCATCGCTTCGCCCACGGTGAACATGGTTCAGTTCGGGAACCTATATGGCCGCAAGCGGCCGTACGGCAGCGGTTGCGCGAGTTCCATCACGAGCAAGTATGACTGGTGTCTTTCGTGGCCTTATCTGTATATTTACTCGCCATCGGGGATAAATCCTACATCGACTTATGCCTCGGATGGATCGATCGTTCCGGTGGTGGCACAGGCGGCGGGGCTGTCGATGATCTCGATTGCCGGCAAGAACTGGCTCACATTTCAGCACATCAAGATCCAGGCGTTCGACTACATCGGGGTTGGAATCAGTGGGGCTTCGGACAATCTGGTGTTCGCGAACATGGAAGCGGATGGGATCGTTCCGTTCGGAGCTACGCCGCTGGGGTTCTATGTGAACGCGACCTATCCAGCGAACATTCAGTTTCTGAATGATGAGGGCTTGTTCGGTGGCAAATCTGGAGCAGAAAAGAAGGATGCTGCGATGTCGTTCTTAGAGAGCGCACTGGCAACTGTGGACGCCGTGGCTCAGCGGGAAATCGTCGACCCCGAGAGATTCAAGAGCGGTGTTTCAAAAATTATCGATGGCACGGTTGATTGCTTGAACGCCTCGACCTGGGCGAAACAGAACTCTTCAGCTCCAGGCGTCAGCCAGTAGGCACGCAATCCCCATCAAAGAACGCGAAAGGATGGGTTACCTCACAGAGGACACAGAGGACACAGAGTCCAACAATACTCTCCCTGATGAAGTCTGCCTCTAGCCGACTTCTTCGCTCCAGGTTTGCAGCGTCTTTTTCACTAGGTCCATGAACTGGTCGGCTACGGCGCCGTCGATGAGGCGGTGATCGTAGCCGAGAGTCAGGTGCACGACGGAGCGGATCGCGATCGAGTCGGCACCGTCTTTGTCGGTGATCACCATGGGCTGCTTGGTGATTCCGCCGACGCCCATGATCGCCGAGTTGGGCTGGTTGATGATGGGGAGTCCGAAGACAGCGCCGAACTGGCCGGGGTTGGTGACGGTGAAGGTGGAGCCTTCGACGTCTTCAGGCTTGAGTTTCTTGGTGCGGGCGCGCTCGCCGAGATCGCTGATGCCGCGCTGGAGGCCGAGGAAATTCAGATCGCCGGCATTCTTGAGAACGGGCACGATGAGTCCCCAATCGAGGGCGACGGCGATGCCCACGTTGATTTGGCGGTGATAGTGGATGTTGTCGCCTTCGAGGGTGGCGTTGATGATGGGCCATTGCTGCAGGGCGATGACGGCGGCGCGCACGAAGAAGGGCATGAAGGTGAGGCGAGCGCCGTGGCGCTGCTCGAATCCGGCTTTGTGCTTGTTGCGCAGGTTGACGATGCGGGTGAAGTCCACTTCGTACATGCAGTGGACGTGTGCGCTGGTGCGGCGGGACTCGATCATGCGCTGGGCGATGATCTTGCGCATGTTCGTCATAGGAACGAGATCGCCCGGGTAAGGCGCGGGAGCGGCCGGGCGCGGCGCCGGAGCGGCGGCTGCAGGTTGAGCAGGGACGGATGGAGTAGCGGGAGCCGGTTGCGCAGATCCCTGGCTCTCGATGAACGACATGATGTCTTGCTTGGTGATGCGGCCGCCGAGTCCGGTGCCGGAAATCTGGGAGAGGCTGACTCCGTGTTCGCGCGCGATCTTGCGGACTAGCGGGGAGGAGCGGGCTTCTTCCTCTTCTTCGTGTGCGGCTGGGGCGGATGCGGACGGTGGTGGAACCGCCGGGGCAGCAGCCTTTTCTTCGGCCTTCTTCACGTCAACTCTGGCGGCGGGCTTCTCAGCCACGGGGGCTTTGGCGGGAGCGGCGGCTTCGCCATCGACCGCGATCGTTCCGACCACCGTGTTCACACCGACTGTCGTGCCTTCGGTGACTTTGATTTCCTGGAGAATTCCGGAGGCGGGTGCGGGAATTTCGGCGTCGACCTTATCGGTGGAGATCTCAAACAGAGGCTCGTCGCGCTGTACCTTGTCGCCGGGCTTCTTCAACCACTTGGTAATAGTGCCCTCAACGATGGATTCTCCCATCTGGGGCATGATGATGTCAGTTGGCATGATTTCCTTCCACGCGGGCCACACTTGAACCGAAGGGCCGCACGCAAACGAATATTATAGCGTTTGGGAGAGTTGACGCGAACGGCGGGGGGCGAACCGATTGCTCGGCGGCAAACGACTTCGGCGGTGTCGAGTTTCTCCCAGCGGCAATAAAGCCCTCAGTTATTTTCAGCCCTTAAGGCGCAACTGAAGTCGTGTCCTTCCGTTTTTTCACGCATCACCCAGCGCCTTATCCCAGCGGCTTCCTTCTTACGGCTACCGCCGCCCGTTTGCTTTAGTGGTGGTCGTGCATCGCTCCGCCTTCTTTCTTTTCGTCGCTCGAGGTGGGGGAGGCATTGAAGTTTGTCTTCCAGTAGTCCTGCACGGCGGGCGGGAGTTTATCGAGGTGCGAAAGCAGCATGGTGATCTTCCACATGTCTTGTTGGCTGAGAGTCTTGTCCCAGGAGGGCATGCCGGTATAACGGACCCCGGTGCGAATGGTGTAGAAGATGTGCCACTCGGGGTCGTCGGGCGGATCGGAGATGAGATTTGGCGGGGGCGGATAGAACGAAGTAGCGAGAGTGGAGGGCTTGCGGTCGAGGCCTCCGTGGCAGAGGGCGCAGTTCATGGTGTAGAGCTTCATGCCGTCTTCCAGATTCTGATCGGTGGGAGTCAGGGGGTTATTAATGCGCGGGGCGTGCCGCTCCATGGAAGCGTCGACGGCTCCCATGGCCAAGCGGCGTTCCATGTGTCCAGGTTCGACATTGGCGGGGGTTGGGAAAAACCCGAGCATGGCGAAGCCGAGGGCTCCTAACGCCAGCACCAGAAGAGTGACGACTACACCGAGGATGAACTTGCCCATGAAGCCTCCTGACATATTTTGGCAGATGTGTGGGACGAGACGCTAGTTAGGGTCGCGATTGGGATAGAGAAACCACGCCGGAATGAGTTCTCGCGCCTGAATCCAGTCCGGCGGAATACTTTCAACACCAGCAGACATGGCGACGATGCCTCCGACGATGGCGCAGGTTGTGTCGCGATCGCCGAGACCGCTGACGGTGGTCCACAAGGCGTCTTGGTAGCTGCCGAGGTGGTGAGCAGCAACCCACAACGAAAAGGGTGCCGTGTCTTGTGCGCTAACCCTTGCGCCGTTCCCGAGGGCAGAGACCGCCGTTTCGACAGTCGTGTTTGCCGGGAGGGCGAGTGCTCTTTCGATAGCCATGCGAACTTCGCTCGTTGGAGTGAAGTGGTGAATGCGTTGCAGGAATTCTGTCGGAGTCAACGGTGCTGTTTTGTGCTCGCAGGCCAGCGCAGCCGCGATCGCCACAGCGATTGCGCCAGCGACCGCCTCGGGATGGGAGTGCGTAACGACAGCAGAGTATTCCGCTTGATTCAGTACGGCATCGAGATCATCGGCGAAATAAGCGCCGAGAGGAGCGACGCGCATTGCGGATCCGTTCCCGAACGAACCCGCCCCATCAAACAGTGCCTCGGACTTTTCCTTCCAGCGCGACGGAGCACGGGCGAGTTCAGGAAGAAGTTTGTGCATTGCTGGTCCATAACCTCTTTGAGGATCGGCAAGGTAGTGCCTTCCAAAATTTTCAGCCAGGGATTTTTCGTGAATCTCACCAAACTCTTCAAGTACCTCGGCGATGGCGACCGCCATGACCGTGTCGTCAGTGTAGCGCCAGGGTGGTGAAGGAAGGGCTCGCTGTTCGATCAGGGATCGTGCGACTTCGGGATGAAGGAAGAATCGTTCGCCGAAAGCATCGCCGCAACTAAGTCCCTGCAAGGAATGGGCGGCGCGGGTCATTCGTTCCTGCACGTTGTGGGACGATTGGTGCATGACATTCAGTACGCTATTAGACGGCGAGATTCGCGCACCACGTCTTCCACTTTCGGCAGGTAGTGATGCTCCTGCGGAGGGGAGAACGGAACGGCGGAGTCCAGGCCCGCGATGCGGACGATGGGGCCGTCGAGGTCGTCGAAGGCTTCTTCGTTAATGATGGCGGCGACTTCTCCGGCGAGGCCTCCGGTACGGGAGTGCTCGTGCAGGACGATGACTTTGTTTGTTTTCTTCACCGTTTGGGCAATGGCTTCGCGGTCGAGCGGGGAGACGGTGCGCAGGTCGAGGATCTCGATGTCGATGCCGTCTTTGGTTAGGATCTCTGATGCTTCGAGTGCGGTGTGGACCATCGCAGCATAAGTGATGATGCTCAGGTCCTTCCCTTCCCGTGCTACTCGCGCTTTCCCGATCGGCACGACATAATCTTCCGCCGGGACTTCTTCCTTAATTCTGCGGTAGAGATATTTGTGCTCG
>PMUM01000105.1 GCA_003166855.1 Acidobacteriaceae bacterium | reverse complement strand
CACGTAAGTGCCGGGTAGGGTGTGGGACGAGAGAGCGAGTCCCGAAGGGACGACACCAGTTCTCACGCACACTCTTCAGCCCCTGAGGCCCACTCTCTCCTCACTCCGCCATCTTCGCCACGTGCACTTCAAACCCAGTCTTCGGCAGCAACGAGGTCAGCGAAAACGCCTTAAATCCGTCGCCAGTGATTTCCGTGTGACGGTAGATTCCCGGCTCGCTCTCGATCATCTCCCTCCGCCCTTCCATGTCGGCCAGGAAGGCCTGCGCCTGGCTCACGCCGACTTCCACTTCCTTCGCACGCGTGACCACCGCCTCCGAAGCGTACGAGCGCACCAGCTTGGGCCAGTATTTTTCCAGCAGATCCGTGCTGGCAAACATATCCGCCCAGATGATGCGCCCGTTCACCGCCACCACAACCCCCACGGCATTGCGATCCCGCAGCTGCCGGATCAGGCTCTGGTAATTCTGCTCAATCGGCTTCGCAACCGAGTCCACCTGCCGCTTGACTGCCTCGTTTTCATTCACCTTGGCGTACGAAGACGTACTGCTGATCTCGGTTGCCACTTCGGGAGCGGCCGCCGCGACCTCGACCGTCACCATCTCCGACTGCTGCTTACGCACTTCTGCCCACACCTGGTTCTGGTCCTTCTCGGCCATCGCCTTGGCGCGCACCGAAGGCTGCGCCATCATCGCCATCGGAGGCTGCCCATGCTTTACGGGACCGCCGACAACCCCGCCATACATTGCCTCCGAAGCCCCGAAATTGTTGCTCGTCGCCACCCACCGTCCCGGCTCTACGCAGAACACGCTCAAGTCCACCGGATCGCTCTCCGCCGGAACAATGCGGTCTTTCCCGATCACACGATCCTGCTTGCCTCCTGTGACGATCTCCCCGGCCAACAATAACAACGGCCGCTTGGAATTGTTCACCAGCACCAACCGGTTCACCTGCGCGCCCTCGCTCCGAATCGCCGGCGTGGGATGCCGCCGAATCAGCCCCTGCACATTGCCTGCCTCGGTGACCACGACTTCGCCGGACCGCAACCCTTCATCCAGAGTCATAAACTCTCCAGTCGGGTAGCTCTTCGCCGCGACCACAGGAAACACCGTCAGATTGCCATGCCGGATCGGCTCCAGTACTTTGTAGCCCGGCGGCGGACTCACCTCGCCCGCCCGCGCCTCGCGCCGGTCCACGACACACACGCCAGCCACCGTTATCAACAACGCCATTGCCAAGAAACTCTTCGGATTCAATCTCGGATTCATAAGTCGCCCCTCCGCCATTCGGATGAGCGCGGGACTGCTCCCAGAATGCGGGTGCCCCGTTTCTCGCGTCCTTTGCGAGAAGTGGGGATTTTGCGTGGCCGCGCCGCCCATCTCGACTCTGACGGAAGAACGACACCAGCCGCCCGCCTTGCGGACAAAATTCGCATCTCGGGCGACTCGGAGGAGTCTCGTTTTAGGCATTCCAAGCTCCGAAATCAGCTCGCGCAATCCCGCCCGCTACTATTCCCCTGTAAAATTGAATCAGCGATTCTGGAGCCACTTCCGCATTGTCTTTTCTCGACCAACTGAACCCGCAGCAGCGTGAAGCCGTCGAAACCACCGAAGGCCCCGTGTTGATCCTCGCCGGCGCCGGCAGCGGCAAAACGCGCGTCATCACCTACCGCATCGCCTACCTGATCGAACACAAAGGCGTCATGCCGGAATCCATTCTGGCGATGACCTTCACCAACAAGGCCGCCGCCGAAATGGGCGAGCGCGTCGAAAAACTCGTAGGCGGCCTCAGCATCGCCAAGCCGGTCATCTCAACCTTTCATTCGTTCTGCGTGCGCGTGCTCCGGCGCGACATCGAAGCCATGCGCATCCCCTCGACCACGCCTGGGAAGCCGCCCATTGGACACACCAAGAATTTCGTCATCTATGACGAGAGCGACCAGCAAGCCGTCGTCAAAAGCGTGATGAAGCGCCTCGGCCTCGACGACAAGCAACTCACACCACGCACCGTCCTCGGCCGCATCTCCTGGGCGAAGAACCACATGCTCGATCCGCAGGAGCTTTACCTGCAATCCGCTGACCCCAAGACCGAAAAGATTGCACATCTCTACGAGGAGTACCGCAAAGAACTACGCAAAGCCAATGCCCTCGACTTCGACGATCTGCTGCTGGAAGCGGTCCGCCTGCTGAAGTCCGCGGCGCACGTGCGCGACTACTACAACCGCCGCTTCCAGTATCTGCTCATCGACGAATATCAGGACACGAACCGCCCGCAGTACGAACTCATGCGCATGCTCGCAGGAGAGCGTCACAACGTCTGCGCGGTCGGCGATGAAGACCAGTCGATCTATTCCTGGCGCGGCGCCGACATCCGCAACATTCTCGAGTTCGAACAGGATTTCCCCGAGGCCAAGATCATCCGCCTCGAGCAGAATTACCGTTCTACACAAAACATTCTGCAGGCAGCATCAGCCGTCGTTGCCAACAACATTCGCCGCAAAGGAAAGAACCTCTGGACCGCGCGCCAGGGCGGCACCAAGATTGGATACTACGAAGCCCCCGACGGCGAGAACGAAGCCCTCTTCGCCGCCGACCACATCGCCAAGTATTTGCGCGAAGCGACCGAAAAAGGCGAGACTCCGCGCGCAGCGGTGCTCTACCGCACCAACTCGCAGTCACGATTGTTTGAAGAAGCGATGCGCCGCTACGGCTTGAAATATCACGTAGTCGGCGGATTCTCCTTCTACGAGCGCTCCGAAATCAAAGACCTGATCTCCTACCTCAAAGTCATCCAGAATCCCGACGACACGATTTCCCTGCTGCGCGTTATCAACACCCCCACCCGCGGCATCGGCAAAGGCACCATCGACACCCTGGAACGCCTCGCCCTCGAAACCGGCCTGTCACTCTGGGGCGCGATCGGGGAAGCCATCCGCCGCCAACTCCTGCCGCAACGAGCCCTGTTGTCGCTCAAGAATTTCCAGCAGCTAATCGAAGACGCAAGAGCGATGCTGGCGGGAAGCTTCGCCGAGCAACTGGAAGGAAGTGAACGTGTTTCCGCGGGCGACTCGCCCGCGCAAGCGCCGGAATCAGCACAGCCCGTGTGGGGACAGCCGCTGTCGGCTGTCCAGCAGGGCGAAACCCTGCCGTCTTCTAGTGCCGACGAATCGGACCCCGAAGACGCTACAGCCTTCGATCCGAATGAATTCGGAAATTTCTCCTTCGACTTCGGCGCCCCCGACAGTAGCGCTGGCGTCCCGCCAGCGAAAGATGAAACAAGACCGCCAGATCCCCAAATCGGCTCAACTCCCGATTCCTTTCCCGCGCCTACCGTCAACACCGCCGACCTCCTGAAATTCCTGATCGACCGCACCAACTACATCAAACTCCTCGAAGAAGAAGACACACCCGAAGCCTTCTCTCGCATCGAGAACCTGCGCGAACTGGTCAACGCCGCCATGGACTCGCGCGACCGCGCCGAAAGCCTCGACCAATTCCTCGACCACGCCGCCCTGGTCGCCGACGCCGACGATTACGACGCCCGCGCCCAGATCACGCTCATGAGCCTGCACGCCGCCAAGGGCCTCGAGTTCCCCTTGATTTTCCTAAGCGGCCTGGAAGAAGGACTCTTCCCGCACTCCCGCACCATGCTCGTCCCCGAAGACATCGAAGAAGAGCGCCGCCTCTGCTACGTCGGCATGACCCGCGCCATGGACCAACTCATCCTGACCCGCGCCGTCTACCGCCGTAGATACGGCACCGACCTCCCCGAAGCCAGCGTCCCCTCAAGATTTCTGGAAGAAGTCCCCGCCCCGCTGCTAGAAGAATTGGGAACCAGAAGAACTCATGTGGGGACAACGACTCGTGTAGGGACGGGCGCATTCGCCCGTCCAGGTGTGCGAAGCCCAGCCTACGAATCCGAAGCCACCCACTACTCCTACGAAGACGAAGACCAAAGCACAGCCTGGCACGCAGGAGACACCAGTCGAGGCCAGCCGAGCGCTCCGAAGCCAACGGCCCCCGCTCGTCCCTACAACTCCATCGAAAACATCGCCGAGTTCTTTGCCAGCCGCGGCAAAAAGTTCACCGTCCCCAAAACGCCGGTCGCAGAACCCACCGGCAAGCGCGGATTCCGCCCCGGCCAGAAGGTCCGCCACCCTAAATATGGGGAAGGAACGGTCTACCAGCGCGAAGGAGAAGGCGAAGAAGCCAAGATTACGGTACAATTTCCTCGCTTCGGCTTAAAGAAACTGGTAGAGAAGTACGCCCAACTGGAACGCGCATAACCACGCCCCAGGCACGACCCATGTGGGGACAGCCGCCTCGGCTGTCCAGCCGAGCAAAGCGAGGCGAATCGAGCACGGAACCAGCCGCGAAGCGGCGCAAGAGTTCAGCCCACGGCGTAAGCCGTGGGAGCAAGCCACACGAGATTTCAGCCCCCGAAGGAGCCTGCCCTGAGCGGAGCCGAAGGGGCGGAAGAACCCGAGGCGCAAACCGCCCGGACATTCGCACGACAGAAGAGGACGTTCACAGCATTCATGGCAAACACATCGAAGTTAACGAAGGAAGAACGCAAGAAAGCCAAACGGACCGCCCGCAAGAAACGTAAGGCGGAAAAACCGCTCAAGCCCCGCGATTATCCCCGCGGATCGAAAAAGCCCAAGGTCAAGAAACTGGCCCGCGGTCAGGCGAAGCGGTAAGACAGCCCAGAACTCGTGTGGGAGCGGGCGACTCGCCCGCTCCGTCGCGAAGCGACGTGGAGTTGTTCAGCTAACTGCTAAGTGATAATTGGCTGAGAGCCCGTTCTCCAGGAGACCACAACCGCTTGTCACAAGCCACGGAACCCGCCGAAGTCATCCGCACCTCCGACAAACAGATCTTCTGCTGCAAGTCCATCGACAAGCTGATCACCGAATCGGAGGCGCCGGGCCAGCGCCTGCAGAAGACGCTTGGGCCCTGGTCGCTCACGGCCTTAGGGATCGGCGCGATCATCGGCTCCGGCATTTTTGTGCTCACCGGAACGGCGGCCGCCGGAGAGTATTTCCAGGCACCTTCCATCCTGCATGCCCAGGCGCTCGACGTAATCGTCAACTTTCTCCGTACCGGCAGCACGGCGGGAGCGCTCATGCACGGACGCCCGCCCGCCGGACCATCCATTGCGATTTCATTCTTACTGGTAGCGATTGCCTGCAGTTTTGCCGGCCTGTGCTATGCCGAGCTCGCGTCGATGATCCCCATCGCTGGCAGCGCCTACACCTACTCGTACGCCACGCTCGGCGAAATTTTCGCCTGGATCATCGGATGGGACCTGATCCTCGAATACGTAGTCTCGAACGTCGCGGTCGCGGTTGGCTTTGCCGGTTATACCAAAGCGCAACTGGCGGTATTCGGCCTCAACTTGCCCGACAAATGGTCGAGCCCCGTCTGGGCCGGCGGGCAATGGACAGGCTCCTATTTCAATCTCCCCGGCTTCCTCATCGTTTTCGTTCTCACCCTGCTGCTCGTGCGCGGAGTGAAAGAGTCGGCGGAGACCAATAACGTGATGGTGGCAGTCAAGATCGGTGCCATCCTCACCTTCCTCGTAGTCGGCGGAATGCTCGTGAAGCCTGCGAACTGGTCCCCCTTCGCGCCGTCTGGCTTTGCCGGAATCGTCACGGGAGGGGCCATCGTTTTCTTCACTTACATCGGATTCGATTCCGTCTCCACGGCCGCCGAGGAATCGCGCAATCCGCAAAAAGATTTACCCTTCGGCATCATCATGTCGTTGGTGGTCTGCACCCTGCTCTATGTCGGCGTCGCCGTGGTGCTGCTCGGCATGATGAAGTACACGACCTTCGTATCCGGTGAAGCAGCCGAAGCGCCGGTTGCCTACGCGATGAAATATTTGGGCGTGCACCCGTTCTTCCGCTCGGTCATCGTGATCGGGGCGCTGACCGGCATGATCTCTTCCTTGCTCGTCTTTCAGTACGGGCAGGCACGCATTTGGTACGCCATGTCCCGCGACGGCTTGCTGCCGAAGCTGTTCTCAGCGGTGCATCCGAAATTTAAGACGCCATACTGGTCCACGTGGATCGCCTGTTTCGCCGTAGGAATTCCCGCCGGCCTCGTCGACATTGGCGACGCAGCCGACCTCGCCAACATCGGAACGTTGTTTGCCTTCGTTCTGGTTTCGCTGGGAGTGATCTTTCTCCGCCGCAAACAGCCCGATCGCAAGCGCGCTTTCCGAGTCCCGTTTGTGCCCTGGTTCCCGCTGATTTCAGTACTGCTCTGCGGTGGCTTGATGTTCGGGCTCACCCTGATTACATGGCTGCGCTTCGTCATCTGGCTGGCCCTCGGCCTGCTCATTTATGTCTTCTACAGCCGCCACCGCAGCGAGTTCGCCAAGAAGTAGCGGTCAGCCGTCGGCTCCAGCCGTCAGCAAAAGTGCCTTGTCATCCTGAACGAAGCAGCCCGATTCGCGATAGCGGATCGGGCTGCGTAGTGAAGGATCTCTGCACTCCGATTTTGCTGCCCGCGCCCTACTTCGCCCACGCTCCCGCCAGAAACACATACCGCTCCCGCAACTCATCCTTATGCGCCGCAGACTTCGCATCCAGAAACATCACCGGCCATCCGTCGCCTGCCGAATACACCGGCCACTTCGGCAGCTCCGCCCCATTCGGATCGCCACTCCGCGCAAAGTCCGCCCAATACTTCTGCATCTCTTCGCTCAGAGCACGGTCCTCCGCCCTCCACACGACCCCGGCCTTGGAATCAAGTTGCCCAAACACATACTCAATCTCAGACGAATGAAACGCGCCCAACTGTGGCCCTTTCGGATCCGCCGGTGGCCCCAGATCGAATCGGTAACGGTAGATCGGCTGTTTGCCCGTCTTGCCCTGCGACTCCATCCAATCCCACGTAGAGAACGCAATGAACCGGTCTCCCGCGAAATCCTGTGCGGAACGCAACGTCTGTTCGGGAGTTCCGGAAGGATAGAGCTTCAAAAACTCCGCCGCCTTGTCGCCGAATTCTTTCTGCGCCGTTGCCTTCAGGCTTTCCGCCGTCGGCTTCTGCGGAGAGAACGCAATCTCGAAGCTGCCTTCATCATGATTCCATCCCGCCAGCAGTGGCACGTCATTCTGCTTTCCCGCCGCAAAGATGGCCGGCACCGGCTCCGGCAGAAAATATCCGTCCACATCCGGACCAAAATCAAATCCCTGCGACTGTGGCGGCGCGAAGGCATCGAGCATTTTCTGCGCCGGGACCGCTCGCAACTCGGCGAGCGTGCTCACTCCCAGTTTCGTGCTCACAGCCTTCACGTCCTTCTCTTCCCGCGCAGACCGCGGCTCAAACGACAGTCCACCGCTGTGGAACGCGCCGCCGCTTTCTCCGATCGCCTTCTGAAACAGTCCCTTGGCCAGCGGCGATGCCATCTGCGCGCTCACCGAAAATGATCCTGCACTCTCCCCGAAAATCGTCACATTTCCTGGATCTCCCCCGAAGGCTGCGATATTTTCATGCACCCAATGCAGCGCCGCCACCTGGTCGAGCAACCCATAATTCCCCGCCGCATTCCGTCCGGACTCCTTCGCCAATTCCGGATGCACGAAAAATCCAAAAATGCCCAGCCGGTAATTCATCGAGACCACGATCACGCCCTGCTGCGCCAAATGCGTTCCATCCTGCCGCGCTTCGGAAGTGGTCCCCGCAACGAATCCTCCACCATAAATCCACACCATCACTGGCAGCTTCGCCCCAGCGGTCTTTGCCGGAACCCACACGTTCAGCGTCAAGCAGTCCTCGCTGCCGCCGGAGTCGCGAAACTTCATGTCGCCGAAAACTTTTCCCTGCATGCAATGCGCGCCAAATTCCGTGGCCTTGCGCACGCCGTCCCACTTCGCCGCTGCCACGGGCGGCTTCCAGCGCAGATCTCCCACCGGCGGCGCGGCGTACGGGATTCCAAGAAACGCGTGCACCGCTCCATCGTCCTTCCCTTCGACCACACCGGAAGCGGTCTTCACCTGCGGCGCTTCCGACGCCCCAAACAGGGCCAGCGGCAAGGCCAGCATTCCCCACACGACCAATGTCCTGCAGACGATCTTCGAGTTCATGCGCTCTCCCTCAACTTGGACAATGAGAACAGCGAATTGTATCGGAAAAAATCACAGGGAGTGGGTTGACCGCTCCCTCGCAAATCTCCCCTCAAGAATCTACAATCAGATGCATGACCGCAGCAGTTGACCGTCCCCCGAACGCTTTCATCCGTCAGCTTCCTAAAGCAGAGTTGCACTTGCACCTCGAGGGCGCGGTCGAACCCGCGACCCTGCTCGAACTCCGCAAGCTCCACGGCGATCACTCCACCCTCGCCGAAGTCCAGAGTCTTTACAGCTACACCGATTTCCAGAGCTTCCTGATGGCCTTCAAGGCCGTGAGCGCGCATCTGCGTGGCCCCGACGATTACGAACTCATCACTTACCGCCTCATGCAGCGCCTCAAAGAAGAGAACATACTGCACGCTGAGGTCTATGTTGCCGTCGGCGTCTGCCTGTTCCGCAAGCAGGATTTCCCCGCCATCTTCGAAGGTCTGGAACGTGGACGCGCACGCGGCGCCCGCGATTTCGGCGTGTCGTTGCTGTGGATCTTCGACGCCACCCGTCACTTTGGAGTGGAAGAAGCGCAGAAGGTGTTCGAGCTCGCCGCACGCTACCGCGACCGCCATGTCGTCGGCGTGGGCATTGGTGGCGATGAACTGAAAGCCCCACCGGAACTCTTCCGGGGCGTCTATAGCTACGCCGCTGAACATGGCTTGCGGCTGACCGCGCACGCCGGCGAGACGGGCCCTCCAGAATCGATCTGGGGAGCGCTCAACCTGCGCGCCGAGCGCATAGGCCACGGCTTCACCGCCGCCCAGGACGCAGACCTGATCGAAGAGCTCGCCCAGCGCCAGATCCCCGTCGAGCTCTGCATCACCAGCAACCTCCGCACTGGAGTGTGTAAGGCCGTCGCCGAGCATCCCACGAAGAACTATTTCGACCACGGCATCATGATCACGCTCAACACCGACGACCCAGCTCTGTTCGGCACAACTCTATCGCGTGAATACCAACTCGCCCAGGAAACTTTTGGATTCACCGACGAACACCTGAGAGAACTAGCCCGCAACTCCTTCGAAGCCTCGTTCCTACCTGCAGAAAAGAAGCTCGAACTCCTGAGCCTGTTCGACGCAGCCGCAGCCAGGTGAAACATGTGGGGACAGCCGCCTCGGCTGTAAGGTTTGGGCGAAGCCATGGCCACTCCAGTCCGAACAAGTTGTAAAATTGCCGAATGTTCCGCAGCTGAACTTTCGTCCGGCCATGAAGACCCTGAAGATTTCCGCAGTGGCAACAGTCGCAGCGATGCTGGCGTGGTGGTTCGGCTTGGCGCACAAGATCTGGCCCGCCCATCCTATGCTCGCGGACTTTCTTCTGGCTTTGATCCTGTGTATCGTGCTTCAGTTCGCATGGTCCGATGCCGCGTCGAAGCCCAAGGGATAGAACTCCTGAGAATAAAGTTGGAAACTCCCCATGCCGATCCGGCCCATCCTCCAACTCGGCGACCCGCTCTTGCGGCAAATAGCTCTTCCGGCAGATCCGACGGCGCCCGAGATCCAGTCTCTAATTCGCGACCTCTCTGACACCCTCGCCCACTGGCGCTCGGTCACCGGCTACGGACGCGGCATCGCCGCTCTCCAACTCGGCGTCTTGCAGCGCATCATTTTCCTAAAACTCCCCGATGCCAACCCGTGGCCGCTGATCAATCCGGAAATTATCAAACGCAGCGAAGAAAAGATCACTGTCTGGGACGCTTGCCTCAGCTTCCTCTCGATCTTCATGCAGGTCGAACGCCACCGCCAGATCACCGTCCGCTATCAGAATCTCGACGGCAAAACCATCGAGTTCGAAGCCGGCGACGATCGCAATCTCTCCGAACTCCTGCAACACGAAATCGATCACCTCGACGGCATCCTCGCCATCGATCGAGTCGTCGACTTAAAGACCATCTGCACCCGGGAAGAATTCGAGAAGCGCTACCGCGATTCCAGTCCCTACGCCGTCACTCCAGCTACAATCAAACCCTGAGCCGCAGCAGGCGCTGCCGCCAAAGGCGTCCCCAACATGCGGAATCTCACGAACCCGGCATGGATCAGAGCAAAGGGCGCGCTCTTCTTACTGTTAGGGATGCTGGCAGTCGCGCTGATACTAGTCCAACGCCCCACCCTGCAAGTGGCGGCTCTGCTGATCATCGCGATCTGGGCCTTTTGTCGCTTCTATTATTTCGCTTTCTGCGTAATCGAACACTATGTGGACTCAACCTACCGGTTCACAGGACTTTTATCATTTGCCCGGTATTTGATCGGAAGGCACAACACCGGCGAAGTGAGTTGAGACGTGATCTCAAGAGCACGATCGATTGGACTGGGGTACAGAGTACTGAGAACTGAGAACTGAGAACTGATGTTACACATCGGCATCGTCGCATCCAGCGCGGAAGGCGCCTCGCTCTGTTATCGCACCATCTGCGTTGAGGGCGCGGACTTGCTCGGCCCCTATAACCATCCCGAAGTGTCGATGCACGGCCATCCCTTCGTCCTATACAAGAACTGCATCGACGCCAACGATTGGGCGGGCGTCGCGGAACTCATGCTCTCCTCAGCGGAGAAGCTCGCCAAAGCCGGAGCCGACTTCCTCATCGCCCCCGTCAACACCGTCCACCAAGCCTTCGATCTGGTCGAGCACCGCTCTCCTCGCCCCTGGCTGCACATCGCAGTTGAGGTCGCGAATGAAGCCAAGCGCCACAATTACAAGCGCCTCGGAGTCCTCGGCACCCGCTCTCTGATGGACGGCCCGGTCTACCGCGACACGCTGAAAGCTGCCGGCATCGAGCACCGCGTCCCCGCCGCGGACCAGCGCGAGCGCATCCACCACATCATCTTCGAAGAACTGGTGCTGGGTACTTTCCTTCCGCGCACCCAGGCCTACCTAACGGAGGTAATCCGCGGCCTGAAAGACGAAGGCTGCGACGCCGTCGCCCTGGCCTGCACTGAAATTCCACTAGTGATGACGCCGGAGTCCTCTCCGCTTCCCATGCTCGACTCCACCCGCATCCTGGCGAGAGCCGCCCTACGCAAAGCCGTCGAAGGTTGAACGTTCTATGTGTGTCGCTGTCCGCCGAGCAAAGCTCGGCGACGCAGATTCGAACTCACCGCAACTCGCATAACGTAAAATATCGGCTTCTGGGAAAGCGAACCGCCCCGTAAAATGCAGCGGAGTAACTTCCTCTGTGTCCTCCGTGTCCTCTGTGGTTGATCCTTTTTTACTATGAAAACTATCGATCGTGCCCGCCTGCAGTCGCTGATGCAACGCGAACAGACGAAGTTTGTGGACGAGCGTCCGAAGTCGAAGGCGCTGTTTGAGCGGGCGCGGAAGTCGCTGCTCGCGGGCGTGCCCATGAACTGGATGGTGAAGTGGGCGGGTGCGTTTCCGCCGTTTGTGCGGGAGGCGCAGGGGGCGCACTTCTTCGACGTAGACGGGCATCGCTACGTCGATTTTTGCCTGGGCGATACGGGAGCGATGACGGGGCATTCTCCGCATGCCACGGTGAAGGCCATGGAAGAGCAGGCGCGGCGCGGGATTACGCTGATGCTGCCGGGGGAAGATTCGATTTTTGTGGCGGAAGAACTGCAGAAGCGCTTCAACCTGCCGTACTGGCAGTTCGCGCTCACGGCGACGGATGCGAATCGATTCTCGATCCGGCTGGCGCGGCAGATTACGGGGCGGGCGAAGATTCTGGTCTTCAACTGGTGCTATCACGGGACGGTCGATGAGACGTTCATCACGCTGGATGCGAATGGAATGGCGGGGCCGCGGCCGGGGAACATTGGGCCGCCGGTGAATCCCGCAGTCACGACCAAGGTTGTCGAGT
Organism: Acidobacteriaceae bacterium; assembly: GCA_003166855.1. GTDB lineage: Bacteria > Acidobacteriota > Terriglobia > Terriglobales > Acidobacteriaceae > Sulfotelmatobacter. Next base: position 40,075 of record PMUM01000105.1, on the reverse strand, counting down.
TCAACGATGTGGATGCATTGGAGGCCGCGCTTGTCTCGGGCGACGTGGCTTGCGTGCTGGCCGAGCCGGCGATGACCAATGTGGGCATCGTGCACCCGCAGCCTGGATATCACAAGGCGTTGCGGGAACTCACGCGCGAGTACGGGACGTTGCTCATTATTGATGAGACCCACACGATCTGCGCGGGGCCGGGTGGGTTCACGCGGGCGGAGAATCTCGATCCGGACATTCTCGTTTTTGGAAAGGCCATTGGAGGTGGAATTCCGGGGGCGGCTTACGGGTTTTCGCAGGAGGTTGCTGACCGGATCGCTGCCAAGCAGAAGTTGGAGAACTGCGATGTCGGCGGGATTGGAGGGACGCTGGCGGGGAACGCTTTGTCGCTGGCGGCCATGCGTGCCACGCTGACGAAGGTTCTTACGAAAGAGGCATTCGACCGGATGATTCCGATGGCGGAGCGCTGGACCGTGGGTGTGGCGAAGGCGATTGCCGACGCGGAACTGCCGTGGCATGTGACCCGTCTTGGGTGTCGGGCGGAATATTTGTTTGGTCCTACGAAGCCGAAGAATGGCGCCGAAGCGCACGACGCGATGGATTTCGAGATGGAACGGTTCATGCATCTTTATGCGATGAATCGAGGGATCTTGCTGACGCCGTTTCACAATATGGCGCTGATGTCGCCGCAGACGGAAGCGGACGATGTGGATCGGCATACGAAGGTGTTTCGCGAGGCGGTGCGGGAGCTGGTGGGATGAGTTTCCCCCCTAGCCGCAAAAAGCGCGGCTAGGATGGGGCACCCGCGCTGCCAGTACCGTGCAGAGAACTCCCTGACGCGTTTGCGAACAGTGATTACCGGGCTAGGGATCCTTCGACTGCGCGAGCTCATTCGAGCTCGCTTCGCTCAGGATGACAACATAGCAGGATGACAACCTCAGAGTGGGGGAAGAGTCTGGTAGTCTGTTTTCGTCTGCATGAGACGCTCTGCCTCGACGCTTTTACTGGCCCTGGGTGTGCCGTTGATGTTTACGGCGTGCGCTACGATGGGGCCGCCGCAGCCTCCGTCGCTGAAGTTGCCGAAGGCGCCTACGGATCTGCGGGCGGTGCGCAAGGGCGATCGGGTGATTCTTACCTGGACTGCTCCCAGCATGACAACCGATCGGCAGACGGTGCGGAGCGTGGGTCCGACAAGAATCTGTCGGGGACTTGAACCGGCGCTGACGCGGTGTGAAAGTCCGGTGGGCGAGGCGGCGGCGCAGGCGGTTGCTGCCGCGAATCATACTTTCCCCCAAAAAGCTTCAAGATCGTACACAGACTCGCTCGTCGGGTCGCTGCAGACTGACAATCCTTCCAGCTTTGCGATCTACGCGGTTGAAGTGCTCAATGCGGGCGGCCGCGGCGTGGGGCTGTCGAATCAGGTGCGGGTTTCGCTGGTTCGGACGCTGCCTCCGCCGAGGGAGTTTGCCGCGCGCGTCACAGGTCAGGGAGTGGTGCTGACTTGGGCGAACGATCTTCCCCCCGCCGGTTCGGCACCTGTGCACTACCTCTACCGGATTTATCGCCGCCTTGCAGGAAGTCAGGAGCAGATTCTTGCCGGGCAGATTCCGGCGGGAAGCGAGCCTATGCTGACTCTCACCGATTCGAGCATCGAGTGGGAGAAGACGTACGAATATCGCGCCGAGACCGTTACGATGGTCGCGCAGGAAAGCAAGGCTGAGATACAGGTCGAAGGCGAGGACTCGCCGGAGATCAAGATTTTCGCGGATGATGTTTTCCCGCCGGCGGTACCTTCGGGGCTGCAGGCCGTGGCGTCTGGTCCGGGACAGAAGACGTTCATCGATCTGGTGTGGGCGCCGGTGAGCGACGTCGATCTCGATGGGTATAACGTTTATCGCCACGAAGAGGGCTCTGCGCCGGTGAAGGTGAATGCGGCGCTTTTGAAGACGCCGGCTTATCGGGATGACTCGGTTGCTGCGGGGAAGAGTTACTTGTATTCGGTGTCGGCCGTCGACGTGCGCGGGAACGAGAGTGCGCGGTCGGAGGAGGCGGGCGAAACGGTCCCGTGACCAAGGCCGGCCAGGAATGACTGCAGAAAGCGTTTCGATCAGTTGCGGGCAGGCTCCAGGCGAGCGTGGTAGCCTTTGCGGGCTCGAACTTGCATCCGCTTGCCGTCTTTCTCGGCGATGACGCTGATGGAACGATAACTCCCGTTGGGATCGAAATCCGCCGGTTTGTAAGCGATGAAGTAACGGCTGCGGATTAGATCATGCAGCTTATCGAGAGACTTTCCCAAGGTCCAGATATCGCCGGGGAACATTGCCTCGCCTCCGCTGCGCTCCGCGAGCACTGCCAAGATCCGATCGGCATCCGTCTTATCGCCTGAATCCTCGCGCGTACTCACGGTATAGATGGTTACGCCGGTTCTTTCGGCAGCCTGAATGCTTTGTTTGAGACTGCTATGGCTGGAATTATCTTCGCCGTCGCTGAGGATCACTAAAACTCTGGCCACGCGATCGCTGTCGGGATACGCGGCCAGCTTTTGGCAGGCGAAGGAAACCGCGTCAAACAGCGCTGTTCCTCCTTTGTTCGTGAGTTTGTCGATTCCCTTTTCCAGATCAGCCGGTTCCCGACTGAAATCCTGAGTCACGGTGGTGTCGTTGGAAAAACCCGCGATGAAGGCGAGGTCGGAGTCCCCACTCAGCATTTTCTCAACGAACTTGGCCGCGGCGTGCTTTTCAAATGAGAAGCGGTCGTGAACGGAACCGCTGGTATCGACGAGCAGAGCCAGTCGCAGCGGAGGCTTTGACTGGGGCGCAAATTGCACGACCTTTTCTGGAGGCTTGTTGTCATCCAGGAGGCGGATGTCGGACTGCTGCAAATCATTCAACGGGTGTCCGTGGCTGCTGACGGAGAAAAACACGGTCACCTCGTCCACATTCTTGCGAATGGTCCATTCGTTGGTGGGCAGGCTTGGGGCGATATTCGAAGCGAGGTGGGCGTTGTCAACGCCGCCTGAGTTTGCCTCATCCGGTGAAGAGCATTCCTGGCAAGCTCCGGCGTCGGATTCGCCCAAGGCGGTCAACTGTGCCTTCAACCGCTCACTGTTGGGGAATGTTTGCGGCTGAAGAGAAGCGACCAGGATAGTGGCTGGTGGTGTAGCGGCGCCGGCAGACGCTTGAACCATCCGGTTGTGAGCAAGCACCGCCAGATTTCTTGCGTGCGACGGGGAGCGAACGCGTTGGTAGAGTCTTCGTTCAGGAACAGGTTCAACTCGCGCTCCACAGTCACGAAGTCGCTGAGCGACATCGCTGCCGACGCTGCGATGTAGTGAACATTTGCCAATCCCTTGTGGTCAAGGGAATGGACCCGTTTGGCGGTCTCCAGGACACGCTGGTATTGATGGGTTCCGTTTTGCGCGTAGGCCAGGCTGGACAAGATTCTGGCATCGTTGGGACGCAGGGAGGCGGCCTTCTCCAGTTCCGGTTGCGCCGTTGCAAATTCGTTCCGCGACAGGGCCACCATGCCGAGATTCAGGAAGGATCCGGGAAACTTTTGGTCCAGGGCCGAGGCCGCTTCGAATTCCCTCGTGGCTGGGACGGGTTCTTCCTGATCGACGTAGGCGAGGCCGAGAGCGATGTGCGCAGAGACGAACCTGGGATAGACATCGATCGCGCGTTGCAGATGCTTGATTGCTTCCTTCGAGTTCTGCTGCCTCAGCAGTGATGTGCCGCGGTTATACTCCGCCACGGCTTTGTTAGGAGCTTCCAAGTCGAGCGCCGATACAGTACCAGAATCAATCAGAACTTTATCCTGCGCCTTCTGCTGCTCGCTCTCCCTGGCGTGGCGGCTGATCTGGTCCAAATACATTTGTTCGAAATCAATTTGGGCGAACCCATCCGGACCTGCATTTATCAAGGGTACTTGTGCGAACGCAGAGATTTGGCCGCATAGCCAGAAGGCGACGACCCAGGCAAGGCGACGCCGAGTAACCGTACATGATCGATGGCGAGGCGCTGACCGCACGAAATGGCTCCTGCCAGGGCTTAGAGCTTGCGCCTGCAACTTGCGGATGGCGGCACGCAGAGATTTCGGGAGGGTCTGCGGCTGCTTTGCCCCGGAACGTCCCGGGCAGCTACTATAGCACGCATTTCTCGTGGCGAGAGCTTTCCGATCGCGTCCCCTAAGAGAATGTCCTCCGTGCGGAACAGGAATGTGGAAGTCAGAAAATATTTCCCCTTCTTTGCGGCTCAGTTTCTACAGATATGGTTAGATAGAGGGCGATGAGATATTGCCGATTTCAATTCAATGGCCAGGCCCAGTACGGGCTGGTCGAGTCCGTTGGCGGGCGGGACGCGATTGTGCGCGTGCTGCTCACCGCTCCTGAAGAGGCCGACGGGGACATGGAAAGCCTGCGCACGCGGAAGATCGAGGCGATTCCGCTAGAGGAGGCGGCATTGCTGCCGCCGGTGCGTCCGTCAAAGATCGTGTGCGTGGGGCGGAACTATCGCGAGCACGCGGCCGAGTTGGGGCACGACGTGCCGCAGGAGCCGCTGATTTTTCTGAAGGCTACGTCGGCGTTGCTGCCGCCGGAGGGGACGGTGCGTCGTCCGAAGATTTCGGAGCGCGTTGATTTTGAGGGCGAGCTGGGCGTAGTGATTGGCAAGACTTGTTACCAGCCGGCGGCGGATGCGGACATTCGGCAATACATTTTGGGATACACGTGCGTCAATGACGTGACGGCGCGCGATCTGCAGAATAAAGATGGGCAGTGGAGCCGGGCCAAGGGGTTCGATACGTTTTGTCCGGTGGGGCCGGTGGTGACGGATGAGATCGATCCGTGGGCAGGCGTGGGCGTGGAAACCCGCGTCAATGGCGAGGTTCGCCAGCAGGGGAATACGCGGGATTTCATCTTCGCGCTGGACATAGTGATTCGGCATATTGCGCAGGCGATGACGTTGTTCCCGGGAGACTTGATTCCGAGCGGGACGCCCGCGGGCGTGGGGCCGCTGGTGGCGGGGGATGTAGTCGAGGTTAGTGTCGAGGGTGTGGGGACGCTTAGGAATTCGGTGGCGGATGAGTAGTCGCCACACGTCTTGAAGCGAAGTTCGCCAACAAAGCACCGCGCGTACTACCGTCGAGGTAATCTCATGCGAAAGCGACTCGTCACCGTCGGTGTGATGCTGTTGGCCTCTTTATGTTTCGCAGGAAAAAAGAAGCCGGAAACGGATCCCATCATGCCCGATGTAACGGCTCGTGGTCGGGCGCTTTATGAATATGATCAGGCCGCGTGGCACGCCACAGACGCTGTGCAAGCCCTGCACCCGCCTGATCAGTTGGTCGGACGTTACCTCGCGTTCAAGTCAGATCAGGGATGGACGGTTGTATTTGGTCATCTCAACGAGCAGCGCGACAGATTTCTAATCGGATACGAAGCGACCGAGGGCGCAACTCTTCAGGAGTTCACAGTCAAGAAACTTGATCCGCCGAGGGAAGACACGGCTTTCTACCTAGCAGCTGCCAAGGCATTCGACACTGCCCGGCACGATTTCCAGGGCGAAAAGCGGCCGTACAACATCGCCGTTCTCCCTACGCCATCCGGGCAACTTTATGTCTACGTTGTCCCGGCTCAGACTAAGACCGAGATCTTCCCTCTCGGAGGCGATGTCCGCTACCTCATGACGGCAGATGGCGGAGCCGTTTTGGAAAAGCGCCAATTGCACAAAAGCATTATCGAAGTCGACCCAAGATCAATACCAAAGGGCGCGACGAGTGTGGCGGGCTATCACACGCATGTGTTGAGCGACGTGCCTGAGGACACCGATGTTTTCCACGTATTAACTCGAGAACCACAACGACCGGAGGCAATAGTCACACGGAACAAGAAGATGTACGAGATCAGCGTGGACGGACTATTCGCGAACGTAAGATGTGAGTTCTCACCCTGTGAGCGGTCGCCTCTTGTAATCGCAGTCGACAATATCCTACTGCAACCGGAATCTTTCCTTCATGAGCCTTTGCAGGCGGGGTTTGTAGAGCAGATCGAAGGCGAGTTCTTTGTCGGGGAACATGGCGAGGGCGGCGCGTTTGGCTCCAGCGGCGAGTTCGGAGGCTTCTTCTACGGTGAGGTTGGGGTCCTGGCCGATGACCGACATCACCATGCTGATCATCACTTGCAGGCGGCGGATTTTGCGGGCTTCCTCTTCGCGCTCTTGCTGCTCCGGCATGGGAAAGCTCGGTTCCTGCCTGGCCTGTTGATGCATGTTCATGGTGTCCCCTTTTTCGTCCCACATAAATACGCCCACAGCTTTGGATGACGCGGCGCGGTCCGGCGTTGCGCCGATGGTTCCTGCCATTCTGCCCCATTTGCGGAGGAAAGCAACTACACAGAGGTGTCGTTCTGGGGTCATTGCTGTAGATTCGTCGCGGGCGAGAAGGGTTAGCATTGAAGGTGATTTGGATTTGTGAGGGATTAACAAAATACGTAGCCCCGGACGCATTCGTCCGGGGCGCTCGTTTCGCTTCGCGGGGGCGGACGAATGCGTCCGCCCCTACGTGATCGTAAGGCACGACTGCAGTCGTGGCCTTCCCGGGTCGTGGCCGGAAGAGGAGTAAAATCGATTCCTATGCAGGCGGACTCGGCCAGCCGTTACCGGTTCGATTCCAGATTGGAGATGTCATGGCAGAAGCTGGCAATTCGGCCGCTGACCGGCAGGCGCGTCGTGATTCCCGTCCTAATCCAAACGAGAAACTGGTGAAGGTGTTTGGTTCGGAGCAGGAACCGGAGGCGCTGGTGGTGAAGGGGTTGCTTGATTCGGCGGGCATCGACAGCGATCTGACGTCGGCGTCGCTGGTGCAGGATGCGTTCCCGGGACTGGGCGGGATGATCCTGCTGGTGCGGGAAGAGGACGCGGAAGGGGCGCGGCGCGTGATTGCGGAGGGACGGCGGTCGGCACCGGACGATGACTCTACGGCTGAGATTTCGGTTATTGAAGAGCCGCCACCGAAGGCGTGACCGAGTGGCCGTCGAGGTAGAAGGTGACGGCTCCATCGAGGTCGGTGCGGTAGACGCGGGCTCCCGCGTCGGCGAGGCGGCCGAGAGTTTCCATGCGCGGCAGGCCGAAGGAATTTCCTGATCCTACTGAAATCACGGCGAACTGTGGACTGGCCGAGGCCAGCAGTTCGGGCGTGGTGGCATTGTTGCTTCCGTGGTGGCCCACCTTCACTAAGTTCGCGCTGGGATGATGGAGCGCGGCGATGCGGCGTTCCACCTGCTTCTCGGCATCTCCTTCCAACAAGACCGACGATGCACCGAAGTTCACTTGCAGCACCATGGAATCATTGTTGATGGGCTTGCTGCCGACGAACCAGTCGCGCGGCGGGAACAGCACGCGCACGGTCGCTCCGCCATAGTCGAATTCGTCTCCTTCCCAGTGGTGCACAACTTTGACGCCCAGTGCTTGCGCTGTGGCGATCACGTTCTCCAGTGCCTGACTCGGCGGCAGCAGGCCTACCCATAATTCCTTCGGCTTGAAATTCTTGAGGACGGCGATCATGCCGCCGATGTGGTCGGAGTGTCCGTGAGTGATGGCAACGGCGTCGAGGCGGGAGATGCCGCGGGTCCAGAGATAAGGGGAGACGACGTCTTCGCCGAAATCGAGTTGCGAGCCGCCGGGACCGATGGGGCCTCCAGCATCGATAAGCAAGGTTCGGCCTTGGGGGGTGACGAGCAGGGTGGAATCGCCTTCGCCGACGTCGATGGAGGTCACTTCCAAAGCTCTGGGACGCGTGCGCGGCGGGGCCGGGATGAATGCGAGGGCGAGAGAGGCTAAGAGGATGGCGGTGAGTCCAGCCCAGGTCAGGAGTGGACGTCGGCGAGCCGCCCACATGGCGAGCACGAGTGCAGCGGCCGCGAGCGTAATCATGGCGAGCGATGGCATGGGGACACGTAGATCGGACACTCGCAGGGCGCCGAGGCCCCGGACCGTGCCAGTGATGCCGTCAACCGCAAACGTGGTTAGGAGCACAGGGACTTTGGCCAGCCAGGGAGAAATATATCCCAAGGCTAGGGCGGCGACGGCGGCGGGCATCATCAACTGCACCAAGGGTACGACGATGATGTTCGAGGGCAATCCGATGGTGGTGGCGCGATGGAAGTAGTACGCCATGGGAAGAGCGAGTCCCATCTGCATGACGGCGGAAATGAAGAGCAGTTCCCATGCGGCGAGGGCGAATCCGACTGTGGTGCGCACAAGCCGGCACGACCACTTTTGTCCGACGAAAAGGGCGACGCGTGCGGCGATGAATTGCAGATCGACGCGGAACTGGGCCACGCGCGGGGGCAGAAGCGCGGCATAGTCGTTGGAGTCCCAATGGGCGAGCGCTTGCTTCTGGAGTTGGGAGGTGCGTTGCAGGATGGGGATTCCGATGGCGGCGACGATCAGTACGCAGACGAAAGTCATCTGGAAGCTGGCAGTGAAAAGCTGGCGCGGGTCGACGATCAGCAATCCCAGCGCGGCTGCGCCCAGCGCGTTGACCATGGCGCGATCGCGGTAGAGCAGGCGCGTTCCTAAGTAGATGGCGCACATTAACGTGGCGCGCCAGACTGGAGCGCCCACCTCGGTGATGAAGGCATAGGCGACGCAGAATGCTACGGTCAGCAGAGTGGCGGGGACGTCGGCAAGGCGCAGGCGGCGCAGCGTCCAGAAGACGACGAAGGCGAGGATGCTGACGTTCATTCCGGAGACGACGAGGACGTGGTAAGTGCCGGAGCGCTGAAAGTCGATGCGAGTGTCGCGGTCGATGAAGGCCTCCTCGCCGATGACCATGGCGTCGATGAGCGCGGCCTCGCGCGGGGGCCAGAGTTGGTGCACCTTGGCGACGACGCCACGATGCAGGCGGCTGCGCCAGAGGGCGATGCGGTTTCCGGTAAAGCCGGGGAGGCGTTCGACATTCTCCATTTTGGTTGAGGCCAGAGCGGCGATGCCGCGGTCGGCGAGGTATCCCTGATAGTCGAAGGCGCCGGGATTACGAAAATTGCGCGGGAGTCTGAGCTTGGCGGAGAAGCGGATGCGGTCGCCGTAGTGGAAGACTGGAATGGCCGCCATGGGCGCGTGTGTTTCGGAGGCTTCTTCCGGAGTTGCGTCGTTCGGCCGCGGGCGATAGATGTTCAGGCGGATGCCGGAGTGGATGGCTTCGCTCTGGCCTGTTGCTGTCACGATGCTTTCTGATTCGACGTCCACGGTTTGTCGGATCTCGTTGAAGCCGCCTTGCTGCAGGCGTCCGTCGCGGGTGACGTGGGCAGTGATTTGGAGTTCCTGACGGTCGGCGTAGGGTTGAATGCTGGTGTCGAGTCGGGTGGGGGCGCCGCGTACCTGGATGTGGAGAGCGCCTGTGACGAAGAAAGCGGCTAGGGCGAGAATCCAACCTAAGCCGGAACGGCGCCGCGCGAAATATGATGCGGCTGCTATGAACGCCGTGGCGGCGACGGTCCACCACAGCGTCGGGCGCCACAGGTAGACTCCGGCGATGATGCCGAGGGAATAGGTTATGGCCGCCCAGAGCATAGGCTGCCGGGGAGCTTTGGGGTGGAACGCGGGCGGCGGGGCCGCGGTGGGAAGTGCGTTCATAAGAATAGGTGGCGGCACCCGCGGGCGAGACGCCCCCGGGACAGCCGGCAGGATGCCGGCGCTACCTAAGAGAGCTCCGTCCGGGCGGACAGCCGAAGGTGGCTTTCGCTACATGAGTCCCTACACAGGTCTCAGCGGGCCAGGTGCACGACGCTTTCCAGGTGGTAGGTTTGGGGAAACAAGTCCACCAGGTGCACTTGCTCGACGCGATAACCGGCGGCGAGCAGGGGCACGAGGTCGCGGGCCAGCGTAGCTGGATCGCAGGAAACATAAATAACGCGTGGCGCGCCCAAGGAAGCCAACATTCGCGCCACGCGTTCTCCCAGGCCACTTCGAGGCGGGTCCACCACCGCTAGGTCGGGCTTATAAGGGATATGAGGGAGGACTACGCCCTTCCCGACTCGCCCCGAATTTTCCGCACGGGCCAGGTACTGCTCCGTGGTGGCCTGAACTGCCTCTCCATTCGAGGACTGATTGTAGGAAAGATCGGCTGTGGAAGTCTGTGACGACTCAACAGAAACGGTGTGATGAAAGTCACTGGCCAGGGCTGTGGAAAACAGGCCCGCTCCCGCGTAGAGGTCGAGCGCCAGCTTGCCAGACTGGCCGGCAGTGACAATGTTTACCAGTTCGTCGGTGAGGTGACGGTTGGTTTGAAAGAAACTCCCGGCGCTGACGCGGTAGGACGCACGCTGGGTCTGGTAGGTCAAGAACGCATCGCCGACGGTGACGAGGATTTCCTGCGCGCTGGCTTTGCGGTCGCCGGGATTGGGCTCGCGGAAGGCGAGGACTCCCGCGATCTCGGGCATAGCGGCGCGGAAGTCTTCCGCCCACTCGCGCATCGCCGCCCGGCGGGCTTCACGGGCGCAGCTAACGTCAATAAGAAGTTGCGTGTCATCGGCATTAGCGAAGAACTCGACTTCGCGCACACCCTCGGGAACTTTGCCCGCGCGACCGCTCTTCCACAACCACGCGATCCCGCGGTTGATCAGCGGCGAACTGATGGGACACTCTTCAACGGCCAGCAGATCGTGCGACGCCATCTTGAAATATCCGGCGGCGAACGCGGGATTCGTCTGCACTTGCAGGCGCGAGCGGTTGCGGTAGTTCCACGGCGGCGAGGGATGAACCTCGATGTCGAAGGGCAACTCCAGCTTGGCCATCCGGCGCAGGCTTTCGCGCAGGATTTCTTTCTTGATCTCGAGTTGGTGCTCGTAGGTGGTGTGCTGGTAGTGGCATCCGCCGCAGCGGGTGAAGTGCGGGCAGGGCGGTGGGACGCGGTGCGGGGAAGGCGCGAGGATCGAGTCCGCCTTCGCTCGAGCGAAGCCGGCCTTCTGTTCGGTGAGGGAGGCTTCGATTTTCTCATCGGCCAGGACAAAGGGAACGAACACGGTCTTGCCGCGCCCGCGAACTTCATCGGTATCCCGGGCGGCGGGCGAATCGGCGGGCAGACGGGCCAGGCCGTCGCCGCCGTAAATCAGCTTTTCGATTGTGAGGAGCAAGACTTGATTCTACGGTATGGGGAGGATGCCCCGTGGTTTGTCGGGCGGGAGATCGTCACGCAGTGATCCGCGCGAGATCCCTCGCTCCACCTGAAATGCGGCTCCGCTCGGGATGACGCCAGTGCGCGAGTAGCATTCACCTCTTTGTGGCCCAAGCCAATCCATCCGGCTGCTTGCCGGCATCGATTTGTCCGGTGACTTCCAGGGTCTTTAGATCTACGACGGCGACTTTGTCGGCCATGCTTACTGCGACGTAGGCGCGGGAGCCGTCGGGGGCGATCAGGATACCTGCGGAGCCACCTCCGAGGTTCAACTGCTTCACTTCCTTGTGCGTGGTGGCGTCGAGCACTACGAGGCTCGTGTCTGCGGAGCGCGCACCCAGGGCGGAGATCAGGACTCGTTTGCCGTCGGGAGTGAACTTCAAGCGGTTCGCGTCCTTTACTGGGATGGGAAGTGTTTGGACCGCTTTCTTAGTGGTGACGTCGATGATGGTGACGGTTGCGTCGTGCGCGTTGGCAGCCCAGATTTCTTTTCCGTCGGGCGAGATGTCGAAGCCTTCACAGCCCTGACCGGCCAGGACGTTCGTTACCTCCCACGTGAGGCGCGGGCCGCCTGGGGGAGTGAAGCCTCCGCTTGGCGGGGACACTTGCTCGATGATGCTGATCGTGGCGGAATTCACGTTTGAAGTGAAGATCTTGTTGAGGCCGCTGGTCACGATAATCATGTGGGTTCGATCTTGACCTGTGCCGAGGATCCAATCCACGTGCTGCGTGGCAGGATCGTAGCGGCCGATGATTTTATTTGTTTCCGCAGTGAAATAAAGTTTGCCGCCTGCGAAATCCAGGCCGTGAGTGGAACGCAATGCGCCGAGATCGATGGGAGGCAGCGGCTTGCGGGCAACCAGATCGACGACTGAGATTGTGTTCAGAGTACTGTCGGGACCGCCGTAGTTTGAGATGTAGGCGAGTTTGCCGTCGTCGGAGGCGATGATCTCGTGGGGATCGGGGCCGGAGGGGATGCGCGCCTGGACCTGTAGATTCGCAGGGTCGACGATGGCGACGGTGTGGTCACTTTTTGAAAGAACCAGGAGCGAGGGCGTCTGGGCGAGCGCCGTTGTGGCGATGAACGTTGTCGCGATGAACAATGTCGCGACGAGGCAATCGATGTTTCGCAGGAATCTGGCGTTTCCGCTCATGGCGTCTCCTCTCGAGTTCTGGGCAGCTAGTTTACAACGCTCTGCCGGCCGCTGCGCCAGAGGCCCAGGCCCACTGAAAGTTGAAGCCGCCGAGGTGGCCGGTCACGTCGACGACCTCGCCGACGAAGAACAGGCCGGGGGATTTGCGGCATTCCATCGTTTTGGCGGAGAGTTCGTCGGTGTCGACTCCGCCGCAGGTGACTTCGGCTTTTTCGTAGCCCTCGGTGCCTGACGGCAGAATGGTCCAGGCGTGCGCCTGCTGCTCGAGGTCGGAAAGGGCAGTGTTCGTCCAGGATTGCGGCGCGTGATGTTCGAGCCAGCGGTCGGCTAGGCGAGCCGGCAGAGCTTTGTGGAACTCGGATCGCAGGGTCGTCAGGGTGCGCGGGGTTTTGGGATCGTGGAAGATTGCAGTCAATTCGCTGTCCGGGGCGAGGTCTAGCGTGATCGGGTGCGGCTTCTTCCAGTAGGACGAAATCTGGAGGATCGCCGGGCCGCTCAGGCCGCGATGCGTGATCAGCATCTTTTCGCGGAACTGCGCGGCGTCGCATGAGGCGATCACTTCGGCGGAGACGCCCGACAAATCGCAGTATCTGGAACGGTCTTCTGTTTCCAGAACCAGAGGCACGAGTCCTGGCCAGGGCTCGCGAATCTTCAGGCCGAACTGGCGTGCGAGGTCGTAGCCGAACGAGGTGGCGCCGATCTTGGGAACTGACAGGCCGCCTGTCGCGACGACGAGGGCGGGCGCGTGGAACTCGGCGTTGGATGATTGCACGACAAACTCTGTGGTCCGGCTCACTTCTTGAATTCTTGTGTTCAGGAAGATGCTGACATTGGCGGCGCGGCATTCTTCTTCGAGCATCCCCAGGATGTCGCGGGCCGAGCGGTCGCAGAACAGTTGCCCTAGCGTCTTTTCGTGATAGGGGACGCGGTGCTTCTCCACCAGTGCGATGAAATCCGCAGGGGTGTAGCGGGCTAGCGCGGACTTCGCAAAATGCGGGTTGGACGAGAGGAAGTTTTCGGGCTGAGTATTGATGTTGGTGAAATTGCAGCGGCCGCCGCCGGAGATGAGGATCTTTTTGCCGAGACGGTCGGCGTGGTCGAGTACGGCGACGCGGCGTCCGCGCTTGCCGGCCTCGATGGCGCACATCAGGCCCGCTGCGCCTCCGCCGAGAATCAATGCGTCGAAATGATGGGTCACGTTGGAGTGCACAGCTTACCTCAGCGGCAGAACGGTTGCTCGAAACCTGCCGAGTACCTCAGCGGCTAAAGCCTCAGACCAAGTGATGGATTGATCGCAGCGCTAAAAGCGCTGCGCCACCCCAAAACGGCTTTTGTCCGCAGCCTGCAGAGTCGTGTCCGCAGGCCTGCAAGGTCGCAACCTTGGCAAAATGTCAGTCGGTTCACATGTAGAACAGACTCAGGCGTGGGAGATGGTATTTCTCCAATAAGCGCTTGTGGACGTATTGTTTTTGGAGTTGATCGATCTGGGCTCCAGACATTTTGCGGCGGTAGGGAGCGAGATCGCGATCGGCTTCGGCGCGGACGGTGACGATTTCTTCGTCCGGCGTTGAGGCCAACAACATGGCGAAGAGCTTTTCCTCGAGTACGGTCAGGCGGCGCTCCAGATCTTCCAGACGTGCGGCCGGTTTTGCTTCTATTTGTTCCGCGAGTTGGCGCAATGTTTTCGCGGCATCGAGAGCGACCGAGCGCGCGGAGATACCGCCTGCTTCGGGTAGCTTTGCGGCCTCCAGCAAATCGGCGTTGCGCCGCAGGAAGGGCACGACTATTGCCGGTTCAAATCCTTGACTGGCGCTGGGTCTCGGCGGCGCGGTGTCAGTTCCCGATGCGCCTACTGCTGCTTCTTTCATGTCTTCGGCGGCGGCCAGCACCAACTGCGAACAGTAACCCAGGCTATTCACCTTCTTCGTTTTCGACGGGCGCTGGTCGTAGCGGTCGAAGGCTTCGTCGATGCCGCGCAGCACCGCCTCCAGCGGAATTCCGGCATCCTTCCACGTTTCAATCAGGGCCCAGTCGAGAGTGGAGAGCAACAGGCCTCCGCCGCGACGGCGCAGGAAGCGGTCTTCAATTTCGGTGAAATAGTTGAAGTAATTTTCCACGGCGAGTCAGCGCGAGGATCGCGTGGGCGAGGAGGTCGGCGCGCCGCCACCATTCTTTGATTTCGGTGCGGATGCTTTCGGTTCGGCTTTGGGCGCACTCTTTGCCGAAATGGAATCCTTGCGCGCGGAGCCATTGCGTTCCCAGATGATGCGCAAGCCTTCGAGGGTCAGGAAGTCGTCGACGTGCTTGATGTATTTCGATCCGGTGCCGATCATGGGGCCGAGGCCGCCAGTGGCAAGTACCTGCGTTGCGGGGCCCAATTCTGCGAGCAGCAGTTCAAGGATGCCGTCGACCAGGCCGAGATATCCGTAGTAGAGGCCCGATTGCAGGCTGCCGACGGTGTTGGAACCGATCACGCGGGCGGGCTTGCGGATTTCGACGCGCGGCAGGCGCGCGGTGCGTTCGAAAAGCGCGTCAGCCGAAATGCCGATGCCGGGGCAGATCACTCCGCCGAGATACTCGCCCTTCGCCGATACACAATCGAACGTGGTGGCCGTGCCGAAGTCAACGATGACGCAGGGGCCCCCGTATTTTTCGAACGCCGCGACGGCGTTGACGATGCGGTCGGCGCCCACCTCCGCGGGATTGTCGTAGTGCACGGGCATCCCGGTCTTGACTCCGGGCTCGATGGCGAGAGGACGCAGACTGAAATAGCGCTCGCAGACTTGCCGCAGCACTGGATCGAGGGGCGGAACGACCGACGAGATC
This sequence comes from Acidobacteriaceae bacterium, assembly GCA_003166855.1. Taxonomy (GTDB): domain Bacteria; phylum Acidobacteriota; class Terriglobia; order Terriglobales; family Acidobacteriaceae; genus Sulfotelmatobacter. The sequence goes on along the minus strand of PMUM01000105.1, from coordinate 24,935 downwards.
ACGATACCGTGAATGCCCTTCGACTCGAGTCCGGCCATCGAAAACAAGTTGCGGAACAGGACGCCGTATTCGTCGACTGTGCTGGTGCGCGAGGTGGCTACGCGCCAGTTGGCGACGAGGCGCTCGTAGCGTGGGGTCTCGTCGGAGTCGCCGGCGGTGTTCACCTTAGCGACGCGGGCGAAGACGCCCAGGACCGTGTTCGTGTTGCCGACGTCGATGACGAGAAGCATGAGGGCTGCTAGCTCCTAGCTGCTAGCTTCTAGCTAACCTTGCGCTGGGGCGGCTCAACGTTCTCTCACTGTTCCGCTCAGCACTGTTTTCGTTCCCTTCGCAGTTCGTACCCGCAAGAATCCACGCTGATCAAGGCCTTCGGTTGTGCCTTCGAAGGCGGAGCCGTTTTCTTCGATGCGAACCGGTTTGCCTTGGACCCACGATGAACTCTCGGCGAAGCGGCGCAGAATCTCCTCCTTCGCCTCGGGATCTTCGCACAACTGGCGATACTCGCGGTCGAGTGATTTTAACAAAGCTGCCACCAGCTCAACGCGCGACCATTCGCTTCCAGTCACGAGGCGCAGCGAGGTCGCTCCCAACTCTTTGGGAAAGCTTGCCTGGTTCACGTTGAGGCCGATGCCGACCACGATGTAGCGGACGCGGGTGGCTTCGGCATTCATCTCGGCGAGAATTCCGCAGACTTTCTTGCCGTCGATCAGAAGGTCGTTGGGCCACTTCAGGTCAGCAGTCACGCGCGAGTCGACTTGCTCAATGGCGGCGCGCACGGCGAGTCCGGCCGCGAGCGACAATGCCAGAACTTCCGAGGGCGGAAGGGCGGGCCGCAGCACTACCGAGCAGTAAATCCCCGTCGAGCGTTGGGACTGCCACGAGTTGGCTCCGCGGCCGCGGCCTGCGGTTTGCTCTTCGGCTAGAAAGACACTGCCTTCAGGAGCGCCCTCCGCCGCGGCAGCCATGGCTGACGTGTTGGTGGACCCGATCTTGTAGAAGTGGTGAAGATGTTCGTCGAAGATGGTGCCGCGAAGCAGGGGCCGCAGGACCTCCGGCAATAGTAGGTCAGGAACCGAGCGTAGTTGATATCCGGTGGCGGGGTGGCCGGCGACGTCGACACCGAGGCCGCGCAGTTGTTGAATCAGGCGCCAGACTTCCGAGCGGTTGGACGAAATCTCCTGGGCAATCTTCGTTCCACTGACGACGACAGTGGCGTGCTCCATCATCAAGCGCACAATACGACCCAGTCGCAGGTCGGTGGGCTGCGGTTGGTGCGCGGCGGGCGCTTTGGCCCGCGTCGCGCTCTTACGAATTGTGCCGGTCTTGCTGATGCGGAGATTATGCGCGAATCCCCGCAAAACAACAAACTACAGGGCTACTGCGCCGTTTCAGTGAACGTGGCCACAGGGTGTCCGAGCGAGTATTGCCCTTCCGCGGTGACGCGCACGGTTCCTGCGGTCGAAGGCAAAGTCAGCACGACCGTCGCCTTCCCGGTGGAGTCGGTAGTAATGATGCGGCTCGATACCGAGCCCGAGTTGGTCGTGAACAGAACCGTTCCGCCCGAGGCGCTTCCTCCGGACTGCCCTGGAACCAGCGTAACGGACAAAGTCAACTGGCTGCCCGCGGCGCCTTTCTGTTTGTCGCCCGTCTTGGTGAACGTTGCCGGAGGATTGCCCACGAGAATGTAGCCACCCTGCTGTTGCGCGACGCCGGCAGTGTCGGTGCTAGGCACGCTGTAGTGGTAGAAGCCCGGCGTGGTTCCGGCGGTCACGGTGATCTTTCCGTTATGGCCCTTGCTCAGCGTGGGTTGCGATACGACAACAGTGATTCCGCTGTCCGACGTCGCGGCGCCTAATGTCACGGTCGCCGTTCCTGACGTGACTTTTGGAGAGAGGACAACTTTGCCCCCCGCCGCGACCATGGTTGTGTCGGGATTCAAGTCCCATTCCGCGCCTGGCAGCTGCGTCGTGCCGGTAACCACGAGGAGCGTCGCGGTATAGGGCGCAAACGTCTGTGTGGCAGACCACGAGGTGGTTGTGGAAGGCACGATCTGGGTGGGATTCGTCGAAGCCAGCGTGTACGAGGTCACCTGTGACGGGGTGAATCCGTTCATCGTGAACTGCGCTTGCACCGAGTTCGATGGATCTTTGTTCAGGACTAACACCGTCAGAGTCTTGCCCGTGGAGTTGAGGGCTGCGTAGCTGCTGAAAAGATTCGGATCCCCGTCGTTGGTGTCAGAGACAGAGGTTGTGGCGAATCCGTGAAGCTTGCCGTCGTAGTTGGTGAAGAGCTTCAGCGCTAGGTAGTTCGGGTTCGTCGGCGAAGGAGCGGTCCAACGCGAGGCGAGATACATCCGCTCGCGGCCCAGAATTCCGTAAGCATCGGCATCTCCGAGCGCGGTCGAAAAATCGGATTCGCCGGCGAACGCCGCGCTCCATTCGGTGAAGTTGACGGGAGTTCCGGGATAAATCATGTTTGCCGTGGCGCGGATGCGCGGAATGCGGAAGGGGATGGTCTTATTGGGCTGGATGAACGTCGCCCAGTTCTGATTGATCGTGCCCGACTCGCTGACATAGGTGGGATCCCAGTAATCGCGATAGATGCGTGCGGCGAGAGCCTGCTTCTGCGCCTGCGTCCAGGTTGAGGTGTCGGGGCCGTCGGGGTAGGCGTGGACATCGAGAACATCGATCGAGCGCACGCCGCCGACTTTGTCTTCCCAATAAACTTCGTTCAGCCACCAAGGGAGAAGATCGACGCCGGCGTGCGCGCCNNGAGGCGGATCGCCTTTGAATCCCAACCCTTCAGGTTGCGCGCTTCCGTCACAAAGGTGTCGCGCATTTCGTTATAGGCGGTGGGCGCGGGGTGAACATCGCGATGGGTACCGCCCCAAATGTCGATCTCGTTATCCATGTTGTAGAAGTGAGGAGCCGTGCCAAATGCCGCAGCCAGCGCAGCGGCCCACTGGTTGCGGTAGACGCTGCCGGGAGGGTCATTGGCTCCGGGCTGATCCAGCAGAGGGACGTTGGCATCGTTCGGATTGGCGGTAAGCGTCGTGCTGCAATCGGTCTTAAGGCCGTCGCCTGCATCTGTGTTGTAGGGATCAACGCTGCACTGCGCGCCATACTTGGCAACGGAAAAACTCCAGTGGCCATTGCTTCCATTTTCTGCGCTTTGCGCGACCCAGGGCAGCATGACCATGGTCATCAGAGGATGGCTGCCCGCACTCTTCACGTCGGTGATGAACTTGGTGGAATCCGCGTCGCCAATCTCGGAGTAGTTGAAGTCCTCGAAGTAATAGTCGTTCGCGGCGTTGTAGGTGAAAAGCTGCCAGTTGTAGCGCGAGGTGGAATTGCCGCCCCAGCGAACGACACTCAATCCGCTGTCGGTGATCGTGGGCGAATCCTGCGGATAAGCACCACCGTAAACATAGGTGATGATCGCGTGACGGTTGCTGAGCGTGTCGACTGTGAAGTTGATATTGGTGGTGGCTGGAGTGTCGGCTGATCGGGGATTATTCGGAGTAGAAGCTGGAGTAGAGGCTGGAGTTGATGGTTGAGCGGCGACCGCGGGGGCTCTTTGAGGTTTCGCTTCGGGAGCACGAGTAAGAGAGACGACCACCGCGAATTCGACGAGGCATAGGGCTGCGAGGGAGCGAGCGAAGGGATACATAAGGGGAGGGCCTCCGTTGAAGCTAGTCTAAGCGCCGGGGCAGCGCCGCAAGTGCACAGTAGTACATCTGTTCTGAAATCCGGAATTTGTGGAATAGCGGGAGTGACGGAGCTCGAAACACCGCTAGGGTCGGCGAATGGCCGCGAACTCAGGCAGGAACGACGCGCATGCTCATATCCACTGCCTGGGGCGAGTGCGTCAACAGGCCGACTGAAATAAAGTCGACCCCAGTCTCGGCATAAGCACGGACATTCTCGAGGCGAATTCCGCCGGAACACTCCAATGGAATGATACGACCGTCCTTCAAAGGATCCTTCTGCATGCTCTTCCAAAGATCGGGCTGCGAGCAGCGCTCGACGGCGCGCCGCACGTCTTCGACGGACATGTTGTCCAGAAGAAAAGCTTCTCCGCCGTTGGCGAGGGCCAGGTCCAACTCCTCAAGCGTACGGACTTCTATCTCGATGATCTGCGAGCCGCGCCGGTTGCGAATCGCGCGCTCCAGCGCGGGCACAATGCCACCCGCCAGGGCGATGTGATTGTTCTTGATGAGGACGCCGTCGGAAAGGTCGAGGCGGTGATTCTGGCCGCCGCCGCAGCGCACCGCATTCTTGTCGATCACGCGCAAGCCGGGGGCGGTCTTGCGCGTATCGAGGATGCGCGCCTTGGTGCCCGACACGGCTTCCACGAACTTGCGGGTCAGGGTCGCAATACCGCTCATGCGCTGCAGGAAATTGAGGATGACGCGCTCGCAGGAGAGGATCACGCGAGCATTGTGCTGGATCACGGCGACGGACTGTCCTTTGTGCAGGCGCACGCCGTCGAAAATTTCAGGATGCGTGGTGACTTCGTAATGGGCGGTGACGGCTCCGTCGAGTGCGGCGTACACATCGAGAATGCGGGCGACGCAGCCGATTCCGGCGAGGATGCAGTCCTGCTTGGAAATGATGGTCGCGGTGGCTCGCTGGTTCGGATCGATGCAGGCGTAGCTGGTGGCATCGCGCGTCGCCCGGTCTTCGAGCAGCGCGTTCTCCAGGATCGCGGTGATGCGTCGTGAATTCCAGTCCATAAGTGTAGGGACGGACGCATTCGTCCGTCCGCGGGTCGCAGACCCGCTTGTGTTCGTCGCCGACCCCGAATCGCGATCACTTCCGCGACGAAGCAAAAACCCATCGAGCTACGCTCGACCCCGGACGAATGCGTCCGGGGCTACCTTCAACATCCTAATTCTTTCAGCTTGCTCTTGGTTTTGTCTTGCAGGACGAGGAGTTCCTGCCCTCGCCTGCGGAGGCCTTCGACAACCTTCTCCGGAGCCTTGGCCAGAAACTGCTCGTTGCCCAGCTGCTTCTGATTGTTAGCCAACTCTTTTTCGATCTTCTCCAGTTCTTTCTTGAGGCGGTCGCATTCCGCGGCTACGTCGATCTTTCTTTCGTAGATCACGTGCACGTCGAAGCGTGCGGTGCCGCGGGCGCCGGCGCGATTGGCGAGGGACGTCTCCACAAAAGTGATCTTCTCGACATTCCCCAAGCGCTCGACCGCGCCGTGATTCTGCTCGATCATCTTGCGGATCGCGGGCTCGTGTGCGAAGACCTCGATGGGCACCTTCACCTTGGGTTCGACTTTCAATTCTGCCCGCAAGTTGCGCACGCTGACAATCAAATCCTGCAGGATGGCCATCTCAGTCTCGGCGGCGAGATCGAATTGCTCTTCATTTGCCTGCGGATATGCGGCCAGCGCAATCGACTTGAGCGGAGGATTGCCTTCGTAGAGCGCCTGCCAGATTTCTTCGGTGATAAACGGCATTACCGGATGCAGCAGGCGCAGCGAGCCGTCGAAGAGATTGACCAGGTTCGCGCAAGCTGCACGCGCTGCCGTTTTGTCAGCGCCCTCCTCGAAATTCAACCGGGGCTTGATCAGTTCCAGATACCAGTCGCAGAACTCGCCCCAGAAAAAGTCGTAGATGCGATTCGCCGCTTCGTGGAAGCGGTAGGTTGCGAGCGCATCATTTACATCCGCCACGACGCGGTTGAAGCGGGAGAGAATCCACCGGTCTTCGAGGGTCGCGGTCTGAAATCCAGCGACTCCGGCGGCTGCGTTGCTTGTGTGGGACCGGGTCTCAGGCCCGGTCCCCGGCCGCAGGCCGGGCTCGATCCTGTCCACGTTCATGAACATGAAACGCGCGGCGTTCCAGATCTTGTTGGCGAAGGCGCGGTAGCCGTCGGTACGGCTTTCGTTAAACGCGATGTCGGTGCCGGGAGCGGCCATGGCCGCGAGAGTGAAGCGCGTGGCATCGGTGCCGAAGCGCTCGATGATCTCCAGCGGATCGATCACGTTGCCTTTGGTCTTCGACATCTTCTGGCGGTCGGCGTCGCGCACCAGGGCATGAATGTAAACGTGGCGGAAGGGCACGCTGTCATTCTTCTTGTCGGCCCAGCCGTTCGCTTTCTTGATGGCCGGATCCTGTTCGTGTCCTTGCATGAAGTGGCAGCCGAACATGATCATGCGGGCGACCCAGAAGAACAGGATCTCGTACGCGGTGATGAGCAGCGTCGTGGGATAAAACACCGCCTGGTCGCGCGTCTTCTGCGGCCAGCCGAGCGTGGTGAAAGGCAGCAACCCGGATGAAAACCAGGTGTCGAGCACGTCCGAAACCTGCTCCAGTTTGGCGCCGCCGCATTTCGTGCAGGTCGTGGGAGCTTCGCGGGCGACAATGATTTCCTTGCAGGCATCATTGCTACACGTCCACGCGGGAATGCGATGGCCCCACCACAACTGGCGCGAGATGCACCAGTCATAGATGTTGTTCATCCAGTTGAGATAAATCTGGCGGTAATTGTCGGGGACGATCGTGATTTCGCCGCTTTCGACAGCTTCTCTAGCGCGGTCAGCGAGCGGCTTAATCTTGATGAACCACTGCTCGGACAAACGCGGCTCGACAATTGTCCCGCAGCGTTCGCACTTGCCGATCGAGAGCGCATAGTCTTTTTCGGAGACCAGAAATCCCTGTTCCTGCAAATCGGCCAGCACGCGCTTGCGCGCTTCGAACCGATCGAGCCCGGCATACGCGCCCGCGTTCTGGTTCATGTGCGCGTGTTCGTCCATCACGTTGATCTGCGGCAGGTTGTGGCGCAGGCCGGCCTGAAAGTCGTTGGGATCGTGCGCGGGAGTGACCTTCACCGCGCCGGTGCCGAACTCCGGCTGCGCGAGTTCGTCGGTGATGATGGGAATCTCGCGCTTCATCAGCGGGACGAGAACGTGCTTCCCGTGGAGATGCGTGTAGCGCTCATCTTTCGCGTTCACAGCGATCGCGGTGTCGCCCAGCATCGTTTCGGGACGGGTGGTCGCTACGGTGATGAACTCGTCCGTGCCGATAACCGGATAGCGAATCTCCCACAATTTCCCGGCGACGTCCTCGTGCTTCACTTCGAGATCGGAGATCGCGGTTTCGTGCCACGGGCACCAGTTCACGATGTAATGTCCGCGATAAATCAGGCCTTCCTCATACAGGCGGACGAACACCTCGCGCACCGCGTGCGAAAGGTTTTCGTCCATGGTGAAGTACTCGCGGTCCCAGTCGACGGAGGCGCCGAGACGTTTCATCTGGTCGAGGATGGCGCCGCCGTAGAGCTTCTTCCATTCCCAGACGCGCTCGACGAATTTCTCGCGGCCCAGGTCGCGGCGCTTCTTGCCTTCTTTGGTGAGTTGTTTCTCCACCATCATCTGCGTGGCGATGCCGGCGTGATCGGTCCCCGGGAGCCACAGGGTGATAAAGCCGCGCATGCGATGCCAGCGCACGATGATGTCCATCTGCGTCTGGTTGAGCATGTGGCCCATGTGCAGGCGACCGGTAACGTTCGGCGGCGGCAAGAGAAGCGTAAACACCGGACGGGTTTCACCCGGAGGTGGCGTCTCGACGGAGAACAGCTTTTCTTTGATCCAGTAGTCGGCCCAGCGTGTTTCAATCGCGCCTGGCTCGTAAGATTTAGGCAGTTCGTGCGGCATGAGTGTGTGCTATCGAAACCCGTGTGGGGACAGCCATCTCCTCCACTTTGATCAGGACATGCCCCGGCTGTCCTGCCGAGCGGTGCCCGGCAAATTCCGCAGCAGAAGAAGGAACTTTTGATCTTACAGGTCAGAGAAAAGACGGGTCAAACGGGGGAAGGGGTGGAAGGAACAAGCGGCAAAACTGCCACACCCCTCCCCCTACCACGTAGGCATCCGGTTTTGACTTGGCCGGGGCTCCGCCCGCACGCGCACGGCTCTAACTTTCCAAACGTGCAAGAACTTTCACCCTGCGCTGCGATCCGCTTGCGCTGTATACTCGCACCGCACTTTGTTCAACACTTCGGCCCGATCTTCCCCCACGGGCCTGTCTTTGGTTTCCGAATCAGTAAGTGAGTGCGCGAGCTCGGAGGGAAATGTGAGCTACTGGAAAAACGTTTGTCTGGGCTGTGCGCTATTTGCGGCGATGGCGATTGCAGCGTCGGCGCAGACCGTGGCCTACGTTCACAGCTTCGCAGGTACAACGCAGTCTGCGGCTCCCTTCTACGGAACGCCCGTTCAAGGAAGGGATGGTTATATCTACGGCACGACATTCGGGAGGTCGCCCACTTTTGGCTCGATTTTCAGGGTCTCGACCGCTGGAGAGTTCCGGCAGTTGCACGCTTTTGACAACACGAGTGGTGGCAATCCGTATGGCGGGTTAACGCTCGCCAGTGATGGCAATTTCTATGGCACTACGACCTATGGGGGTAGTGCAGGCTTGGGAGTTCTATACCGGATCACGCCGAATGGCGCATACACCGTCCTTCACCAGTTCTCCGGCGGCTCCGACGGAGCAATGCCTTATGCGCCGCCTATCGAAGGCTCTGACGGCCACCTCTACGGGACAACAAGCGGGCTTGCCGAGAGCGGAGCTGAGAGCTACCCCTCCACCGTCTATGAATATGTTCGGCAGTTAAGCACTTTCAGCACGGTCTACCAGTTCGCCGCCGACGGCTCTCAGGGAGAGGGAGTAGTTGCACCGCTCATCCAAGCCAACGACGGCAATCTTTACGGAACTGCAAGTTTTGGCGGCACGACGAACTGCGGGACCGTCTTCAGGCTATCAACCTCGGGAACGCTCTCTTACGATTACAGCTTTCCTTGCGGTGCTGGCGGCTCGGCCCCGTTCGGAGGAGTGGTACAGGCTTCTGACGGGAATCTCTATGGAGTAACAGAAATAGGAGGAAACAACTACCTAGGAGAAGGTGCTGGGACTGTCTTCAAGTTAGATCAGAACGGCGTCGTTTCGGTGCTCTACATCTTCCCGGGATTTCCGAAAGAAGATGTTCCGGTTGGCGGCCTCATGCAAGCGACCGACGGCAACCTGTACGGCACGACCATAGGGGGTGGAAACGCCAATTACGGAACTCTTTTTCAGACGGCTACAACTGGCATAGCGCAAGAGCTGTATCACTTTCCGGGCCACGGCGAAAACCCTGTTTTAAGGGCTGGGTTCCTTCAACATACGAACGGAATACTTTACAGCACGACAAGCGAGGGAAATGCTTATCACAACAACAACGATGCTGCGTGGGGATCAGTGTTCAGCCTCGATATCGGCCTCGGCCCGTTCGTCGCGCTCGTGAGATATCAGGGAAGAATGGGCGGCACCGCGCAAATCCTAGGCCAAGGATTGACCGGCACAAGCAGCGTAACCTTCAATGGCGTTGCGGCTACGACGTTTAGTGTGGTCAGTGATACATACATGACGGCGGTGGTGCCTGCGGGAGCGACTACGGGGGCGGTGGTGGTGGCGACTCCGGCGGGGAATTTGACCAGCAACAAGAATTTCAGGATTGGCAACTGAGTGCGCGAGCTCGGAGGGAAAGATGAGTTACTGGAAAAGAGTTTGTCTGGGCTGTGCGCTGTTTGCGGCGATGGAGATTTCGTCGTCGGCGCAGACTTTCACACAGCTTGCTTCTTTTACTGATGGATCAAGCGTTTTTTCCTCTCTGGTTCAAGGAAGAGACGGCGGTCTGTACGGAATCTCCAACAACGGGGGAACGGGCGGCTATGGGACGGTGTTCAAGGTTACTCCCGCCGGAACTCTAATCACGATGTATCGCTTTTGTTCGCAGCCCAACTGCACGGACGGTTTCTATCCGTTTGGTGCGCTCGTTCTGGGCACCGATGGCAACTTCTATGGAACCGCTCAAAACGGCGGGGCTAGCGGCCTGGGCGTCGTCTTCAAGATCACGCCCGGCGGCGTGTACTCTGTGCTCCATAGCTTTAGCGGCACGGACGGCAATTACCCCGACGCGGGGTTGGTGCTGGGTTCTGACAAGAATTTCTACGGAGTGACCTCTGGAGGTGGAACCTTGAGCGTCGGTACGGTGTTCAAGATGACTCCAGCGGGAACGTTGACCACGCTTCACAGTTTTGACGGTAGTGACGGCAGCCTCCCCTTTGCTGCGTTGGTTCAGGGCGCCGATGGGAACTTCTACGGGACAACGGCTTCTGGCGGGGCCAACTATGGCGAATGCTCCACCGGCTGCGGAACGGTCTTCAAGATTACGCCCGCAGGCAAGTTCAGCTCATTGCACAGCTTTGACTTCACCGACGGGCAGGAACCCTTCGCCCCGTTGGTTCAGACCGCCAGCGGAGCCTTCTACGGGACTACATTCAAAGGTGCGTACGTCTCATGGAACGGCTGTTCCGGCGGCTGCGGAACCATCTTCGAAATCACTTCACGTGGCATGACAAAAACGGTATATGCGTTTTCAGGAATCGCCGAAAACCCGGAAGTCGGGCTGACTTTGGCTAGCGATGGAAATTTTTACGGGACGCTGTTGGGAGGTGGCTCCTGCGGCGACGGAGTGATCTACAACGTCACGCCGACCGGCATATTCAACACTGTGGAAGGCCTATGCTACGGGAACTACACTGATGCAGTGGTCCAGGCAGCCAACGGAAAGTTCTATGGAACATACGCGAGCGACAACGGTAACGGTCTTGGCGCTATCTACAGCCTCGACACTGGCCTCGGCCCCTTTGTCGCCTTCGTCCTTCCATCCAGCAAGATCGGTCAGACGGCGCAGATTCTCGGCCAAGGCCTAACCGGTACCACCGGCGTCACCTTCAACGGCGTTGCGGCTACGAAGTTTAGTGTGGTCAGTGATACGTACATGACGGCGGTGGTCCCTGCGGGCGCGACTACGGGGGCGGTGGTGGTGGCGACTCCGGCGGGGAATTTGACCAGCAACGTGAGTTTCAGGATTTCTCCCTAGAGGTTCGGAGCACACTCGCTTCCAAGCCCACCACCTTCTGAGGGTGTCCGACGTTTGTCGATGAATCCCGACTTCCAGTTGGAAGTTGCACCTTCCGCACGATCTTGGCAAGAGTCTTGCGACGAACGAATTCGCCTCTCAGAATCCTCTCAAGCGTGTGATGACTGACACCTGTACCGCGTTCCAACTTTCGAATTCCAGTCCTGAGAATGGCTTGTTTGATGTCTTCTCCAGCCACTAGGTGTTTTGATTGTTGATATTCAAACGACGTGAATTCAACGAGACTCAAGTCCTCCCCTTGCTCCCATCGGCGGTCGGTTTCTTTCCCGACGTATCGACGTGCTGCCGCGACTACGGAAGAGCGCTGCAACAATCCCCGAGTGTCACACGTGCAGGGAGTTCCGTCAGGCGCTAAAGACTTAGCCTCGGGGTGCTTGGTGTAGAGGTAGAGCACGTGTGCGTAGGTCCGCGGAATTACCTTGTCCAGTTTTGGGGTTTGTTCCAGGGTGAGCTGATAGACCTTGCCGTCAAAGATGTTGATGCACTCTGATCTGAGCCATTCGCTCCTCTTAGATGTGAACGACGTAACGAGCGTAAATCGGCTGTTGTCGACATCTGCCGGATGCCCTCCACCGCTGTCAACTTGAGGAAGCAAGAGAAAGCTGAAAGGTCGTGGATCAAGCCGCTGCAAAATGTTCGGTGTGCTGATCACGATGGGCATCATGGCTGGAATATCGAGCCAAGACGGTGCTGTACATTTCAGGCCTAGCTCAGAGCGCAACAGCCAATCCCAAGCTTCGGCGATCCAGTCTCCCTCTTCGCCTTCTTTCTCCTCTTTGGGTGCAGCAAGATAACCAAGTCCGTGAGCCTTCGGCTCGATGACTTTGATGCCATTGTGATCCGTTTTCTCGTAGATCGCGTAGCGCTTGGACGATACCGAATACCCGTAAAGCTGTCGTCTTGGTTTGCTGGAATCGGAGTCGACGTGGTTGGCCTTAACGAGGCTCAGAATTGAGCCTTTGATGTAACGCCGGTCATACGGATTTAAGCGTTCGAATCTGTCGACGATGCTTTGTACTTCATCCCAGGACAACGTTCTGAGTCCTTCGGCTCCGGGAATGCGGAGGGGTGCGCTCTGTTGTGAGCTGATGACGCAAAGGCTGTCAGTGTCGCAGAACAAGTACGTTCCTTTGGCATCAGCCACGCAGCGTTCGAGCATGGCTAGCAACAACCGGCCCCCGGCTGCGATGAGCGAACCTAGGATGGGGCTGTACCATTTTCCAGCCTCTTCGATTTCTTTGGAGGCCTCCTCGTGCGAGTGTTCTCCAGAAAAGACCTCAACTTTGGTTGATTCATCCAGGTCCTTTGGATTCACTTCCACGAAGAGACCGTATGAGCCGGAACTGGCGAAAATCTTGAGGAAGTACTCCATCGGATCGTCTTTTGGGAACTTCTTGCGCTCTTCTACGACGCGACGAAAGAAATCTTCCTTCCTAGGGTCAATTTGCACCATGCCGCGCAGGCTTGTTGGTCTTAGCCCAGTTTGCTTGCCATGCGGAACAATGCGGATAGCTTTTTCGATTTGCGGAGCCTTGCCAGTTGCGAGAACGGAAGCGATAACGTCAGGACCAGCAAACCAGATTGGCTCTTCGGATGTCAGGTAATTCGAACCGATGTTCTGTGTTCTCCCGTCGTAAACCGAGCGAACTGGAAAGATGTTCTCGTCTGGTCGGATTAGCGCAAAGAACTTGAACCCTCTCCACTTGTCAGCTTCGAACGTTTGGTCGAGCGTGATGCTGTTAACTAGTTCACGAATGTCATTCGTTGCGTCTTCGAACGACAGCCGCTTGGCAGTAATAAGATCTGAGTTGCCAAGCAAAGAGCAGACCGTCGCATACTGCGAAACGAAATCCACAGGAACGACCGGCACCTCGGTACAGCGAACACGACATTCCGCACGTCCGCCGTAATACCCCTGCATGGCGATGCCTTGAATCTTCTCCGGTATATCGAACTTTTGGAGAGGTGGAACTATGCCCATTGCTTTTAGGTAGCCTTTGGCAATCGTTGCTGGCGAATAAGCCTTCTCGGGAAGCAGGTCGATGGGATGCCGATCAAACTCTCGCTTCATCGCATTGAGCAGGGCCGTCGTACACTTCACGTCCTGACGGGCGTAGTCAAAGTCTTCTCTTGTGACCCGTCCGCTCGGTGTGTGGTTCTTCTTTTGTTCGATTGCATTGAACTTCTTGCACGCCTTCTTGAGCGAGTACGACCGATTGTGTAGCGCCCAACCAAGCGTGCGGAGGTCGAGAAAGCGGCCAGAGGACCACAGCTGCTTGTGTGGGCGGGGAAAGCGCAGACTGACAAATGCCGTCTTGCTGTTTAGAGACTTGACCACGATTCTTGGCCGGAATGTGTCTTCCTCAAGCTGGCCCGTTTTCGGATTCAACCACTGCGAAAGCATTAGGGACCATCCGCCATCAGACGCTCTTCCCCAATCGACGGCGAGTCGACTTAGGTCAAACGGCGCGTTGAATGCCACGATTAATGCTCCACGCTGGATGGCTTTCCAAAATACTTTCTTGAGGAACACCGAGCGGGAGTAGAGAGCCAACTTCAATTTAGGCGGGAAGGCGTTTATCTCAGTGCCAGCAATTTCGGAGTGAGCGTAGCTCTGGAGGACTTCGAGCTGATCTGCATCAAGATCGTCGGCATAGAACATGCCTTCTTCTGAGCAGTAGTACGCGTCTCCTTTGAGCTCGCACAGGCGGTACACACCGAAGAGCAAGTCTTGTTCTGTGTCCGTTGTGGTCTCCGTGTCGAAGACGAGTACTTGTTCGGGCCATGTCGAGAGTTTCCGTTTCTTGTGTTTCCGTTGAGTTTGAGAATCGGTAACGGTGTGTGCGCGAAGAAAAATGTCTTGAGTGATCATATTGTGAGACTCCTTTTCTTTTTGTTTTGCAACGCAAACTCTTCTTCTTGCATGTCCAGGAACCACAGGAGCATGGAGATGGCTTGCCTTGCCCGACGAATGCGCGTGAGGCGATCTGGCGTGTAGCGCATGTCGATGCCAGCTCCTTCGATGTAACGCGTCAGCCTTACGTGGTGATCTCGGCAGAGCGGAACCGTGAACCAGACCACATGATTTCTTCCTCCGACGTGGTGTTTCTCCACACGGTCAGTCCTGTCACAAATGGCGCAACGCAACTTTCCTGAAGCCCGACCGGCAGCAAGCCGAACGGTCCTCGTGGGCTTCTGCCCGGAAAGTCGCAGATTGCACCCGTTGGTCATCAGGCCACCAACGAGGAATAGAGTTGATCGAAGGACTCACCCTGCTCGGCCAGGGCGGTCAGGAGCTTGGGATCAGTGACCAGCGTGTGCCCACCGATCTTCTTGCCATGAAAGGGACGGAGCACCGATTCATCTCCCGAACGAAGAAAAGCGGCTCTAGCATTCACATAAGCGGCAAGTTCGGTCGCTTCTCTGCTCCCCTTCGCTGCGACCTGAGTCAGACCGCCTGCGTCCTGACCTGGGATTTGCAGATAACGCGTGAATTTGTCACGCGGAACCGCTCGGATGCGACCGCCAGTGTGATCTTGTCGAAGGGCTGAACCGACGTATTTTCGAATGGTGCGCTGATTTACTCCCTCGGCCTTGGCAGCATCAGCGAGGGATGCCCCGTGACGGATGGCTGTTAAAGCGTGCAAGGCACGGTTCCGCGCTTCTACGCTTCGAGCGGACAATTTCGCCAATGCAAGTTTGGAGCGAGTCCCGGCCTTGGTTGCACCACTCGGTGATTTCTTGGCTCGGGTTCTCGGTCGTTTTCCCCTGTTCGGCTTTGTCATTTGGGTCCCCTTTCCTGACGCAGTCTCGCATGGGGTTTCGGGCGAATCAGGGGACACTAAACAATTTGGTGCGATAAGGCGTTTTTGTAAGAGAATTGGTACGAATTTTGGTGCGATAACGTGTTCCGACCACGCCACGGCAATTGCAATTTAGGTCGGTTGAAGAGTTGACAGCATTTTGACGCTATGGCCCGTAAGCCTTCCAATTCGAAAAAGCGCGGCCCACGTGAAGCGATTGAGCCTAGAGACCTGCTGGACAGGTACGTCGCCCTTAAGCAGTTCTTTGAGAGCGATTGGGGCCGCATCGGCGCGGAACTTAGAAAAGTGCGAAGCCCTGAGAGCGTCAGAAAAGTCCTGATGAGCGTCCCTAATATCGAGTGGCGCAGACCCTTTCGTGAGCAACCGGCAGCCTGCTTGATTGCAGAGGGAAACAAGGAGGTCAAACGCAGCGAGCTTCGCCAAACGAGGCGGCAGCACAAGGAAGCAGAGAAAACCGAAAGCCGAATGTGGTCGGAGCATCACGCTTCATACCAGGAGGCACGGACAGCCTGCGCGGCGTTGAAGTCCTTTACCGATTCCTGCGAGTCGGCCATGACGTTATTCCCCTTCTTTTGGGTCGCTGTTGCTGTGGCCGAGGAGTTGCACGTCCGGGACTTAACTGCCAAGTATGCTGAGGCTGACAAGGCTGTTAAAGCAGCACAGAAAAGTAAAGTGGAGCTGAAAGAGCGGCTCACCCAACAAGAAGCGTGGTACGCACGGAACGAACTTGTCAGATTCGGGCAGAATACGAGAGAGGAAAAGAGCGCGTTGAACTATGCCAGAGCAACGGCGGGGCTGCCTGAGTATTCATGGCTTCATTCATTTCGAAAGTGTCGCGCCTTGCATAATGAGTCGCTCGACCCTACCAGCTTCAATTACCAACTGTTTGAGATCCTGAGAAGAATTGTGCAAAGCATGCGGAGCGTCAACGTTCGGAAGACTGAGTTGAGATTTCAGAAGGAACTGCTCAAAGACAGTTGCGATCCAATGCTTAGGGCATTTGTTTCGCCGAATTGGGCCTATATGAAACAGGCGTTTGCTCAGTGTCGGGGCAAAGGCATCAAGCGTGCTGATATGCCGTACAAGATCATGGGGAGATACTTCGCAAATATGGAAGGTTCGAAAACCCCCGCAGAAGCCGAGGTTGCGAAAAAGAATCAGCTTCTATGCGGTATGTAGTAGTTGGCACAGATAACTATATAGTTACTGGAAAGTGGTCTTGTGGCGATAGTTGACTAAATAGTTAATGCCATTAAGAGTTCAATCAATTTTCTAGATTTCAACAGCCCCCAAACTCTGATTCCCCTTGCGTACAATCATCTCTCGGGTTAGCATCAACTCACTGAACCCGAGTTCGGGGTTCCCTGAAAGGAGATGGCCCATGAACGCAGGGATAAAAGAAATTGTCGGCATGATTAGGCAGCGCATCGCGAACCTCCAGCAGATTGAGAAAATGCTGCTGGAAGAATTCGACCTGTCCAGTCCAGCAGAAGCGACGGTCGCATCCAAGCCTGCTCGTCCGACTACCGTCAAAAACAAATCGAGCAACGGTCACACAGTGCCTAACCGCAAGGACATGCTGGTGAAATTTCTGAGCCAACATGGTCCGTCGAAGCGGTCGAAGATCAATGCCGAATCAGGTATTCCCGTGGGCACTGTCGCAAACCTGCTCAACGGGAACGATTTCGTACGCCGTTCAGACGGAACGTGGGACGTGCGGCAAGCGCAGCTTCAAATAGAGAGCGGCTTGCAGTGACAGACTTCTGCGCAGAGAATCGCAGGGCGCGAGGTAGGCCGATGATGAAGTTAACTATTTAGCCCCGAGGTTTCCCAGAATGACGGCTCATGCTGGGAGGGGCCATAACCAAGCACGAAAAGGCCGCATACGCCCGATCCTCATGAGAGAAAGCGTATACGGCCCATGTGAGCTAACAAGTAGCTGCACAAACATTTTAACATTTCCCGACCGGAGCCTAGAGCCTTTCTAGGTTCCGGTTGGCGTTGTCCTTGCGGACCGAACATTATGACAGAGGACCAAGATTTTGCAAGAAACGATTTCGACCAGATCCTATCTCCTTGATATATAATAAGTTAAGCAACAAACGGGCCTGACGACTGTTATCAGCAGCCGACAAGCCCTAACCACCATCGGAGGTTGGTCCAATGGCAGCTTTGAGCACCCTACCGCAAGAAGGTGTATCCCGCAAATCGCCAATCGGAAAACGTGGCGTTCTAACACTGACCGGCTTCGGAATCAAAATTCGAATGCAGTCCGGCCATCTTGAAATCGAGGATGGGGTCGGACCTGAGCGTCGGACAATCAGACTCGCTCGGATCGGCCACGGACTGAAGCGTCTCGTCTGCATCTCCGAAGATGGCTTTGCGACACTCTCCGCATTGAAGTGGCTGGCGGACGTGGGGGCTTCGTTTGTGATGCTCAACCGTATTGGCAAGGTCTTGTTCGTGACCGGACCAACCGCCTCCAGCGATGTGCGACTTCGCCGCGCTCAGGCCCTAGCCCATTCATCGGGCGCTGCTCTGCGAATTGCGCGAGAACTCATTGACCAGAAGCTTGCAGGACAGGAACAGGTTGCTCGTGACAAGCTCTCGGCTAGTAAGTGCGCGGACGCAATTCATCGTTACCGATCTGAGTTGGCGGAGGCTGACACGATCGATAGGGTGCGTTTGGTTGAATCCCGCGCGGCTGCGGCCTATTGGTCGGAATGGCGAACATTACCGGTCATGTTTCCGAGGAAAGATCATTCCCGAGTGCCCGCACATTGGCGGGTCTTTGGCACGCGGGTTTCGCCGCTCACCGGATCGCCCCGGCTGGCAGTGAATCCGCCAAACGCAATTCTCAACTACCTGTACAGCTTTCTTGAATCGGAATCACGTCTTGNNCACGTCTTGCGGCTGCCGCTCTCGGTCTTGATCCAGGTATGGGGGTACTCCATGTTGACACCAAAGCGCGGGATAGTCTTGCCTGCGATCTAATGGAACCCGTTCGCCCACAGGTTGACTCATTCCTGCTCGATTGGATCATGCGGGAACCACTCAAACGCGAGTGGCTTTTTGAGCAAAGCGATGGAAACTGTCGCCTGATGGCACCCTTCGCCGCTCGGCTGTCCGAAACCGTCCCCATGTGGGGGCGTGCAGTCGCACCTTTCGCTGAGTGGGTTACTCGTGCATTTTGGTCAAGTTCAGCCAAACTTGCCCGTGAATCGGCTCCCGCCACGCGGCTAACGCAGCGAGCGAAGCGAGAGGCAAAAGGAGCACCGTCACTACCGTCATCCATCAGAGCTCCACGCCGCGAGAACCTTTGTCGGGGATGCGGGAAGACGATCCAGGATGGGCGTACGAACTGCGCTACTTGTGCTGTTGGGGATGCGACCAGCAACATGCTCGATGCTGCTCGGATTGGACGCGAAACGGCGAACGGTCCTGAAGCCCAAATGAGGCGTGCGGTCACTCAACGTAAGAACGCTCGAGCGCAGCATGCCTGGAAGGCGTCGGACCAGCCCGCATGGCTGACAGAGAAGTTCTATTCGGAAAAGGTCCAACCTCTTCTCGCCCAAACGTCACCCTCCGTCATTGCCCGAAAAATTTCGGTTTCGCGCTGGTATGCGGGGCGCATTCGCGAAGGCTATCGTCCGCATCCGAGGCACTGGCCGTTTCTAGCGGAGCTTGTTCGAGTTGAAGTAGTCGGGATTGAACAATCCAATCTTCACTAGCATTGAGCCTCAGCAACGCAACCCGGAAGTTACTGCGTCATTCGCTTGTGCCGCGATAGACTTCTATTTCATGAATGTAACTCTCGATTCAGCGGTCGCACGGTTTGGAGACACCGCAAAGGATACGCTCAATGGATTGATCAGGGAACACGTACTCCCGAAGTCGGTTGTATTCACTGACGCATTCCGTTCCTACAACGGCCTGAGCGCACGCGGATATACCCATCACAGAATCAATCACAGCGAAAACGTCTATGTGGTCGGAGACATTCACACGAACACCATTGAGGGCTTCTGGAGCCTTATCAAGCCCGGGATTGGTGGCGTTTATCATTCTGTTGGTCGTCACTACCTACAGACCTATCTCAACGAGTACAGTTTCCGATACAATCGCCGGTTCGATGTGCAGCCAATGTTTCTAAGCATCCTTGCAGCAGATTGAGAAGCGAGATGTGGTTGTACGTCAAACACCAATTATTGCCGAGCCGTTCTGACTAGGGTTTGGGCGATATGGACGCACGCGCAATGGGTTTGTATGGCCTGTCAATACACAGCAATCCGATGTCAGGGCGATGGATGCACACAGGAGATCGTGCTCCCGCATTCCATCCCTCTACGAACAAGGCATAGTCCAAATAGGTTAGCCACGGGCGCTCCGTACCTAGACGTAGCGTGTCCTCGGTGCGGGCTTGTGTTTCGATACACGGAGGATATGTTTGACCGTCGTATGTATGAGACGGACGACCCAAGGAAACTCCACGATCACTACCTCTGGTTTGGATTGTGGTTGAAATGCAATGGTAAAAATTGCGCGTCTCACGTGCTAATTGAATCAACAACAGGGGCCACAGCGACAAGCGAATACGTAAGAGCGTTCGTTTCGCGACTGAACGTAGACAAAAACGTGACATGCTTCTCCGGTCACACAGCGAAGTTTCCCTTTTGCCAGTTGTGGAATTCAATTGAAGCGAATGATGAATCGGCAAGGTACTTGGGTCCGTCATTCTAGGCCCTAGGTAGACATCCATGCACCTCGTGACCAGCAACGTCGCTCCACGATGGTTGGGGATCTACCGCGCTGTCGTATGGTTAGCTCTCGCCGCCTTCATCTATTTTTGGTTTTCAACTTTTCGGCTGACCCTCTTTAGTGCGGTTTCAAAGTCGTCCTTCGTGAATACCGGGCGCTTCTGTAGTTCGGTATCCCAAACGGGACTCTTACCACTAGAAATTTCAGCATCAACTTTGTTTCGCATATCAGCCAACTCCGCTTGATAAAGAATTTCCTTAATCTTATGCGCTGGCACGACGATAGAAACCCCCATGTTTACAGCTTCGGAAGCCTCTATTCCATCCCTTTGGAGAGCGGCCTTTTCAACGCGCCAGTGTCCGTGCATCAAGCCTAAAAAGTAAATCTGGCCTGTTCCGGCGAATGGCACCAACTTCCCCGATTCATTCGTAACGGTGATATTTACAGTCTGCCTCACAAAGACGGGCGAACCGCTCAACCCACCAATGGAGCGCCCTTCGGCTAGATATGCTTCCATCGGGTCGAAGCTCGTTGCTGGAATCTTCTCTTTCGGGAGCATCGCCAGATTGCCGATCCTGGCGATTGGAATGTATTGATTTTTGCCCCAAAACCGCGTGAACAGTCCGACTACGGCGATCTCGTCGCCAATACCAATGCCCGCGCTCTGCATCACGTCGGGGGTGGCAAACATCTCCTCGTGAACCCATTCCACATCCAGCGATTCGTAGCGGTCAGGGGAAAACGGCATTACGGCGGCATCTACCGCATTTGGTTCGTCGGGATGGTAGTACCACTTCGCTTCATCAACTTCTAGGTGTGCCCTACCGCCCTTCTTTTCGTTCAACCCAACCACAAAAGGCCCGTGTTCCACCGCTTCGGCAACGTGTTTAGCTGTGACCAAGTATAGGAACGCGTTCCCATGCTGACCCCTTACGGACGCGACAAATGCAGTCCCGCCGAATTTGACCTCTGGAGTCTTGTGCGAGATGAAGCAACAGGTATGAAGAATTTGGTCCGGAAGCCGCATGTTGATGTCCTTGGGCGCAGTTCCCATGAAGTAGCGAGGGACCGCCCCCAGCCAACCTTACATCAACACCTTCCGATATTCGTATACCTACCTGTCAAGGGATAATTACCTCCTCGAATATTCAGATGAACGTGACTCGCGCACCATGCGGTCCCGAGCCGTACCCCCAGCCCCGCACGCCCCACAATCCCCACTCCACCGCTCGACATTCCGGCAGGGGGTGTAGGAATTTTCACGTCGCCTATAGCTATCCCCGTCAAACGTTTGACCCTTCTTTTCTGACGCCTGTAAGATCAGCCGGGGGCTCGTAATGACACAGGATGTCTGTATTAGTCCGCAACGGCGTGGTGCGACATACCGGGATTCGATGGATCTGCATTCTCGTGCATGTTAGAAAACCCCTTCAAGATCTGGCACTTCAAAGCCGCATTAATATTGGTTCTTTGCATCGACAATCACGGCGTTAGAAAGGTGTAGTTTTCTAATTGCCCACTTGCAGCGTTGCGACCGCGACACTGGTCACAACCGCGACACTGGTCACAGATGCAAATTGCTGTTCACAGGCGTACTTCCCGTTTGCCCGTCACTCGCGCACGATCGTGAGAAAGGCCGATTTTACACATCTTTACGGCAGGGAGTATTGCACCGTCAGGTCATTTCTTGTGCAATGATGAAATCCATACGTATCCGTTTTGCTTATAGGCTGCCGATTTGATTGTTAGAGATCGATTGTTATCGGCGCTGTCACACGACAATACAGGGGCCCATTTAGAAGTGCCGTTATTCTGCTCGCAACGTATTTGGCCTGAATCAAGAATGGTGACCCTGAATGCGGATTGGTTACTCTTAACGCCAGCATCGTTAATCCGATAGCCTTCAGCCACTGAGTCAGAGGCGTTGTGCTTGGAAAACTCAATATCGCCTGCGTCGCAACGCTGATGCACCTCTCCGTTTTCGTCAGTCTCGGCACAAGATAGGCTCCAGGTCCCCAAAAGCCAGCCGTATTTCGCCAGCCTTTCTGCCTCCGCCTTGTCGAGCCAGCGTTTGTTCTTAAGTTGCCCCAGCAACTGCAGCAGGTTCGGATCACCGCTGTCGGCTGCGCCCGCCGTTATCAGTTTTTGCCCGGCTTCGTATCCGGCAACCGGGTCATTCAAGCTGATGGCCGTCGCCGCGCGAAGCTGCCAGAGCAGCATCTGGTCAGGATGCTTTTGCAAGAACACGATGCTTTGATCCATGAACTGCTGCAACAGAGTCTGTTGTTCCGCCAGGTCGGTGGCCTGCATGCCCTGCCGCGCCAGCACGATGAGGGCGCTGTAGTCAACCTTTTCCATGCCGGTGAGTTGGTCGGCGCTGTTGTTGGCCGTCGGCTGGACCGGCTGGATCGGAGATTCAAGTGTCTGGCCAGCAGGAGCAAGCCTCTTGGCAATCAGCGCCTCGGCCTTGATCAACCGCTGGTCGGTGGGATAGGCCGCCAGCAGCCCTGTCGTCAACTTCTCCGCTTCTGCATATTTGCCCGCGTGCACCAGATCGGTGAGTTTTCTGGTTACCTCATCTGGTGCCTGGCCGTTCGACGTGCGACTCGCTGCTGGCGCATTGCTGTCGGAAGGCCCCTTGGTCCCCGTTTGCGCCTGGAGTGGCGCCAGGCAAGTCAGGCCAAGAAGCAATGCGAGGAGAAACGACCTTCGTAGTCTTCTCATAATTGTTGTCGATTCATTCAGGCCAGGCGTTGCATGATTTTCGGCTGATCCTGAGATCCGTTTTTTTTCTTAGTCACTGACTTTTTCAAAACTCCAAATCACCGGATGTTGCGAAATATAATCTGCATTTTTCCTCACATTTGCAGTCTGCTGTGGCCACTTCATGGTCATCGCTCTTTTGTCCGGACTAAGCACATAGTCAATCGGTGGTTGCCAACCAGAGGGATAGAGTGCTTTGCCTGCAATACTGTTGTATTCAAAATATCTTCCTCCTGGGTCTTCAGGATCCAGACTCATCCCGTTTTTGCCGGAGATTGAATGTAGGTAGAGCTCCCAACTGATCTCGCCGGAGGCGCCGATGGTGCCGCGCATGTTGGGCCTGGGTTCCTTGTGGCCGACGCTCTTGTGCATGTAATAGCCTTCAATCTGTCCGGAATCAGACTTCACGAATACTTCCTCGTCCCCGCGCCGATCCGGTGTGTCGTCGGTGTTGCACGCGACTTTCCAGGCTCCTAAAACGCCCCCGTACTTGCTGTCGTCCTCAGCTTTTTGTTTGTCCAGCCATCCCCTGCTATTGAGTTGTGCCAGGAGGCGTTGCAGATTCGGGTCGGTGCTGTCGGCGGCGCCCGCGGCGATAAGTCGCTGCCCCGCTTCGTACCCGGCCATGGCATCATTCAGACTGATCGCCGATGCTGCTCGAAGCTGCCAGAGCAACATCTGCTCGGGATATTTCTGCAGGAACGCACTGCTCCGGCCCATAAACTGGCCTAAGGAGGCCCTCTGTTGTTCTGAATCCGTTTGCTGTTGCGCCTGCCGCGCCAGTTCCAGCAGAGTGTTGTATTCCAGTTTGTCCATGCCCGTCAGTTGCATGGAGTTAGGGTTCGGCGCAGGTGGAACCGGCTGACCGCTGTCCGCAGCCCCCTGGCCGCCCGCGGCAAGCATTTTCTCGATCAACGCCTTGGCTTTGACGAGCCTCTCGTCATGGGGATAGGCAATCAACAGGCCCGCAGTCAACTGTTGCGCTTCCGCGTACTTGCGGGCGTGAACCAGTTCCGTGAGTTTCTTGGTGGCCTCGTCCGGCGCCTGCCCTGCCGCCGCTGGCGTTGCCTTCTCGTCAGCAGGAGGATTGGCAGATTGCGCCTGCAGCGGCTGACCAAACGTCAGGCCAAAAATCAATCCGAGAATGAGCGAGGTCGCCAAGTTATTCATGCTTTTCCTGCAATCCCTGTCCGGTGTCTTCGGTTGTGAAATCAAGTCCATTTGGAACACTCTTCTGAAGTCTCAAGTCTCGCTGCTGGCTATCGCGGCTCAGGTCAATGGCTTTGCGAATCAATAAGTCTCGTCAAGATGTAAATATTTGGCTTCTCTATCGAACGGTTGCTGCTGTCTCCGGGGGTGGCCCATTGGGACGGAACTGCAAACTTGATCCGCTTCGCTTCGTTGGTGATCTGACAGGAAATAACGGACTGCCATCCGGAAGGGTAGTGTTGGATACCAGCGATCGTGGGGAACAAGTAGATCTCCCAGCTTATTTGATCGGGGCCTAGAACTTTCCCGCGAAAGACCTCTCCATATTCTTCAGGATTCAAAAAGCCGTACGATTCGATATCTCCAGAGGCAGATCTGGAGAACACGATTTTGCCTTGGTCATAAGTGTGCTTGTCGTTTAACACGGAGGAGGCCCAGGTTCCCAAAAGCCAGTCGTACCGTTTCGTTTCTGCCGCTTGCTTCGTGGCCTGTTCCTTATCCAGCCAGCCTTTGTTATTGAGTTGACCCAGCAACCGTTGCAGATTCGCATCATTACTGTCCGCGGCGCCCGAGGCAATCAGCTTTTGTCCCGCTTCGTACCCCGCCATCGGGTCATTCAAACTGATTGCGGAAGCCGCGCGAAGTTGCCAGAGCAGCATTTGCTCTGGATGCTTCTCCAGGAATCCGCTGCTCGCATCCATGAACTGCTTCAGCGCAGCCTTTTGCTGGTTTAAATCCGTGCCTTGCTGCGCCTGCCGCGCCAGTTCAATCAGGGAGCTATATTGCACCTTGTCCATGCCGGTGAGCGGTGCAGCATCGGCGTTCGCCAGCGGCTGAGCAGACTGATTGTTGAGATTGTTGGACGGAGTTGCGCCTGCCTGGCCGCCAGACGAAAGCATCCTCTCGATCAGCGCCTTGGCCTTGATGAGCCTCTGGTCGTTGGGATAGGCCACCAGGAGTCCTGTTATCAGCTGCTGTGCGTCGGCATATTTTCCCGCATGCACCAGTTCGGTAATCTTCTTGGTCATCTCACCCGGAGCTTGACCTGCCGGGGCCGCAGTAGCCGCTGCCGTATTCGCAGCAGGCGCTTTGGCCGTGCTTTGCGCATGGAGCGGCAGAAACATCAGTGCTAGAGAGAGTCCGAGAACGAAAAGCTTTGATAGTCTTCCCATAAATGTCTACGAATCAGTTGTGCGGTTGACCGGAGGCCGGCGCAGGAGCGGGCTTTGGCGCCGGCGGCAATGTTGAGAGGAATTCCATGTCCTTATCCCGCGGCAGGACGATATTCGAGCGGGTGGACGCGGGTGGACTCGCATCAAAAAGCAGTTCCATGTCCTTATCCTGTGGCAGGACGACATTCGAACGGGGCGAGGCAGGCGGTCCG
>PMUM01000313.1 GCA_003166855.1 Acidobacteriaceae bacterium | reverse complement strand
CAAGATGCCGGCGCTACTTTGCTAAAATTGCCTGCACCAGTAAAGGACGACCAGCCATGTCCAAGCTTTCCATTCGTGATCTGCCGCTCAATGGGAACCGGATCTTTATGCGCGTTGACTTCAACGTGCCGCTCGAAGACGGGCGCGTCATGGACGATACCCGCATCCGTGAAACCCTGCCTACCATCGAATACGCGCTGCGCCACGGAGCCCGGCTGATCCTGGCCTCGCATTTGGGCCGGCCCAAGGGCAAACCCAATCCCAAGATGAGCCTGAAGCCGGTGGCCGAGCGCCTGCGCATGCTGCTCGACAAGGAACTGGCGCGCGGCGAAAACGTCGGCTTCTGCCCCGAGTGCGTTGGGCCTGAGGCCGAAGAAGTCGCGACTCAGCTAGAAAAGGGTCAGACGCTTCTTCTCGAGAACCTGCGCTTCCACGCGGAAGAAGAAGCCAACGACGAGAAGTTCGCCCGGCAACTGGCGAATCTGGCGGAGTACTACGTCAATGACGCGTTCGGAACCGCGCATCGCGCGCATGCATCAACCGTCGGGATGACCAAATTCGTAAAGCAATCCGCCGCTGGGTTGCTTATGGAGAAGGAACTCAAGTATCTGGGCAAGGCGTTGGAGCATCCCGAGGAACCGTTCGTGGCGATCCTCGGCGGCGCCAAGGTCAGCGACAAGATCGGCGTGATCGAGAACCTGATGAAGAAGGTTCAGGTGCTGATTATCGGCGGGGGCATGGCTTACACGTTCCTCAAGGCGCAGGGTCACGAGATCGGCAAGTCGCTGCTCGAAGCCGACAAGGTCGACCTCGCTAAGCATCTGCTGGCGGATGCCAAAAAACGGAACGTGAAATTCCTGCTTCCGATCGATCATGTGGTCGCCCTGAAGCCGGAGGCCAACGCCGTGATCCAGCAGATTGGCGAAGGCCAACCGATCCCCGCCGACAAGATGGCGCTCGACATCGGGCCGAAGACGATTGAATTGTTCACCGAGGAAATCTCGACGGCTCGAACCATTGTGTGGAATGGGCCGATGGGCGTGTTCGAGGTCCCGGGATTCTCGCGTGGCACGTTCAAGATCGCCCACGCGGTGGCGGACAATGGTGGCGCGATTTCGATTGTGGGCGGCGGCGATTCGGTCGCAGCCGTGCATGCCGCCGACGTAGCCGACAAGATTACGCACATCTCCACTGGAGGCGGTGCGTCGCTGGAATTCCTGGAGGGAAAGAAGTTGCCGGGAGTCGAGGCCCTGACGGATAAGAAGTGACATTCGTGGATAGTCTCGCGCACGGCATCACGATTCGCCTGCTGCTGGATGATGGCAAGGCTGTCGAGATTCACGGCCCAGCGGACATCACCGAGGAAACCACGGACGCGATTGTGAATGCCGCGAATTCATCTCTGCTGGGTGGCGGCGGAGTCGATGGCGCGATTCATCGCGCCGGTGGCTCTGCCATCCTCGCCGAGTGCCGTCAAATCGTGAGCAAAATTAAGACCCTGCCCGCCGGACATGCAGTCATCACCACAGCCGGGCGACTCGCCGCAAAACACGTCATTCACACCGTGGGTCCAATCTACCGAGGTGGCGAGCGTGGCGAAGCCGAGACGCTCGCCAGTTGCCATCGTGAGTCGGTGAGGGTTGCTGATGAGCACGGTCTCGCTTCGCTGTCATTTCCTGCGATCTCGACGGGCGCATACGGCTATCCGGTGACGGACGCCGCGCCGATCGCGATTTCTGCCACAATCGAGGCTCTGGCAACCACAAAGCACGTGACGAAATGTCGATTCGTACTCTTTGATATCTCGACGGTTCGCGCCTACCAGCGCGCCGCTGAAGACCTTCATCGTTCAAACACCACTTCCCCATTCCGAATTGAAAAGGCTCACTCATGAGAAAAAAAGTATTGGCCGCCAACTGGAAGATGTATAAGACGCCCGACGAAACCCGGGATTATTTTCGCGACTTCTTGCCCCTGGTCGCGGGCCATGACCGCGACGAGATCGTGGTCTGCCCGCCTTACACCGATGTGGCGGCCGCCCTTGAAGCAGCCCGTGGTTCAAGCATCGCCATTGGTGTGCAGAATGTCCACTGGAAGGCCGACGGAGCCTACACCGGCGAGATCTCCGCGCCCATGCTGTTGTGTCTGGGCGTAACTCACGTGATCATCGGCCACTCCGAGCGGCGCCAGTATTTCGGCGAGACCGACGACACCGTGAACCTGCGCCTGAAAACCGCGCTCGAGTCGGGACTCACCCCGATCTGCTGTGTCGGAGAAGTGCTGCAGGAGCGCGAGGCCGGACTCACCGACGACGTTCTGCGCCGCCAGTGCGTGCGGGCGTTTCACGCCATCTCAGCGAAGAAGGCGGCGAAGTTGATTGTCGCCTATGAGCCGGTGTGGGCGATCGGGACGGGCAAGACCGCAACCCCGGAACTCGCCGCCGAGGCGCATGCAGTGATCCGTAGCGAAGCGACCGAAGTTTTCGGCGAAGAATTTGCCGGGCAGTTGCGCATTCTGTACGGCGGGTCGGTGAAGCCCGACAACGCAAAAGCGCTCATGTCGCAAGAAGAAATTGATGGAGCGCTGGTCGGCGGGGCGTCGCTCGACCCGAAGTCGTTCGCGGCCATTGTGAAGTACTAATGCGAAGTACTAATTGGTGAGCCGACGAGTCCCTTTGTAGCGCCGCCGTCCCGGCGGCTTTCGCGGCGGCGTCTCGCCGCCGCATCCTAAACCCGGGACTCGCCGTCGTTTTCGTCCAGCCTCGAAACACCCCCCCGCAAGAAAGGGCGAAGTGATCCCCGTCACTGCACGACCTGCACCCCAGCGAATAGATTTCAATCACAGAGCCACGCAAGTGGGCCCCTCAACGTTGTTCTTTCCATGCAGTGAGGAGGTCTTATGCAACTGACGAAGCTTCGTGAATTTCTCGACTCCCGCCACATCAAATATCTTGTAATTTCTCATTCTGTTGCCTACACCGCGCAGGGAATCGCCGCCCTGACGCATCTGTCGGGCAAGAAGCTGGCGAAGACGGTGATGGTCAAAATTGACGGCATCCTGGCAATGGCCGTCGTCCCCGCACCGGCGCACGTTGATCTCGACCGGCTGAGAGCTCTAACGGGCGCGCAGGTAGTCGAGATCGCCACCGAGCGTGAGTTCAAAGACGCCTTCCCTGATTGCGAGACGGGCGCGATGCCTCCGTTTGGCAATCTCTACGACATGTGCGTCTACGCCGATGCGAGTCTGGCCGAAAACGAGGACATCACATTCACGGCGGGCACTCATCGCGAACTGGTTCGCATGAGTTGGGACGACATGGAGCGACTGGTGAACCCGATGGTCGCTGACCTGACTCATCACCACCCGGCAGTGGTCGCAGCATAGCACGGCGGTCTCCCGAGAATCAGAAAGCAGTGAGGGATAGCCTGTCTGCGCATCGAAGGGACACGTTCTCACAAGCATTCTCACCTCTACATTGACAATTCGCCCATCCGACAGGCAAACTACCGCATTCGCTGGGAATCGCCTCCGGTGAGCGGCTGCTGTGGATTTGAAGCAAGATCGCCGTCCAAGCCGTATAATCACTGTTCACTTCGTCTATGGCCATGACCGAGCAACGGGTCTCGTACACGCTCGACTCCTCATTGGAGACGATCGACAATGCGGAGGAGAAGGCGACACGAATCGCTACAGAACTCGGCTTTCCCGACGATGAGATCATGCAGATTTCCATGGCCGTGCGCGAAGCTGCGGTCAATGCGGTATTGCACGGCAATGCGTATGCCCCGGACAAGAAAGTAATCCTGGTTTTTGAGCGCACGGGTGGCGACCTGGTCATCACGATTCGCGATCAGGGCCGCGGGATGGACCTGAGCAAGATTCCCAATCCTTTGGCGCCGGAAAATCTGCTCAAGACCTCGGGGCGTGGAATTTTTCTTATGCGCTCGTTTATGGATGTGGTTGAAATTCGCCCCACCGAAACGGGCACCGAACTCAAATTAATCAAGCACGTCCACGGGCCAACCGCGGGCGGCAAGGAGGCTTCCCAGTGAGCATGAAGGTTTCTAGTCGGCAGGTGGATGGAGTCGTAATCGTGGATTGCAGCGGCCGCATCACCCTTGGCGAAGGTAGCGTCATTCTGCGCGACACGGTGCGCGACCTGCTGTCCAAGGGCAACAAAAAAATTGTTCTGAACCTTCAGGACGTCAACTACATTGACAGCTCCGGGATCGGTGAATTGGTCAGCGCTTTCACGACCACCAAAAATCAGGGCGGCGAGCTGAAGCTCCTGAACCTCACCAAGAAGGTCAACGATCTGCTTCAGATCACCAAGCTCTATACCGTGTTCGACGTGAAAGACGACGAAGCGTCAGCCGTCAAGTCGTTCAAGTAGAGGTTCTCTGCGCAATCGGGTGCCCCATCCTTGTCGCGTTTTGTGCGACAGGGTGGGGCAGTTCAGCCTTGGAGTCTCCCCGCCTAAAATCAGATCACTGAGCAACTCTTTTCGTTATCATAGGTTCTGACAGGTTGAGAGAGTTCGAGCGCGGAGGAGATTGCCATGAAACATGTCTGGGCTCCCTTCTTATTAATTCTCCCGGCTTTCCTGCTTATTGCCTGCGGAGGAAGTAGTCGCCAACTGCAATCGATCACAATCACCAAGACAGCAAACGGCCAGCAGATCCAGTTCGTCGCGACCGGCACTTTTTCTGCTCCACCAACTCAAGTGACGCCTTTGCCGGTCGACTGGACGTTAGGCCTGATGGCGCCTCCGCCGCCTACCTATGATTACACTCTGACAACGCAGCCGTACGTGTACGATTGCGCAAATGCCGGATCCTACAATCTTCCGGTGGTAGCTTTCGCACCGACGGATCCAAACGCAGCGCTTAGCGGCAAAACCACGAACGTGGTCACCGCATCCGGCGGACTTCCCTGCCAATGACCCGGCACCGGCTAGCAGTTCGGAGCGAGCAGTTCCATAGTGGGACTGTCCGGAAAATCTCCAGTGTCCATCACTGACCTGCGGCGGACCCATTTCGTAGACTTTCGGGTATGGATTGGGCGCAGCTCAAATTGTTTCTACCCTTTCTCGGGGTTGCTTTGTCTGTCTCGTTACACGCCTCAGACTGCATCCTGATTCACGAGGCCGGCCAGCACGTGGGCGAAACCAAGTGTGTCACCGGGAAGGTGCTCAGAATCAAGGTAGGCGCCAAAGGCGTTCACTTCCTTGACTTCTGTGAAGATCAGATGGCCTGTCCCTTTACCGTCGTGGTCTTCCCTTCAGGACTGAAGGATGTGGGCGACGTCCGCCGCCTGGCAGGCCGCACCATCGAAATCCATGGCGCCGTCAAGCTCTACGACGGACGCGCTGAAATGATCCTCAACCGCATCAGCCAGATTACCGGGGGCGCGGCCATGATTCCTCCGCTCCCCAAGAACTACGACGTAGAGAACCGTGGACACTACAGCGCTGGGCACCTGCGACCCACGAAGAAGCCCGCTAAGACCAAGGCCACGCCTTCCACCACAGCGACCTATGGCAACGATGTGGAAGGGGAAGATCCACCGTAGAAGGACTTGGACCGTGGCGCGAGGAGATCTCGAATTGAGGGCTCAGTGAGTGCTAAGGCCTGCTTTCGACAGTTTGCTGGTGCCCACCCTTCGCATCCCTATGGTTTTGATGCCGGAGAGCAAGTCAAAAGTGCCGCCGCATGACGTGGCACATCGCGTGTAAAGTCTCTTGGTTCAATGGTGGACCAAATCACGTAGCTTGTAACCTTGTCTATGCTAATCGAGCTGACCGAGGGCTCAATCTCCCCGATTAGTACAGCAGTCAGGACGCCGACTGTATTCGCCACCACTTTGTATTTCTCCGGTTTGGCACCATCGACACTCACGAGGACTTCTCTCTCGCCCAGCGTGATTTCGAGTCGGCTGTCGCCACGCCCAGCTTCGACAAGGAAATACTCGCTTGGTTCTGGGGTCTCCTTTACCTGCCGAATCCCAACTCGTCCCACGGAACTACAAATCTGTGCAGTCTTGGGCTCCCAGACGTGAGACTTGGGCAAGGGAAATGTCTGACTTGATGCGGTCTGGGCGGTCTGAGCAGAACCGGCGCTAACGGCAAAGCAAAAGTACAAAACGGAAAGCCAGCTGTTTCGCATCTCGTTCACCTTGAGACGACCATTCTAGACGCTAACTGGCGAAACATCGCCATATCGCTCATTGGACCCCAGGTTCTGAGCGCTACTGGCAGAGCAGACGCAATAAGCGCATAATGCCCAGCATGGGTACGGGCTTCTTCATCAGTCTAAGACACCTCCTACTGCTTTTGTCCGGGATGGTGGTGCTTTTTCTGCTAGTTCTGTTTCTGCTACTTAGGGTACCCAGAAAGTCAAAGTAGCCCTACCCAAACGGCAGAATTGCGACTGCCAACTAGCGATAAATCCCTATAGCACTCAGAACCGGGTTTGACGCGAATGGCCGATTCTCGTTACGCATCGCCCTCCGCGCAGCGTCAGATGCGTAGAATAGGGTGACACGCTGTAGGGAATTCAGAGACACAAGGGAGCGAGTGTTATGGACACGCAGAGCGAGCACAAGCCCGAGTCAGATCCAGCCAAGGTCGAGGGACACATTCGAAGTGCTCAGCAGATTCTAAAGGCGCTGCAGGAGAAGATCGGAGAGCATCCAGAAATCGGTGCGGCCATTACGAAACTGGAGATGGCGCTGAATGATCTCGCAATCCAGACTGGCGGCTTGCTGTAGAGGACAGGATAGGTGCGCTACTGGTCAGCAGATAACTGGCGAAACAACCCATAATCACTCCTTAGCTCGGACATCCGGAGCCAATACCCGCACTCCGAACGTGAGCACTCACACCATCCCCTTCCGCAGTTCATCCAGCGGATACTTCGTACCTCGCCAGACGATGCCGTCGTTCCACAACGTAAGAATCATCGAGCGCAGTAGCGTGTAGATGAAGAGCGTCGTGCTGATCGGATGCAGTAGGAAGTAATAGGGCGGCACCGCGGAACGCCGGGACATGCCGATGTAGACCGCGAACATCGAGACTAGGGCCACCGCATACGGAATCCGCGCCCGACCGTGGGCGAGAAATACGCCGAGAAACGGACCGTAGTTTAGAAATGCCAATCCAAAAGCTGAGATCACGGTGCGCCACCACTGAAACGACAAGACCGCAAAAAAGTTCTTGGTCAAGTTGTTG
Source organism: Acidobacteriaceae bacterium (assembly GCA_003166855.1). GTDB lineage: Bacteria > Acidobacteriota > Terriglobia > Terriglobales > Acidobacteriaceae > Sulfotelmatobacter. The sequence continues at coordinate 17,025 of PMUM01000313.1, read as the reverse complement.
ACCACGCCCATCGCGCCCTTGGCCCAGCGAATCGAAATCAAATCACCGCCGAAAACATTGCGCTGGGCGTAGCCCGCCTTCTTGACGACTTTTCCCAGCTTCATGTCGTCGAGCACTTCCATGCGCAACGCTTCGTAGGTTCCAACCGCGTCGTACACTCGGCGACGCACCAAGTTGAACGCGCCCACGCCCATGTGATCGTCGGTGCTGGGATCGGCCACCTTCCACGGACGATGCCCAAACAGGAACATCGTCTGGAAAAAAGCGATCATCATGTATTCGCCCGGCCGCTTCATGATCATGCGCGGAAACATCACTAGGTGATCGGCGGGAACGGACTCGGCATACGCGAGCGCACGGCGCAGCGAATCGGGCTTGAACAGCACGTCGGCATCGGTGAAGAGCAACCAGTCGCCGCTGGCGTGGTTCGCCGCCGCCCACATGGCATGCGTTTTTCCGAGCCAGCCCGCGGGCAGTTCGTTGTGATGAATCACTCGCAGGCTCGGGTTAGATCGGGGGTGCCCCACCCTTGTCGCGTTTTGTGCGACAGGGTGGGGATTTTGACTTACCCGTTCCATGATCCCGCCCGTGGAATCCGTCGACCGGTCGTTGACCGCGATGACTTCGTAGTTGTCGTAGTCGAGTTCCAGCAGCGTGTTCAGCGCCTGCTCGATGGTCTCCTCTTCATTGCGGGCGGGAACAATAATCGAGACCCGAGGATTTCCGCCGGGCAAAACGGGATTGCGATCCCACTCCGGACGGGAAACATCGGCCACGCTGGGCATGCCGAGGGCAGCGTCCACGATGCGGGAGAACCACGCCAGGGCCAGAACCGTTCCCGCAATCCAATGAAAGTACGCCATCCGGCTTAAGTCTTCCCTGCTACGTCTTCCCTGCTCCAGCGGAGGCGCCGTCGAGCGCAACCGGCGGCGCAAATTTCATCCCGTAGAACAGTATCGCAGAGGAAATCCCCATCGCGATTACCGGCAGAATGAATGCGGCTTGCAATGACCGCTTGTCGGCCACCCAACCCATCATGGTCGGCGAAGGCACATCGCCCAGAATGTGGATGATGAAGATATTGACCGCCAACCCGGTGGCGCGAATGTGGCCACCCACCGAGTTGATCACGGCTGCGTTGAGCGGGGCGGTGTTGAGCAGAAGAAAGAACGCGGCCACTCCGATCGCGGGAATCATCAGCGGCCCTCTGACGAACAGCGCCACAATCATGACGGGCACACCCAGCAACATGCTCGCCGCCGAAACAAGATAGTAGGAACTCTTCATCCGCCGCAGCAGATAATCCCCCAGCCAACCGCCCGCAAGCGAAGCCAGGATGCCGTCGACGACGATGATGATGCCGAACGCGAAGTTGGCCCCTGCCAGAGTGTAGCCCCGCTCGCTATAGAGGAACTTTGGCATCCAGACCTGAATGCCGCCCAGCGAAAACGTCATCGCGGCCATACCAAGCGTCGAGGTCAGAAACGCCGGATTGCGCGCCAGACCTAGTACCGTCCCTCGCTCGGGAGTTTCTTTCAGCGAATCAAACTGTCCGCGTTCCGGCTCCTTCAGAAACAGAACTGCCAGCGCCAGCACAAACCCGGGCGCCGCCGCGATATAGAACGGAAACCGCCATCCGTAGTGCGGCGCAAGATTTCCGCCCAGCAAATAGCCAGCCGCGGATCCCACCGGGATCGCCAAATAGAACACGCCCAGAATTCGTCCGCGTATTTTTTCCGCGAACAGATCGGCGACGAAGGTGGGAGCGATCGTCACGAATGTCGCCTCTCCCACCCCGACCAGCGTGTGCCGTATCAGCAATTCCGTGTACGTATGCGTAACCGCGGTGAGCAGTGTGAGCCCGCTCCAGAACAGCGCGCCCAGCACGATGATCAGTTTGCGTGAGTAACGGTCCGCCAGCGGCCCTACGAACGGCGCCGCAATCATGTAGAAGCCGAGAAAAGCGCTGGTCAGGTACCCGATCTGCGCGTTGGTAAGGTGAAACTCATCCTGCACCAGCGGCTGCACCGCAAACAGGACGTTGCGATCCACATAATTGAGCAGATTCAGCGCCGTCAGGACAATCAGCGCGGTGCGAGGCTGGAGATCAGTCTGGGCCACAGGTCTGGCGAATATAGCATGGCGGATGCTCGAACGGAGCAGGCTAATAACGTTTGACATTAATAACGCGTCACGTTATGATCCTGGTGTGATCAGAACTTTCGCCAACAAACTGACGGCGGAAATCTGGAGCACCGGCAAAACACGGGGATCGCCGCCAGCAAGCGTAACCAGGCGGAAGCTAGCCATGCTCGACGCCGCCGCAGCCCTGGAGGACTTGAAATCTCCCCCCGGAAACCGGCTGGAAAAGCTGCGCGGCGACCGCCAAGGACAGTACAGCATTCGTGTCAATGACCAATATCGAATCTGCTTTGTATGGCGCGGTCACGACGCTTTCGAGGTCGAGATCACGGATTATCACTAGCGGGCGGAAACATCGCAGCTGAATTCACAATGAGGTGACCCGTATGGGACACGAAGACATTCAACGAAAAGGCGCGCCGCATTGGAGAGTGCACCCAGGTGAAATCCTGCGAGAAGAGTTCCTTAAGCCGCTCAGCATCTCCGCTTACGAATTGGCGAAGCGCCTTCACGTTCCCGCGCCTCGCGTTAACGACATCGTACTGGAACGACGCGGCATCAGCGCCGATACTGCGGTTCGGCTCTCGCGCTTCTTCGGAACGACGGAGCAGTTCTGGCTGAACCTGCAGGGTGCTTATGAAGTCAGCCGCGTGATGGCCGAGCAGGCAGCAGAGATTGAGCGCATCCAGCCCCGAGCCGCCTCGGCATCCCGCTGACCGGACTGATCGATCACATTGAAGTCCGTCGCTTCGGCCTCGGCCACTTCGCCACAATCGTCGTCGAAATTCCGCCCCGCGGACGGAACTCCCCTCTCACCTCCGCCCACACCGGCTTGGCCCACTTTACAACGTCTTCCAGCACCTGGTTGACGACGTTCTCCTGAAAAATTCCCAGATTCCGGTAGCACTGAAGATATTCCTTCAGCGACTTCAATTCCAGGCAGCTCTTGTCGGGCATGTAACGGATCGCCAGCACTCCAAAATCCGGCAGCCCGGTCTTCGGACACACCGAGGTGAACTCGGGATCGTCCACGATAATCTCATAGCCGGGAAACTGGTTGGGCCAGATCTCAATCTCCGGAAACTTCGCATCAAGACCCGCGGCGGCGTGCTCGGGCGTATAACGGGGCGATTTAGCCATGGAGCTATTGTAGCGTTTGCCAATTCACACGAACCGACGATGCATCGCAGCCACGATGCACCCGCAGCCCCAGGGCCCGCATCCAATGAGATACCGTGCTGGGAGCGTCCCCGGTGTATCAGTCGCGGCCTCCGGAATGGTAAATTACTACTTACAGTTATTCCTGCCGCAACCTGAAAGACGACCGGTTGGCATCGACGAAAAATTCGAAAACGCCGTCCCGACGACCGTGGATTTGGCTCGCTTTTGCACTGCTGGCAGGTCTAGCGGTCTTGTATTCGTATGTCCACCAGACCCCTTTGAAAGTGCGTGCCGCCACGGTGCAGCGCGGCCCCATCCGCAGCCAGGTCTCCACCAACGGCAAGATTGAACCCCTCCAGAACTTTGAAGCGCACGCTCCCATCTCGACCACAGTAAAGCGCCTGCTGGTCAAAGAAGGCGACCGCGTGCGCAAAGGACAGTTGCTGCTGCAACTCGACGACGCCGACATTCGCACGCAGTCCGCCCGTGCCCAGGCTCAGGTAAAAGCCGCGCAAGCCGATCAATCCGCGCTCACCAAGGGAGGCACGCAGGAAGAAGTGCTGACCTTGAACTCGCAACTGGTGAAAGCCCGCAGCGCGCGCGACGTGGCCCAGCACAATCTCGATGCCCTGCGCCGCCTGCAGCAGGACGGTGCTGCGTCTCCGGGTGAAGTTCGCCAGGCCGAAGACGCTATGCAACGCGCCCGGGCGGACGTCACTCTGCTCGAGCAAAAACAGAAGGACCGGTACTCCCAGCCGGAAGCGGCGCGAATCCAGGCACAGGCAGCGGAAGCGCAAGCTGCTTATGACGCCACGGAAGACGCGCTGCGCAAGTCGAGCGTGCGCGCCCCCTTCGACGGCATGGTCTACTCCCTTCCCGTGAAGCAGGGAGCCTTCGTTCAGGCCGGCGAACTACTCCTGCAAGAAGCCGATCTTTCAAAGGTGCTGGTCCGCGCATTCGTGGACGAGCCTGACGTGGGCCGTCTCCAGGTCGGACAAAAGGTGGAGATTACCTGGGACGCGATCCTTGGCCGAACTTGGATCGGTGCCGTCAACACCGTGCCGTCGACGGTCAAGCCGCACGGCTCGAGAAATGTGGGCGAAACCACTTGCGTCGTCGACAACAAAGATCTCCGCCTGCTGCCCAACGTCAACGTTGGCGTGACCATCGTGGTTGCCGAACATAGCAACGTCCTCACGCTGCAGCGCGACGCTCTGCGCATCGATGAGAGCAAGCCGTATGTGTTCCGCATTATCGACAAGCACTTAAAGCGCCAGCCCATCGAATTCTCCTTGCAGAATCTGACCCGTGTCGAGATCACCTCCGGACTTTCCGAAGGGGACGAGGTAGCGTTGCCGGCAGAAGACAAACCTCTCTTCGATGGCGCCGCCGTCAAGGTGGTTCCTTAGGGTTTGGGCAGGCACGATCTCCGTCAGGTACGGACTCCACCACGCATGAGACTGCGCATCTTCTTCTCGCTGCTGTTTTTGTCCGGGCTCTTGCTTCCGGCGGAGGCAGCAACTTCTCCCAAAGAACTGCTCGCGGCTGGTCGCGCCGATGAAGCCATTCAGACTTTGGAGCAGCAAGTCAAACGCTCTGCTACTGACGCTGAGAGCTACAACCTCCTGTGTCGCGCATATTTCATGATCGAAGAGTGGGACCACGGCATTACGGCGTGCGAGCGTGCGAGGAGTCTCGATCCGCAGAAGAGCCTTTATCACCTGTGGCTGGGCCGCGTTTGCGGAGAGAAGGCCGACCGCGCCGGATTCTCCTTCTCTGCCGCGGGGCTAGCGAAAAAAGTCCGTACATCATTCGAACGTGCGGTTGAACTCGACCCCAAAAGCTGGGAAGCACGTGTCGATCTGGCCGAGTTTTATCTCGGCGCCCCCGGCTTCATGGGTGGAGGGAAAGACAAGGCCCGCCAGCAGGCCGATGCGCTTTTGCCGCTCAATCCCGGCATGGCCCACTGGGTTCTGGCCCGGATCGCTTCCAGGGAGAAAGACGCAGCTGGCGCCGAGCGTGAGTACCGCGCTGCTATCGTGGCAAGCCATTCTGGAGCGCGCGCATGGTTTGAGTTGGCCAGCTTCTTGCGCCACGCCAACCGTCTCGACGAGATGGAGCAGGCACTGCGCACGATGGAGTCCAGCCCGGTCGACCGCCCAGATGCACTGATGGACGGCGGCAGTCTTCTGCTGCAAGCCGGCCGCGACTATCCTATGGCGATACGATTCCTCCGGCACTATCTCGAGTCTCCGGTCGAGGAGGGCCCCTCCTTCAAGGCCCATGATTATCTTGGACAGTTACTCGAGAAGCAAGGCGACCGGCGCGCGGCAGCCGAGGAATTCCGCGCAGCCCTTGCCCTGTCTCACACCTACGCCCGCGCCCAGGAAGATCTAAAGCGAGTGGAGCATTGAGTTCCGAGGTCACACCATTTTGCAGACTTGCGGATTTTCGCCGAAACTCATCGCCGGAAAAGCTCGCCGAGTTCACCGATCCGACATTTAAAATCTCGCTGGCATCCAATTATTCATGAAATCATTTCCAGATCACTCTGAAAGGGACGCAATGACAACCTCGTGCCGTGGTGCGCGCACCGCAAAGTGGATTCTGGCCGTCGTGCTCCTCCCCAGTTCGCTGCTGGCTGAACCCGTGTCTCTCAAGCGCGTGGTCGAACTCGCGCTGGCTCATGCCACCGGGGCGGGCATCGCCGCGGCCGACGAACAGCGCGCCGCCGCCGGGTATCGCGAACTCCGTGATAACTACATCCCGCAACTCTCCACCGGGGCGGGACTTGGGTACTCGTACGGCTTTCCCCTTGCGCTGGAGGGATCGGCGCCGGCTCTATTCAACGTCAACACGCAATCGGCGCTGCTGAATCCTTCGCTGCACGATTTCATCCGAGCTGCCAAAGCCGACTCCGCCGTGGCCTCGCTGAAGACGAAAGACGAGCGCAACCAAATCATCCAGGACGCCGCTCTGAGCTATGCCGAACTCGCGAAGTGGGAGCAACGCTTGGCAAAGCTGCAGGAAACCGAGGCCGACGCCAACAAGATGCAAGCTGCGGTCGCCGCGCGCGTGAGGGAAGGCGTCGACAGCGAAATCGACGGCAAGCGGGCCATGCTCTCGGCGGCGCGAGTGCGGCTGCGCCTGGCCGAGGCGCAAGGCGCAGCCGACGTGCTCCGCGAGCACCTTTCCAAACTCACCGGACTTTCCGCCGCCAACCTTCAGACGGATCCGGACTCGATCCCCGCGCCGCCGGCTCCGGCTCCGAACCAAATGGCTGCCAAGGATGCCGCCACTTCCAATCCTTCTGTGGAATCCGCCGTCGAACACGCTCGCGCGCAATATCTGCGGGCCCAGGGAGAACACAAAGCTCTCTGGCCCAGCATCGATTTCGCCGCGCAATACGCCTTGCTTTCCAGGTTCAACAATTATCAGAACTACTACATTCCGTCGAAGCCCTGTAACACGTCGCTGGGTGAATTCCTGTGCGTGACGAACCAATTTCAGCAGAACAACGCAACCGTGGGCGTAAGCATTCGGTTTCCGCTGTTCAACGCCTCGCAGCGTGCGCGCGCCCAGGCCGCCGACGCGGACGCTCTCAAGGCCACGAAGCAGGCGGAAGCCGCGAAGAATCAGGTCTCGGAAGAAACGCTGCGCCTGCAGCGCTCCGTCGCCCAAATGCAGGCCGCGCGCGACGTGGCTCAACTGGAGTACGAGATCGCCGAGAAAACTCTGACCTCGGTGCAGACCCGTATCGACGCAGGCACAGCGACGCTGCACGATCTCGACGATGCCCGAACGCAAGCCAGCGAACGGTTCATCGCGCTTCAGGATGTAACGTTTGAACTGCAACGCAGCCAACTCGGCGTGCTGCGATCAACCGGAGATCTGGAGAAATGGGCCCTCGGGACGCACTAGGACGCATCGGAATGGGCCGACGTCAGTCGGGGCCGTAGACCGACATAGAACTCGCCGGCTTTACAGTTTGCTGACAACTCGCGTTTGGGTGGCGCAGCGCTTTGAGCGCTGCGATAAAGCGTCTCTATTCCATGAGGGCTTTAAGAGAGTGAGGGAAAACCGGATTTCTGGGAAAACGGTGGAACAAACACCGCCAAAATCCAGCCGCGAAGCGGCGGAATGTGATAGCCCGGCACGTTAGTGCCGGGTAGTGTGGGAAGAGAGAGCGAGTCCCGAAGGGACGACACCAGCTCTCACGCACACTCTTTAAGCCCCTGAGCTACCCAGACCAATTTTTTCAGCAAATTGTTTAGCCGCTGCGGGACTACAAACTCCCGCGCAAAGTCTTCACCATCACCCGAATCGCCTTCTCATTCCGCCGATACCAGCGCCACTGCCCTTTCTTCGTCGCCTCCACCAGACCCGCCTTCGTCAGGATGGCCATGTGGTGGGAAATCGTAGGCTGCGAAAGGCGGACGCGTTCTTCAATGTCCCCTGCGCAGAGACACGGTCCACTCGTAGCTTTCTGCGCCTTTGCCTCGGCCTCGCCTTCCTTCAGAGCTTGCAGGATTCTGCGCCGGGTGGGGTCGGCAATGGCATGCAACGCGCGGTCGAGAGAAGATTCGTTCGATGACATGGATCCTCCACCAATAGCGCGGAAATCGATGAGTGTCAATGTAGCAATTTGTTGATCCGGCTCATATGCCGCCAGTTTTCATCAGTCGGGAACTATCTTGCGCGTTCTGGTGTCAACCACCTCAGGCGTTACGCTGTGGGTCGTCCGCCGCGCCACTATGCTCTAATCTCGAAACAGGGCTCTCGTTCGTTCGCGAGGATGGGCTTCAGGATGAACGCTTTTGATTTGGTTGGAACTTCGGCGCCCAGACCATTTCCAAAATGGCTTCCCCATGTTGGGGGACTGCTTGCTGCGGCCTTTGTTGCCTCGTTTGTAAGCCATCTGCCGCTCGTACACACGCTTTCTCCGGGCGAAATACTCGGCCTCGCTTTCGAGAATGTCCTCGAAGTGTTTCTAGCGAGCGCGGCGGTGGCATGGGGCCTGTGCACGATCCGGCCACGCCCGTCCGGAGCCGATACGCGCCGCCTGATCCTGCGAACCTCGCTCGACGCGCTTTGGCTCGCTCCCCTCGCTCTTTTCATCCGAGAAGATTCCCTCTGGGCGATGCCGATGGCAGCCGTGTTTGTAACCAGGGCCGTGAGATCGTTCCGATTGCTTCAAGATGAGCCGGCGCCAACCGATCGCGAGGAATCTCCGCTCCTCTTTCACCGAAACGCGCTCGGGCCGCCGCAATCCTCGGCCTTCTGGCAGCAAGCCTCCGGAGCCGCTGCAACCCTGTGCGCTGAAGCAGGCGCAATCGCTGCTCTTGCGGGATACTCATTCACTTCAGCGTTTCTCGTGGGAATTGCGTCCGCGGTCTGGACGTGGTCATTCACAAAGGGCGCGCAATCGGACAGCGGACAACCACGTTCGTCATACTCTCGCCCTCTGCCACTCGTTGTTCTCGCAATCGTGATCACGGCGGCCGGGCTGATCCAATACCTGCCCCACTCCTTCAGAATTCGCGGATTCGGTGTTCCCTCGCGCTATCACGCGCGGCAGGGATTTCCCCAAGGCGCACAGCACGTGCAGCCCGGGCGTGAGAAAACATCCGAAGGCTCGGTTATGGCTGCGCGCGAGGGCGATCCCGGCATTGTCTTGTGGCCCGAGAAACAGACGCTGACCAAGCTCGTAGCTCCCGCCCCGGTATTCGGAAACGGTCTGCTGACGAACCGCAGCGCAAAGCCCCTGGAAATTCCGTTCGAAGGCGTTTACTGGTTCTTCAAAGCGCCCGATGTGCATCCGCCCCGCAGTTCCCGTCAGGCGCACGGTAGCCCGGAGATGCTCGACATTCGCTCCGTAGACCGGCGTCCGTTGTCCATGGAAGCCCACGAACATCTCGGCAACATGCTCGATCTGGATTGCTGCAGCAGAATCCAAATCGCGATTCGAAATGCAGACCACTACCCGGAAACGGTCTCCCTGGAACTCGTCCTGATCAATGCAAGCGTGCCTGGAAAACCGTCACAGTCCCTTGGAACAATGATGGTGAAGTCGACCCGCCCCTGGAAACTCTATGACGAACCAGCAAAACCAGTCAGCGAGACACTGAATTTTGTCATTCCCGCGCATGCGTCCATCCGCCGTTTCGATGAGGTGATGGTCGTATTTCGGCTGGATGCCGCCCGGGCAGACGCTGGACCGAAGATCGCAATCGATCGCTTCGTCTTGGTGCCCCGCGGACTGTAAATTTACCGACTTGTTCAGTATCGAGCTAGACCTATCGCAAACAACCCCCGCCCTTGGAGTAGAATTTCGGGCATAATGCGCCAGCGCTTTCTATTTGTCGCACTGCTGCTTGCTCTGGCTTTTCCGGGAGCTAAAGTGGTCGCGTTTCCCAGTGGCAACATCACGCTCCACGGAGTGATCTACATGCCAAAGGGAGCGGGACCATTTCCCGCAGTGGTTTTCAACCACGGCAGTGCTCCCGGAATGTATAGCAACGAGGCCATCGAAGCCCTGGGACCGCGGTTCGCGAGCCACGGATGGGTGTTCTTCGCTCCGTATCGACGAGGACAGGGACTGAGCGAAGCAGCCGGAAGTTACATCGGTGACCAGATCGCCGCGGCCGTAAAGAAGGGCGGGATTGCGGCAGCAGCGGCCACCATGATTCGCCTGCTGGAAACCGATCACCTGAATGATCAACTGGCGGGGCTCGCATGGCTGCAGAAGCAGACCTTTGTCCAACCGAAGCGTATTGCGACATTCGGCAATTCGTTTGGCGGCATCGAAGCAGTTCTTGGCGCGGAACACGGATCCTACTGCGCAGCGGTGGACGCATCCGGTGCGGCCGAAAGCTGGTCAAAGTCTCCAGCTCTCCAGGCCTTCTTGACGCGCACAGTCCGCAACGCTCGTGCGCCAATATTCTTTTTCCAAGCGGAGAACGACTACGATCTCACCCCGAGTCGATCTCTGTCAGCGGCGATGAAAGATGCGGGAAAAACTTCGGAAATCAAGATCTATCCGCCGAACGGAAAATCGGCGCAAGAGGGGCACAGCTTTGCCTATCTTGGCAGTGCAGTCTGGTCCGACGATGTTTTTCGTTTTCTTGCGCAACACTGCACGAACTAACCCAGCGGTTTGGCTCGGAAACGAGTGGTTTAGGCTCGTGTCGCATCCGAGACAATGTCGGCCCGCTACTTCTTGAGAATCGGGCTATACCCGTCCGCGATCAACTTCGTCCGCATCGCCTCGGCGTCTTTGACGTCGGAGAACGGGCCCACCTGCACGCGGAACAGCTTGTCCGTCGGAACGGGAGCCGCGATCAGCGCCGGATACTGCTTCTTCTTCAGCGCGTCCACCAGGGAATCCGCGTCTTCCTGTTTGCTGACGGCCGCCACCTGCACGAAATACGACGACGCCGTAGGCAAAGTTGTCGTGGGATCAGGAGTATTCGGCGCGGCCTGTGCCGGAGCGGCATTCGCAGAGGCCGCCGCTGTTTCCGTCTTCGCGTCGGTGGCGGGCGTCAACTGAGGGTTGGCATCTTTCTGCTCCACTGACTTGTAGAACGTCATAGGCGCAGCAGTGGCGGTGCCGCTGTTCGCCTTGCTTCCCCCCGGAACGGTCTGTGGCAAAACGGCTGCACTCGCCGACGTGATCGCCGGCTCCGACTTGCGTCCGAGCGAATACCCCAGCGCGAAGAACAGCGCGCAAATCCCCACCAGCCCGAAGAACAGGACCAGCAGTTTGCCTGTTCCTAACGTGATTTCTGTATCCTGTGACGAAGCCATAGTTCCACTCCCGCCAGTTTTCGGCGCGCGACTGTTTTCCTACGCAGTCTTCGCCGGTGTCGCGTTGTCTCCTTTTCCGAACACCTTCTGCAGCCCTGAGAAGAAGTCCACCGGAACTGGGAAGATCACCGTCGTATTCTTCTCGACGCCGATCTCGGTCAGAGTCTGCAAGTAACGCAATTGCACGCTGACCGGCTCGGTGGCCAGCAGATGAGCCGCGTCCACCAGCCTCTGCGCAGCCGAGAACTCGCCCTCGGCGTGAATAATTTTCGAACGCTTCTCGCGCTCGGCTTCGGCCTGCTTGGCCATGGCGCGCAGCATCGACTCCGGCATGTCGACCTGTTTGACCTCAACGTTGGTGACTTTTACTCCCCACGGCGAGGTGTGCGTGTCGAGAATGCTCTGCAACCGCAGATTAATCTTTTCCCGGTGCGACAGCAGTTCGTCCAGTTCCTGCTCGCCCAGCACCGACCGCAGCGTGGTCTGCGCGAATTGCGAAGTCTGATACACGTAGTTGGAAACTTCGACCACAGCCTTGTTCGGATCAATCACGCGCAGGAAGATGACTGCATTTACTTTCAGGGTGACGTTGTCGCGGGTGATGATGTCTTGCGGGGGAACCTCGAGCGCCTCCTGCCGCAGCGACACTCGCACGATGCGGTCGATGGGCGCGAACACCAGGGCTATGCCGGGCCCCTTGGCTGTAGATAACAGCCGGCCCAGGCGAAAGATGACGCCTCGCTCGTACTCGGCCAGAATCTTGATGGAACTGAGAACGTATATAACGACGATAACGATGACAATGGTTGTAAAGCCAAAACCAAAAGCTTCCACGGGAACCTCCACGAATCGGAGCGGCAACAAACACTCCTACCGCGGATTGTATAGCAGGCAGGACAAGGCGGCGCGCAATTCGCAAGCAGGAACGTTGCTTGGCTTGATGCGCCAGCCCTATCTTGGGAAGTCAAAGTCAGCTGCGGTCGGGATCAATTGCCTGGTCCATATAGATCCACAGCACGCGGGCCATCCACGTCAGCACCGGCGCCAGAGGCAGGAACAGGACGATCCCTCCGACCACACTCTTCAGCAAAGGCCACTTCAACAATTCCCACACCAGCGCCGCCAGTACGGCAATGGCACCCACGCCCAGTCCGTAGCCGATGTACATCGCGCCCAGGAAGTACCCGTCCTCGCGCTCAAACTTCAGCCCGCACGCCGGACAGCGCTCATACATCCGCGGAAACAGCCACACCGATTTGCGAAATATTTTCCCCGTGCGGCATCGAGGACAAAGCTGCTGCAGAATTCCCCGCATCGCCGACACGTCAGCCCTCTGCATGGACGAAGTCTAACAGGCAGGTTTGATCAGATTTTGGTTGCTTTTATGCTCAAGACGGAATTTCCCCTGATGATAACGACTAAGGACTGGCAGTTTCATGAAGGACTGTGCTCACTGGCTTTCCTTTGTGAAACTTCGTGTCCTTCGTGGTCAAGCTTTTGCGGCTTAGTCTACTGCCCCGCTCGTGCCACCTGAATCCGGCTGGCGTCCACCGGGATCGGCCGCTGAATCTCCATCTCGAGCGATGTCCCGACCTCCAGCTTCACTTCCGGACTGTGCTTCAGCAGCGCCCACGCCACCCCGCCCGCAATTCCAGCGAGTCCGCCGTAGCGCGCGCCGTTGAATCCCCCGGCGGCTGCTCCTGCGATACCCCCAACCGTCCCTCCAACGGCCGCTCCCTTCGCAGCATCTTCGAGCCGCTTGCCGGTGTCTTTGTCTGCCTGGATTGTGCCCTCTTTATCCTTCACGCTGTTGGTGTCGTTCCCAGGAGTGTTTTCCACCGAAGCGGGCAGCATCACCGTGTAGCCCGACGGATAAATCATCGAAGTGAAGTGGATCAGGAGTTCCGCGCGCTTCTGCGATCGCCCCGCGCGCTCCGTATGCGAGATCTTTCCCTGGATATATGTCCCCGCCGGTATCACGATGCGGTCGTTCAGCACGAAGGGAAATGCGGTCTCGGCATACACGGCATCGCCCTCACGGGCGTTCTTGGTCGAGATGGCCTGCTTCAGCAGCAGCGGAATCTTCGTCCCCGCGGGGATCACGACGGCGTTCGGATCGACGGCCTGCGCAGGCGCGGCCGCAGCAGGAGGGGCGGTCGGTTGCATCGGTTGACCGGCAACCTTCGTTGAAGACGCGGCGGCAGCCTGAGGGGCCGAGTCCGTTGGCTTCGCCGTATCCGAAGCCTGCCCCAAAGCCATCCCTGACAGCAGCAACATGGTTAGTAATACTCGCATCCAACACCCCCCGAGGCGACGCCCGCCCCAATCCAATAAGGGCAAGATTACCACGCCCAAAGCGCTAGGATGCGCCCTTATATGCCATAGGCTGCCCAAACCTCCTAGCCTTGCTTCCCGGCATCCAACGGCCTATCATCGACCCGGAACAGTCAACGCAAAGGAGGCGCTGCATGCGCCTATCGGGCAATCACAATCGTCCCTTGCTGGTTCTGCTGTCCCTCTTCCTCAGCGTCCTGCTCCTGTCCGCGCAAGACCAAGATCAGCGCCGAGCGGCTAAGCGTCAGGAAACTCCTCTTAGGGTCTCCGCCGACTTCCCATATCACAAATGGCTGGACGAAGACGTACGTTACATCATCACCGACCAGGAGCGCACCGACTTCCTCAAGCTCAAGACCGCCAAGCAGTTGGACGATTTCGTGGAGGCGTTCTGGGATCGCCGCAACCCGACTCCAGGTTCTACGGAAAACCCGTACAAAGAAGAGCACTATCGCCGCATCGCCTACACGAACACGCACTTCGCCGCCAGCATCCCCGGATGCCGCACGGACCGGGGCCGTTTCTACATCATGTACGGACCGCCAGACGCGGTGGACTCAAAATCCGGATTCGCCCCGCCGACCGAGACCTGGCACTACGTGTTTGTAGAAGGGATCGGACGGAACGTCGTCCTCACATTTACGGACAAATGCGCCTGCGGGAAATATGGATTGTCCGGCGGGGATTCCGATCCCCGGGTTCCCAAAATCTACGACCCACTACTGCGATGAGGCTGGCGGATCGACTTACTTGTAAATCAAATATTTCTCACGCACCTTCCCAAACTTCTCCAGCCCCTCCTGCCACTCCTGCGCGATCCTGCGCGGATCCCGCCCCGCCACCAGCGCGTCAAACGCGCTCTGATTCACCAGCAACTCCGCCATTCGTTCGATCTTGAAATCCGCCGCGTACAGCTTGTGCAGCGCCGCCGCCAGTTCCATCCCCAACTCCGGCGCATCGAACCCGTTCCGATCCGTCAGCAGGATGCTCACTCCCGAGCACGTCTGCCCGCTGTACACGCTCGACGTCGGCGTGAAAGTCACCGGAACGAAGCGCACGCCCGCGATCCCGCGCGTGTTCAAATAAGCCGCCAATTCTTTGCTCTTGATCCACGGCGCGCCTACCAACTCAAATGGAGTGTCGGTGCCGCGCCCCACCGAAACATTCGTTCCCTCAATCAGCGCCACCCCCGGATACAGCGCCGCTTCGGTCACGCTCCGCAAGTTTGGCGACGGATTCACCCACGCCAGCCCCGTCGAATCGAACCAGTCCCCGCGCTGCCATCCATCCATCGGCACGACAGTAAGCTTCGCGTTGATGCCGCGCTCGGCATTGAACATTTTCGCCAGTTCGCCCATCGTCATGCCATGCCGCACCGGCACGGCCCAGTAATTTGTAAAGCTGTCGCGCCCCGCGTCGGCCACCGGACCCTGCACAAACGACCCCGTCACCGGATCCGGCCGGTCCAGCACGATCAACTCAATGCCCGCCTTCGCCGCCGCCTCCAGAAAATATCCCAGCGTCGTCTCGTACGTATAGAACCGCACGCCCGCATCCTGAATGTCGAACACCACCGCATCCAGATTCTTCAGTACATCCGCCGACGGACGCCGCGCTGCATCCGTCCCGCCATAAACGCTGTAAACCGGAACGCCCGTCGCCGCGTCCTTGGAATTGTTGATGTCCGTCGTATCGAGCGTCCCAGTCACGCCGTGCTCCGGACTGAAGATCGCGTCGAGTGACACTCCCGGCGCCTTGGCCAGCACATCAATCGTCCGCACGCCCTGCGCGTCGACTCCGGTCTGATTCGTCACCAGCCCGATACGCTTCTTTGCATCAGGGGATGACCCCGCCGGCTTCAGCACATCGAACCCATGCTCTTCGAGCACATCAATTCCGTTCTTCACAGTTCCATTCCGCGTGCTCATGCGCCGCGCCGCGCTGAACGCCTCGTTGTACCCAGTGATGCTCTTCCAGCGCCGCGCTTCCTGCTCCGACGGACTCAACGGCAGCGCCGCCGCTATTTCCGTCGCGACCTTCGACCGCAGCGCAATCGCATTTCCCTTCCCGTGCGGATGCACCGCATTCGTCAGCAAAATAATGTAAGTCTGCGTCGTCGGATCGATCCACATCGATGTTCCCGTAAACCCCGTGTGCCCGAACGACCCCACCGGCAGTAGGTCGCCGCGATTCGAGGAGAATGGAGAATCAATGTCCCATCCAAACCCGCGCAGCACCGGCGCCGAAGGCGGCTGCTCCGGCTGCGTCATCTTCTCGACTGTGATCGCCGAAAGAATCCCATCGCCGCCGTTCAGCAGAGTCTGCGCATACTTCGCCAGATCGTCCGCCGTTGAGAACAGTCCCGCATGACCCGCCACTCCGCCCATCCGCCGC
Source organism: Acidobacteriaceae bacterium (assembly GCA_003166855.1). Taxonomy (GTDB): domain Bacteria; phylum Acidobacteriota; class Terriglobia; order Terriglobales; family Acidobacteriaceae; genus Sulfotelmatobacter. The sequence goes on along the minus strand of PMUM01000313.1, from coordinate 1,188 downwards.
GCCCGCGGATCGTGCACCACGGCGCGCAGCATGTGCTGGTTCTCGTCATACTCCGTGGGCGCAATCTTCGCCCGCCACGCCGCCGGAGGCACAAATCGCGTATGCGTCATTTTGAGCGGGATAAAAATATGTCGCTCTGTGTAGGCCTCGAGCGTCTCGCCCGAAACCTTCTCGACCATCGCACCCAGAACAATAAAATTCGTGTCGCTGTAGACGAATCCCGACCCGGGCGCCTGCTGCGGTGTCTCGGCAAACGCCAGCCGGAACGCAGACTCCTTCGAGTCGAACGCCGGCGTCAAGTCAACATCCGGAGCCAGCCCCGAATAATGCGTCAGCAACTGCCGCACCGTAATGTCCTCTTTGCCGTTCTGCGCGAAGTCAGGCAGGTATTTCGCCACCGTATCATTCAGGCGCACCTTGCCCTGCTCGACCAGTTGCATCACCGCGGTCGTGGTCGCAATCACTTTTGTTAGCGAGGCCATATCAAACACGGTATCGAGCGTCATCGGCTCGCGCTGCGGTTCAAGCGCCCGGCTCCCATACGCCTTGCGATACACCACCGCTCCGTCGTGTCCGACTTCCAACACGGCTCCGGGAATGTTGCCGTCCGCAATNNCGCCGGGTGCTTGACTTCAGCAATGGCCTGAACGGACACCATCGTGAGCGCTGCGATCAGGGCACACGCAATTCTGGGGAAGTACCGATTTGATTTCATGTTGAGGATGATCTCTTGACTGTACACAACTCGGCGGCATGGCTCAAGAAACTCAAGTAAGGTGTACCGTCTGTAACATGCCCCGCCCCAAGGCAGAGTGTCTGCGGATCACAAACCTCCGTGCCCTGTGTGTCCTCTGTGGTGGACAGGTTCGAGCCGTCTCTGAAGCTTTACCGGTCCACGCCAACTCTGCTATAAACCGCTCAGGTCACGAATTTCTCGCGAGCGTCAAAACTCTGAACAGTCCTCCACCCACTCTCGTCCCCGCTTTCGAGAATCAGGATGAACTCTTTTCTTCCGCCTTCTCAATTCTGAAGGACGCAATTTCCGCCCAGGCATTTCCCGCCGCCTCCATCGCCGTCACGCAAGGGGATCGCCTGATCGCACTCAAATCTCTCGGCCATTTCACCTACGGTGATCCCAAGGGTACCCCACCCTTCTCGCGTACTCCGCGAGAGGGTGGGGATTTTGAC
>PMUM01000083.1 GCA_003166855.1 Acidobacteriaceae bacterium | reverse complement strand
GCAGATGACGGCAGGTTGGCCGTGAGGCGAAACGTATGAAGCAGGCGGTCGGGAGGGAGCGTCTTCAAGTACTTCCGATAGGCATCCGCAGCCGCGCTGAATGCGCCCGGACGAAGTCTGACATTCTTCATGGGGAATGGACTCGCCTGCGGTACCACGACCTCGTGGCCCGCGGCTTTGGATGCAGCAGGGGAACCGGCGCCCGTGCTTTGGTTTCGCAATGCAAACGCGGGCACACGAAGCATTGCGCCCGCGCCGACGGCAGCGGTGGTCGCGACGAATTCACGCCGGCTCACGGTTTTCATGACGATCTCCTTTAAGTGAAAAAACTCTGTCCTCGCACTCGATAACTACTGCACCGCAAACGAATCAGGATTCTTATGGTTCCGATGCACAGTAGGGAACCTCCAGTCACAAGTGACGAGCAAACGCTTACTCGTCAAGGTCGGCCGATCGAAATGGAAACGGTCCGACGCGTTGCCTTCTGGATTTGTTAGAAGAGCCTCGGTGCGAAGTCCTTCAGATCACGGCGCCAGGTCTGCCACTCGTGATCTGTCCCGGGTGATTCGTAGAACACGTGCTGAATCTTCGCGTCGTCGAGTGAGTCATGCAGTCTCTTAATTCCGGCGCGCATCCTCTCGGGTTCCACAGTTCCGACGCCGAGCCAGAGCAGGTGCACTTTCTTGGCAAACGCGGCTGGATCGGCAAATACGCCGTTGTAGTCGGTCTTGGGATNNGTCTGCATGCCGCCCATGGAAAGGCCAGCCATCGCGCGATGATCTCGATCCGAAAGTGTTCGGAAGGTCGAATCAATGTAAGGAATCAGAATCTTCGTCACGTCGTCTTCAAAAGCCGAAGCCATATCCTGCATCGCTTTCAACATTTCGGGAGAACCGAATGGCTTTCCAGTCAGATCCGGCGGAGTTTGGCCAGCACGCCGGGCATACCCATAGGCCATGACGATAATCATAGGCTTGCAGCTTCCTGCCGCGATCAGATTGTCGAGAATGAAGTTCGCGCGACCCTGGCGTATCCAACCCGTCTCATCCTCGCCGCCACCATGCTGGAGATAGAGCACCGGATAGCGCACGTTGGTTTGCGTATCGTAAGTCGGCGGAAGATAGACCAGCGCATGCCGCCACGTTCCCGTCACCTTCGAGTTGTACCAAATCTCACGCACCTGCCCGTGGGGCACGTCTTGAATCGAATAATAAGTCGAACCCGGCTCCGCAACCTCCACGGCACTCGCGTACTTGCCTCCGCCAAAGTAAGCATGGCTGTTGGTATCGGCGACTTCGGCGCCATCAATGATTAACGTGTAATAGTGCAGGCCGGAAACAAGGGGAGTCGTCGTGACAGTCCAGAATCCATCCGGCTGCTTCTCCATATCCACTTTCGGCCCACTCCAGAAGTTCAATTTGGCCTTGGTGGCATCGGGCGCTTTCACACGAATCTGCACTCTTCCGGCGCTATCGACCCGGGGATATTCCGCTCCCCACACATTGGTCTCGGCGGGATGAAAATCATTAGACTCTTGCCCCCAAGCAATACTCGAAAGCAAGGACAGTAAAACGATACTCATTGCAAACTGCCTCATGGGACACTCCTCGTAAACGTTTACTGTCCCGGCCACGCGGCCTCATGGATTCGCTGACCGCGCTACCGAGAGTTTGTTATTGCTCGACCGAGACCACGGTCACGGACTTAGGCTCGAGCTGCAGAATCAACTTGCCGCCTTGTGCCCTCGCCGAAATCGGCTTGGGCACGACGGTGTTCGGGGCTTCGAAGGTGTTCACGCTGTCCACCTTAGGCGCAGTGAGTGTCTCTCCCGAGGCAGACTTGGCGTTGATCCCACTCACGTTCAACTCGACCTCGGCCGGTTGATGGGGATCGACATTCGTAATCTCCACCCACACCTTGCCGTCTTTGCTTTTTGCAGCCATGGCATCGATGCGTGGCAGGGTGAAGTCGCCGTGCTTGTAGCTGCCCGCGTCGAACGTAACGGGGACGAATGTGGAATCCTGGAATGGCACGTACATCTTGTAAACGTAGTAGGTCGGCGTTAGCACCATCTTCTCGTGGTCGGTCAGTATCATTGCCTGCAGCACATTGATCATCTGTGCGATGTTGGCCCCGCGTACGCGGTCGGCGTGACGGGCAAAGATGTTCAGATTCAGGGCCGCGAGTACTGCGTCGCGCATGCTGTTCTGCTGCACGAGAAAGCCCAGATTGCTGCCGGGCAATGGCGCATACCAGCTGCCCCATTCATCCACCACGAGCGCGACCTTCTTCTGCGGATCGTACTTGTCCATGATGGCCGAATGCTTTTTGATCAGGTCATCCATGTCTAGCGTCGTCTTGATAATCTGGGCGTACTCGTCTTCTCCGAATCCAACCGACTTGAACGCTGGCGGCCACTTCACGACCGTGTAGCTGTGCATGGAAAGGCCGTTAATGTCCCAGCTCCACGTGTGCTGCTGGTAGGCCTTCATGACGGTTTCAGTCCAGTCGGTCCAGCGCTGTTCGCCGCCGCCCGGACCGACGGCGATCTTCAGCATTTGGTTCTTCTCCGTCTGCGCCGGATTGTAGTTGCGAACGAAGTGGCTGAAACTCTTCATCCGGTCCAGATAGTACTCGGGCGTCATGTTGCCGCCGCAGTCCCAGCTTTCATTGCCAAGCCCGAGCCATGCGACTTTGTACGGCGCCGGATGCCAGTTTGCGGCGCGCTCCTTCTCGAGCGTCGTCGCCTGCGCGGCGGTCATGTACTCCAGCCAATCGGCCGCTTCCTGGGGAGAGCCCGAGCCCAGGTTGACCGAGACGTAAGCCTCGCTCCCGATCTGGTCGATGAAGTCCATGAATTCGTGCGTCCCAAAAGTGTTCGACTCGATCACGCCGCCCCAGTCGGGATTCAGCCTCACAACTCGCTGCGGCCCGATCCCGTCGCGCCAGTGATATCCGTCGGCGAAGCAGCCTCCGGGCCAGCGTACGTTCGGCACATGAATCGCTTTCAATGCGGTAACCACATCGTTGCGAATGCCGCGTGTATTCGGAATTGTGGAATCGGAACTGACCCAGATTCCGTCGTAAATGCCGTGTCCGAGATGCTCGGCGAACTGCCCGAAAAGATTGCGGTCAATCTTCGCGCCGGGCTTGGATGCGTCAATCGACAACTCGACTTTCTGTGCCGCCACTCTCGGCGCGGCGATAGCCATAACGATCAGAGTGACAACGACAAGAAATGCACGCATAAGAAGCGATACCCTTGGAGGCGGAAGTGTCAGGGACAAACGACGAACGAATGAGGAGGATTGAATTGAGGATTCTCTCCTCGCTGGGAGAGGATCGACATGAACTATCGGGGATCGGACTTTGGATTGAGATCCATGAGCGAGCGTAAAGGCCATCTGTTCTTCTCTCTTCTCCGCAGACTCGGCGCCGACTGGCATCTCTTTTGCAGGGTCATGATAGCTCAAGACTCATCGGAAACAGGGTGTATCTCGAGAAAAATCGCCGCCTGATCGGGTTGTGTCTGGAGACACCGGAGTCTCTTTCTGCCAGTCAGATCGAGCAGTTACAGAATGCTGGTCAACTCCAATTCCGGGCTTCGGCAGTGTGGGTTGATCTCGACAGAGTCGGGCTCAGGACCCACATTTTACGTGGGCGCGCCAGGGTCTTTCCTTGATACGCTTGAGTTGGTGAATTCGATTGCAAACTAAGGTTTGAAACAATAGATTCCAAACCTCAGTCGAACTGCTGCGGGTTGATATTCGGGCGGGGCAATTCTCTTTCTAAGAGACCCAAACTGGTGGATACTTCGCTTGTGGCGGCGTTTGACTCGACCTCGGCGGGAAAAGGATTGTCTTAAAATAAACGTACAATGGATCGGGCAATGGGGCCTTTTTAGCTCTTCCAGCCATACGAAGAATCGAAGAATCAACGTGTGCAATTCACGCGTTGAATAGTTCGCACTCCCGTCGCCTCTACCAATATCCCTCTTTTTGCGGATGTCTCGTAAAATGTCGTTCCGCACTGGCGGGTTCTCAACATCCGCGTCTCTGGCGACGCTGGTTTGTTGTTGTCGCCGACCGATTGGGCCAGATTCATGGATGTTCATCGGCTTGAGCGTTTAGCCTCAGCTGAGGGTATTAGTGAAATCTGATTTACTGGTTGGCGGCTTTGATGGCAATTTGCTCAACCAATCGCATAACACGCGCGTCCTCGCCGATTGGCGGTAAGACCTCGACTGTAATCTGGGGGAACTGGCGTCGCACAAGTGCTACCTGTTCGGGAATGTCCGTGGCGAGATGGGCACCTACGGCCATGAACAGGGGCAACAGCCCTAAATTTAGCGTCAGTTGTTGCACGCATTCGTGAGCCACGTCCATCAACGTCGGCGCCATGAACTCCATGTAAGCCAGTCGCACTCTTTGTACTCCCAATTCCTTTTGCAGCTCTTGAGCAATCCGCTAGAAGGGCGCACACCATCGTGGGTCCTTACTACCATGCGCCAGCAATACCAGGCACATGCCGTCGGCGGATAGGCTCTTGTCGTCGACCACACAGCGGGAAGCACTGCTTTTCGCTGGATCTCCGCTCTCTGAGAAGTGGTTCCTGAATAGTGACTCTGATACCAGAAAGGTGATTGGCTCAAGTTCACGCACGCTGCTCTCCATGCTCGCTGTTCCCCACCAGGAAAGGCTTGTTCCAGCCCCTCGCGTCATTTCCCGTCTCGAGGAAGTTCGATGTTGACAGGTGGATCCCCTAGCAACGCTCGAATCACTTTCTCCCCAATGAAGTAGATGCGAAAGCACAAGACGGGCGGTGCACTTGCAATCCCTACCTGTGTTCGGCCAAAGAAGAACCCGACCGTTTTCCAACACGAACAATCTTGAAAATTCCCCGCCATTTTCGGCGTCATCTGTCGCATCAGCATTTTCATCCAGCGTTCAATTCGCTTGCGCACTGCCTCGGAATAGCTATCCGCGCAGCTTCTGCCTGAACCGCTGAGTGTCGCTTCGCCAGCCATTCCAGTCTGTTCCAATTTGACCTTGCCAACGAGCGACTTTGTACGCGCGCTGATCAAATCGTGCGCGTCACGCCACCCAGCCAAACGAAAATCAAAGGGCCCGAAGAAAACCTCTCTAAATTGCAAAACCCAACGGTTATCCGGCCTCGGAAGTTGCAGCAGCACGTTGGGCACAGTTGCAATCCTGAGATGGAGCCACTCAGGAATGTCACTGCTCTCAATCCAGCCGGCGGCTCCCTTTATTAGATCGTCTGCCCAGTCGCGTGGGATAAAAGGCGAGTCCGGCCTCCGCTCTCTAAACCATTCGCGCGAAAGTCTCCTATATTGCTCGGCTGTGTCGAATGTTGGTTGTGCACCCATTTCTCGATGTACCTGTTACACGCTCTGAGCTCGCTGCCTATCACGCTGGCAATGCTCGCGGAGTGTACCTTTCCTGAATTTTATGCACTTGGCCTCATCACGCTCCAAAACTTTCGTCACCGAGGTGACGAGGCCGTGAACTTATGCCTTCATACATAGCCGGACGCAAAAAGGCCGATTTGTAACATCCGTCCCTCAGCTCTGGAAAATTCCTCCCCAAATGATCCGGAATTGCTTCTCAATCGTTCGCAACTAGCCGCCACTGGCCTATGCATGCGGTCCGCAAAGCCGGGAGGAGAGCGAAACAGCCCCCCAAGTCCAGAAGAGGCTAAGACCACGGGAAGATTCAATGTGTCATATCAGTTGCAATAGTGCGACAACCTGGGTAAGCTAAGACCCATTATGGCTAGAACCAAACCATCACTGCTACCTCGAGTTTCCCGCCTCTTGCGAGGCTACGGGGAGAACTTGAAGCTGGCCCGCCTCCGTCGCAGATACTCGGCGGAAATGGTGGCCCAGCGCGCCGGCATTTCCCGAAAGACTTTGTCGAGAGTGGAAAAAGGAGATTCGGCAGTCGCACTTGGAATTTACGCACGGGTGATGCAGGTGCTGCGCCTCGAAGAGGATCTCGCGAAACTGGCCGTGGACGACCCGCTGGGTCGAAAATTACAAGACACCGCCTTATCGCCGAAACGGCGCGCTCCGAAACGTCCGTCATCCCCGAGTCCATCAGTTGACAGCGTGAACAAGCCAAAGGAAACCTCTTAATGGCAGGTCTCGATACAGTCGATGCGTGCATTGATCTAGAGCGGTTTGGCCATCCAGTTCTCATGGGCCAGCTTCATCGCCAGCAAAGCGGCTCGGGGGAAGTCTTCTCCTTCGAATATGACCGCGCCTGGTTAGAACAACCGGAAGTCTTCTCCTTCGATCCAGACCTTGCTCTAGCAGCCGGTCATCAGTACCCCGCGCCGCAGCGCAAGAATTTTGGCATATTCCTCGACTCCGCCCCGGACCGCTGGGGAAGAGTGCTCATGCAGCGCAGCGAAAACGCGCGCGCGCGCCACGAAAAACGCAAACCGAGAGCCCTGACCGAGTGGGATTTTCTGCTCGGTGTTCACGACGAAACTCGCTTGGGCGCATTGCGCTTTCGAGAGTCCAGCAATACAACCTTCATCGACAGCGACACGCAATTTGCGGCCCCACCTCTGACGTCCCTGCGTGAGTTACAGGCAGCCAGTCTGCAATTTGAGAAGCACATCGACGACGAAGACAATCCCCTCTATGAAAAATGGCTGACACAACTGTTCGCACCCGGATCTTCCCTGGGAGGAGCCCGACCGAAAGCATCGGTGCGGGATGAAGCCGGGATGTTATGCATGGCAAAATTCCCCAGTAGAAACGACACTCGCGATATGGGCCGATGGGAACTCGTCGCTCACAGCCTCGCGAGAAAGGCGGGGATCATTGTCCCCGATGCCAGACCCCTCCGCTTCCCGGAGAGTCCCTACACCACGTTTCTGGTGAAGCGTTTCGACCGCACGACAAGGGGAGGCCGGCTGGCGTTCATTTCCGCCATGACTTTGACTCAGCATACTGATGGCGAACCAGGAGCAAGCTATCTCGAACTGGTTGATCTATTGCAATCGCGCGGTGCCGACACACGCGCGGACTGCATTCAATTGTTTCGACGGGTGCTGTTCAACATCCTTATTCACAACACGGACGATCACCTTCGCAACCACGGGTTCTTTATCGACGTAGGTGGGGTCCGACTCTCGCCTGCTTACGACATCAATCCCTCGGTCGATCGGCGGGAATTGACGCTGGCGATCAACGAGGTGGAGACTGCCTGCGATGTTTCGATCGCCATGGAGGCGTCCCAGGATTATGGATTGAACCCGCACGAAGCGGCAGATTTGTTGAAGCAAGTGCAGGACGCAGTTGCCGGCTGGCGTGAGGAAGCAATCCGGCTGAACATTCCAAAGGGAGAACAGGATCTCATGGCGAACGCATTCCAAGGATCATAACTGCCAGTCTCCCGCTGCGGTGCTGCAAGGGTAGACGACAGCGCAAAAGAGCGATACCACCACCAACCTTGACTGCCCGTTCTCGCTTCGTCGTCGCCTCCTATGTTTCCGCTGCCATTCTGCTAGTGCGCTTTCCGTAGCAGCTAAAGGTCCGTCGCTCTCGGATTACTCGGAAGCCAGCCAGAATCAGACAGGCTTGCGTCGGCGGCGCGATGGAGAACGGCGTGCCACGTCGGCGGTCACGAACTTGTGAGCCATGCCGAACAAGTCGCGCAGGACATCGGGCGTGACGCGGGACATGCGAACCAGCACGGCGGTGTACCCGAGATAGTGATCGGTCACGTAGTAAACATCGGGAGCGGCTGCGAGCAGTTCGGCGCGGTCGTCGAAGCCAACGCGAACCACAAGCGACCCCGGCTCAGCCGAACGGTGAGTAGGCACACATGCCAGAAGTTTTTCACCGACCTTGAGCGCGGGTGACCCGTAGGCGGTGCTCGCCTCCACTCCGGGCAGCGCCAAGCCGATCTCGCGCACCGTGTCGAAGCTAATTGTGCTCTTTGGCATGGGCGAGTTCCCATTGTCCGCGCAAACGATTATCCCGGTTTTAGTTCCGAGATCCGAAGTTTACTGCTCCAGGCGGTGCTCGCCCAAGAAGCTCCAAATCAGTTGATTGGCGTCGATATCATGGCTGGTTTTTCCGACTTCCCGCTCCGACGCATACTGCTCGCCACTCGGCCAAGTGTTCCCGGTGCCTTTCAGACCGTAGAGCAAAACCTTTGCACTCTTCTGACAATCTCCGTATGTATCCACATTCATTTCGGTACCGCCTTTATCCCGTGGAGCAACTTTGGATCGATTCGGTTTCTCCGAGCAGCGATTGATCTTGGCCCACATCTTTGCGCTGTCTTCCACAGAAATGGTTGATAGATCCAAGTTGTGCGCCCTGCCACCCCCAAAAGGCACAATCGGATCCGACTTTCCGTTGATCATCACCACTGGCATCGGGCGCGAGGGCAAGCATGTCATTGTTTTCGGCATTGCCGCCCCTACCGGCGCGATCGCTGCCAAGCGGTCCGCCAGAGCACATCCGATTCGAAAGGCCATGAGCCCTCCTTCGGAAAGTCCAGTGGCATAGATTCGCGACGTGTCCACCGAAAACTTGGAGGAAACATCGTCAAGCATGAGGTTAAAGAAAGCAAGATCGTCTGCTCCGGGCAGCTTCTTGTCAAGATCCGGTGGCGGCGGTCCGGGAGGGGTATTCTGTCCTCCTTGTTGTCCTCCCGGGCGTCCGCCTCCTGGATATCCACCACCTCCGCTCGGATATCCTCCTCCTGGCCAGTTGCCACCTCCGGGATACCCGCTCCCAGGCCATCCTCCTCCGGTACTTCCCGGCCCGCCGCCGCGCCGCGCCATTGGATCGTTCAGCTCTGGACGTACACCAATATTCCAGCGCCCGTGAAGGGCACTTGGATAGATTGCGATAACGCCGTTCTTATCTGCAAGATCATCAAACTGCGTCAGCCGTTCCATATCATCGGCATTCTGATTCATGGCGTGAAGCAGGAGCACAACGGGATAACGCTGCTGAGAGTTGTAGCCCTTTGGAAGCCGTACTACGTACGTGCGCTCTACATCATCGACATGCACCTTCTCGCGGCTTTCTTGCGCGAACACTACTTGCGCGAGCAAAAGCACTCCGAGAAAGTTCGCAGTGAGTTTGGTCATAGCCCTAACCCCTAAACGATCTCTTGGGCGTTCAATCCGATCTGGTACGTCGAACAGTTCTGTCCGCAACTCCATCCCACTTCGGCCGCGATCGCTCAGTCGATGGTGAGCGTCATCGTCGTCGATGCTGTTATGGATGACGATGATGTATCGGTGCCAACGACAGTCAGCGTGTAGGTCCCCTTGGTTGCGTCGGAAGAACTCGATGAAGATCCGGAACCGCAGCCCATGGATCCGAGACTGAGCACCATAACCAGAATTCCAGCGTAGGTACACAATCTGCGCGGGCGTCGTCTGAGTATTTCCGCCAACAAGACGATCACGAGGCCGAAACTAACGAGCTGTCGCTGTGACATCGGCAACGTCGGCTCATTGCCAGAGCCTATCGAGCTCGCGCCCACAAATTTGCGCTTCCCGCTTGTCCCTCGCATGGATGCGCTCGAGCACGCTGAGGCAGTCGTATAAATCGTCATGGCCGTCGTGGTGGCGCTCGAGCTAGACACTGGTAGATTTGAAATGGAATAGCACGCATTTGAGAGCGAGGCGTTCGTGGACACCGACCACCCGATTGTTCCGGTGTAGCCGTTGCTGGGAGTGACGGTTATCGTCGAAGTGCCCGAGCTGCCGTCGGAGACTGTCACGTTCGTCGCCGAAAGGGTGAAGCTCCCACTGGCGGACGTGCCGCCTACCGTCACTACCAGCGTACCGGTTGAGTTGGCATACGTTGCATCGCCGGAATAGGTCGCAGTGATCACGTGAGAACCCGCAGTCGTCGAAAAAAATGTGTACGTCGCGGACCCGTTCGAGAGTGCGAGAGAAGGGTTCTCGCTCGTACCGTCGACCGCAAGGCTCAGCGTGCCAGTCGGAGTTGTTAGCAGCGAGCTTGACGCGGAGGCCACTGTGATTGTGACGGTGTCGTTTGCTCCCGATGCCGGCGAAGTAGTCGCAGCCGAGAGGGTCGTCAGCGACGCATCCAACGACGACGACGTCGTTGTCGGCCACGCTGTCAGGAGGTTATAGAAATCGACAGACCCTAAGCCTGAGGCTTCGTCGTATCCAGTTCCGGCAAAGTACTCGGATTCGCCTGCGCTTGAACAGTAGCTAGAGCCTGCCGCACATTCGTTCCCACCACTGGTGATGTCATGAAAAGCTGAAGCGTAGGTACTCGAGTCGGCGGCAAGACTGTAAAGCGTCGAATTAATGACTCCCTGTCCTGTTGAGTTCAGCTTCTGATTGATGATGGCGACCATTCCGGAAAAGATCGGGGCGTCGAAGCTGGTGCCTCCAGCCACAGTGAGATATTCGTCATTGCTGTCGCGAAAGCCATTCGAACAACTTCCAGTGATTCCGGTGGCGCTGGAATCACTGGAACAGAAAAGATAACCTGCATTGTTCGGCGAGGCGTCGAGGGAAATGTCCGGCACCAGGCGGTAACTGCCGGAGGGAATTCCGGTCACGCCGGTTTGCCAACTCGGCCTGGCCGTTAGCGTACTGATTCCGCCGCCACCCGAGGAAAGCTGAGTCACCGAGGACTGGCTGCTCAGGGAGGAATCATCATTCCACACCTGCTCGGGAATGTAGGAAAGCGCCGAACTGATTACGTCGCTGCCATTGGCGGAGGCCCAATAGGTGGTGTTTGAGGCGGTCACGTCCGCAGAGGGAAATTCCGTTCCCCCCATCCCGGTTACATACTGGCTACTTGCCGGAAAATCGACAGCTAATGCCTCTTGTTCAGAGTTGGTCAGATTGGAGTAACCGAAGCAGTCCGTCGAGCCATTATCGCCCGCGGCGGCGATCATGGTCTGCCCCTGGGCTGCAGCTTGCTCAAGAATAGCATTGAGCGTCGCGTAATTGCTTGACCCAAGGTCGGTTTCACAATCCCCATAACTGGCACTAATGATTGGAGCAATTCTCGTATCTACAGCGTAGTTGATCGAGTCCCAGACGCTGTAGCTCGTATTGTTCCCTACATAAACGAAATAGATGGTTGCGCCGGTGCCGATACCGCCCGAGTACTCCAGGTCAAGATCGGACTCGGCTTCGTCCCCCGAGCTGACTGCAGCACTCCCAGAATCGGGCACGAGTACTAGCGTCGGGTCTTTGACTGTTAGCCCAGCCGCATTTTGAAAATTCTCAATGTCCGATACGTAGACCTCGGATTGACCGACGATGGCAATCGACTGACCGCTTCCCGTATAGCCAGCGTTATAGGCTTTCGTGATGTCGTAAATGGTATCGATGTCCTTCGGAGTAAGGAAGTGGTCGCCCGACTGGCTGGAAGTAAACTTCTTTCGAAACCGCACGTGCGGCTTCGGACGAAAGCTTGAGAGATTCGCGATCATTTCCGTTACTGAAGCAAGCGCCGCCGGCACAGTGATGTTCTTGGATGGAGCATATTGCTTTACTCCATTGACATTGTAGTAATGCAACTCTGTGTCGAAGACCTGGTTCACCTGGCCGACGGTTCCCGAGAAATAGATCCGATTCTTGCTGTGAGAAACGCCATCTACCGAAAATCCTTGCTGGCTGAGCCACGCCGACACCTTAGCAATGTCGCTTTGAGCCATTCCAAAGGCGCCGGCGAATTGCTCCGGAGTGAGCCAGTTGTGATACATCGCTGAGGCCGGATCCTGCTGTGCCGAGATGAGGACTTGCAGTTGGGTTTCCTGCCCAGAGGAACGGCGGAAAACCAGGCTGATACCGGATAGAGACATGGAGCCAGGCACAACCCCAACATCGTTTGCGGGCCTTGCCATCGGCGGCGTCACGGAGATCGTTACTCGTACCGAATTGTCGATCGTTGTAATCCTTGTGGGTGGCTCCTGCTGAGCGCCGGACACCTGTGAGCAAAGAAAGAGAGCTGCCGCCAACCAGATTGCTCCCCGACCGCGTTGATTTGTATGACGCATAAACGTCTTTCTTCTGATGCGAACTGATCCGCAGGCACGCTACCGCGCTGGAAAAAGCCAAGAGAGGCACTTCGTGTGGCGGCGCCATAGCCTTGTCCAAACGAAGCTCAATCCTGACTTTTGACTGCTCCGAGTAGATGTCAGATCTGAAACTCCGCTCAAAGACCAAGATGCGGGTTCTATACATACCTTGCGTAAAGGGTTAGTGATGATTACGTAAAGAATATGTAACGCCAGTTCTCTCGTCAGACGGCTCCCCTTTGGGGGCCAGTGTGCAGAGGCTTACGAAACTTAGGAAACACTTAACAAACTCGGGTGCAAGTAGAGCGGAAGACTGCGTACATCAGGAAAGGCAAATACTTGTCCCGAGGTCCTTATGGAAGCTGCAAACAGAAACCCAATGCATCGGCAGCCACCGGTGGTGCTTTATGTGGACGACAATCTGAGATCGAGCCGATTCTTAACCGCGGTCCTCGAGGAATGTGGATTCGGCGTGACCACGGCCAATGACCCAGTGGAAGCGCGCGGAGTGTGCAAGAACTTCGCGATCGACCTGGCGCTTCTGGATTACGATATCCCGGTAATGACGGGTTCTCAGCTCGCCGAGGAACTGAAATTCTTGGTGCCCGACGTTCCTGTCGTGCTCCTTGCTGGCCATGCTTCGGTTTCGCAATCTGAATTGGTGTTTGTGGACGGGTATTTTGGCCCAAACACCACGTTGGATGACCTCATAGAAAATCTAAGGACGTTGGTCGCCGCCGATACCATGGGAACGGTCACCCGCTTAAGAACATCGTGGTCCGACGCGACCTGAGCGGTATCGCTCCCGATGGCGGCCTCCTGGAAAGAACACACGTACCGATTTGACGTTTTACAGCGCCCAACCTTCGAGGCCTCGACGTGAGGCTTCCGGATTGCCAACTTTCATTCTGGCCTTTACTGCACAGATACGCTGATTTCAGAGCCCGAAACAGCGGTTACGTGCTGATCAGGTTGAACAACGGCTCCTTTCGTAACCTTCACCGGGAAACGGCCGACCGCCTTTGCCTGAAATGTCAGTGTTGTAACAACCCCATGGCCCGATACTCCCCCTGAATTCGTCGGCCGCGACGCGGTGATATCCACAACGCCAGTGACTTCATTTTCTCGATGAACCAAGGCAACGATCTGGTTTCCCTGGGAGAGGAATTCTCCGTTTGAAATGTTCAATAGTTCCAAGCCTTGCTTGTCGAACGCGACTTGCAGCGGAACAGCCTGCACATTTTCGCCTCCACTTAAGTCGACGTTCACCATGAAGGTAGACCCCTTAGACACGGAGATTCCGCTGGGATCCAGGTCCAAGGCTGCAGTTGCCTCTCCCCCGGCTTTCGCGGTGGGGGTAGTCACCGAAGTCTTGTCCGGCTCGCTCTGCAAGAGCTGTTTTGGAGCATGGCGGAGATGAACGGAGTTCGCGGTACCGACATCAATCGCTCTGCGATTGAATTCGTCGAAGTCCCTGCGCCGAACTACATGAGGGATTACGGCGAAGACGACCTCCGTATTTGAAATCTCCTTGTTCTTCTGAGAAAAGAAGTATTTCAAAATTGGGATCTGCGACAATCCCGGATACCCTGTCAACGACTGCGTGTCGTCCTGCTCCAACATTCCACCCAGCAGGCTGACCTCTCCATCTTTGAGGCGGATTTCATGTTCCACTTTCCGCTGACCGATCACGGGCTCATTGATACCCCCGATACTTTGATAAGAGGCCACGGAGGAGACGTCCAGCGAAATCTTCAGCGTGATCTCTCCATCTGGATGGATGTGGGGCGTAATGTCTACGTTGACTCCTACGTCGATGTACTGGAATTGCGTGGTGTTAAGACCTGTCAGGGAGACTCCGCTGACCGCAGATGAGCTTGTGCCGGTTGCAATAGGTACTCGGTCCCCAATTTTGATCGACGCTTTCTGCCCATCGACGGACCGAATCTGCGGATTTTGGATGATTTTCGTGTTGCTGTCCGTGAACAAGGCAGTTGCGTTAGCGCTTGAAATCGTGGCGGTGAAGTCGGTCGCGTTCAGATTGGCCAGCGTGTTCAAGTTGATGCCGGTGCTGCTGCTTGAGCTTGACGAACTGCTACTGCTGCTCGACGAACTGCTGGAGCTGCTGGTGTTGGCTTGCAACTGCACGGTCGCGCTCGTGGGCGGACTGATCCCGAGAGTATGCACTGTATCCCGGCTCACTTGCATTAAGGCGAAATCGATGACGACTTCTGGCGATGCTCTGTCAAAATCGTTGACCATCTTCTCGGCCAACAAGACTTGGTCCGGAGTTCCACGAATCACGATCGCTTCCTGGGAAAGCAGTTGTTGAACTCGATTCACGTCTAGCACGGCGCGCAAGGTATTCACAATATCCTGCAATTCTGTGGGAGCCGTGAGGTTGGAAAGATAGAACGTCTTCACCACATTCTCTTCCAGTTCCTTGCGTTTCGCCGGATTATCGGCGGCGACGAAAATGGTATTCGCCGTCATTGGCTTCCAAAAGGTCTTCGACTCGGCAGCAACCAGATCGAGCGCTTCGGTCAGTGTGACTCCGGTGAGTTCAATACTGAGTCGCCGCGAAGTAAAGTCCGGATCAAAAAGCACGTTGACACCGGCAAGTTTGCCGACCGTGTCGTAAACCATCTTGGTGTCTTCTGTCAATTTCAAGGTAATGGGAGCGTTTGAAACATTGATGAGCTTAACTGGCCCTTGCGCATCTAGAATGTCCGGGTTCATATCAGAATCCCCTGAAGGCAAAGAATCACGCGGTCCGGAATGCCCCAAGACCTTCTGAATCATGATGCGTGTATTGTTGATTTGCTGAGTGGCGATCGCACTCGAGGGGTCAATCCTTGAAGCCTCTTCAAACACCTTCAGGGCCTCCTCGAGATCTCCCGCTTGCTGCAGCAGCGTGCCGCGGTGGACCTTCGCCGCTGCCGCCAGGAATCGCATCCGAGTGATCGCGGTCCGATATTCCGTATTCTTGGGGTTGGCATCGTACGCCTTTTGATAGGCGTCATAGGCGGCCTCGTATTTCTGCTGAGCCTCGAGAGAACGACCCTCTTTGAAGGCTGATTGACCGCTTTCAGCGGCCGCAGTCGCAGCCAGGGACAAGAAGCCGAGTGCAACGAGAGCTATGAGTGGCGTCAGTACGAGCTTTCGAAGAACACAGGTTTTCCCCACATCAGACTGAACATTTAACATTTTTTTTATTCCTCAGGAAAAAGTTTGCCAAGTCGACCCGCCAGTGCCCCCGCTTGAACTCGGCAATGACTGTACGGCAAGGCGTTGCAACTCCTGAGAACGTTGAAAGAGACGCTACCCGCAGGTGTGTCACAAATATTTACATAGTCTTATCGCAATCTTAACGTTGGTCCCACACCTCTCTACGTTCTAATCGAAGGATGGGCGAGCGTATATCGGCGGAGTCGTCGGTCGACTCAACATCTGGAGAGCGGCAAGTGCCTCACTTCGACCGGAGAAGGATGCGTGCAGTCGTAGCTGACGACTCCTCCGATTGGCGCTCTGTAGTTGCTGTCCTGCTCAAGATGGAAGACGATGTCGAGGTTGTGGCCCACGTGGAAAATGGACAAGAAGCCATTGAGGCGGTGACGGTCCTCCACCCTGAGTTAGCCATCCTAGATCTCAGAATCGGCAGCCTGGACGCCTTAACGACGACCAGCCTCTTGCGTCACCAATTTCCTTTGCTGGATGTGGTCTTGATGGCCGACCACGATTCGCCGCGGCTCCGCGCCACGTGCCAGGCTTCCGGAACCAAATACGTTGTTCAAAAAGCGAAGTTCCACGAACAGTTTCCCCCTGTACTAGCTCAGATCAGGGACGGGGTTTCAGCGGCCGTTGGCAACGATGCTAAATGATGCGCATGAATCGTGGCTCAGAGGGGGTGATTCGCAAGAGCCACGGGACAAGGCCGGGACAGCTTTTCCCCCATCCCCGCTTTCCTGGCCTTTTCTTGCAAACTGGTTCGCTGAAAACAAGTGAGGCTCTCCGTGCAACGATCTAGGGTTCTCCTTATTGACGACACTGCGGAAATTTTGGAGTACTGCTCTGAGCTCTTGAACGAAGACTATGAGGTGGTTGGTACAGCGTCCGATGGCTGGGCCGCAATAGACCTGTGTGCGGCTCTAGATCCTGACGTCATTGTGCTCGACATTTGCCTGCCTCGTCTTGACGGTTTCGCGGTCCTTACAATTCTTCGCAGCTTCGGTTGCCGAGCAAGTATCGTTTTTTTGAGTTCTGACGACTCGTGGGCAGACGATGCCATAGACGCCGGAGGTGCCGCCTTTGTATGGAAGATTTCACTCTGGCGGGACCTCAGAATCGCCATCCGGGAAGCCCTTGCAGGGCGCATTTTCGTGTCGAGCGCGGCATGATTCATGATTAAAGAGGCTGAGGAAAACCGAGGTGAACGCGAATAATACCAATTTCAGTAGGAGTGCTTGTGTCATCATGGTGACACCTGCACAGAGGAGAGGCGTCGGATTGGATCGTATTTTGCTCATTGATGATGATGTCGAGATGTGTACGATGCTCGCCGAATATCTTGAGTCCGAAGGGTTACAAACCGAGGTCGTGCACGACGGAACCACGGGACTAAAGAGGGCCCTCTCCGACGAGCATGCGCTGATTGTTCTGGATGTCATGCTGCCTGGAATTAGCGGTTTGGAGCTGTTGCGACGGCTGCGTTCAGAATCAGCCGCACGAGTGGTACTCCTGACCGCCCGTGGAGAGGAGGTGGATCGCATCGTGGGTTTGGAAGTGGGGGCCGACGATTATGTATCCAAGCCGTTTAGTCCCAGAGAGCTGTTGGCTCGGATTCGCGCCATCCTCCGACGTCCGGTGGTGGATCCCCAGGCCAAGCGCGCGGTCCCAAGGACAGCACCGATTCTGCTGAATGATATCGAGATGGACTTTGGAACACGAACCGTTCGTCTCAGCGGGAAGCCTATAACCTTGACCGCCGTCGAATTCGATTTATTGGAGTTATTGCTGCGCTCAGCCGGCCGCGTCGTCACCCGCGAGCAGGTAGCTGAGTTGGTGTTGGGGCGGAATCTGAATTCTTTTGATCGCAGCATTGACGTGCATATCAGTAAGCTACGACGGAAGTTGGGAAACTTGCCTTCAGGAGACGAGCGAATTCGATCCATTCGAAGCGTTGGCTACGTGTACCTGTGCACTCCGAATAATAATGGGACGGACTGATGCACATGAGAACCCTTTTCTCGAAAATCTTCCTATCGTTTTGGCTCGTTCAGGCCGCATTTTTCGCAGTCACCGCGCTGATGTTTCGAAGGGCCTTGCCTGAAACTCATCCTCCCGGATCGTCCACCACGAGGAGCTTGCTAGTTTCTTGCGAGTACGAGGCAGTTAACATTTACGAGAAGTCCGGCAGTGACGCCTTGGAACAGTACCTGAAAGACCTACAGCAGACTTCGGGGGTTCACTTATCCATTGTGAACGACAGAGGCGAATCGATTTCACAGACCCCTGTCTCACGTGAAGAACAGCTGCTTGCCGAACGTGTCGTTCAAAGCCAACGAGCAGAGCAGAGTAGCGGAGCAGAGAACACTCTACTCGCGGATCCGGTGGTTTGGGATGGAGGATATCTCCTCGTCGCCATCGCTCAACTGCCAACGCCCGCCCCTCCTCCTCGTCCCCCCGGGGCACAGCCGCTCCGCGACTTGGGGGTAGGAGTGGTGATTTCTGGAATCGTCTGCTTCGGATTGGCGCGTTACCTGACGTCACCCATTGCACGCCTCCGGGTTGCGGCCCAACAGTTATCGAAAGGGGATCTTTCGGTCCGTGCGGGAATGCGGAACGAAAGCCGCCGGGACGAGATCGCTGACCTCGTCGGAGACTTCGACAAAATGGCGGCGCAGATCCAGTCACTCGTGAATGCTCAAAAAAGGCTCATCGGAGACGTGTCGCATGAGCTTCGGTCGCCGCTGACTCGCATCAACCTAGCGCTGGAGCCTATACGCAAAGTCGAAAATTCCAGCGTCGTGACAGCGATTGAGCGGATCGAGCTAGAAACGGGTCGACTCGATGAAATGGTACGAAAGCTGCTGACCCTGTCACGGCTGGAAGCCGAGGGACAACTGATTCAACAATCAGAGCTGCAACTGGGTGAGATTTTGAATGAGGTGGTGGCTGATACAGACTTCGAAGCCCAAGCCGAACAGCGCCGAGTCGTGCTATGCAGACTTGAACTCTGTCGTGTTCTAGGTAATAAAGACCTGCTTCGAAGTGCGTTGGAGAACGTCATTACGAATGCAATTCGTTACACGAGAGTAGGCACCGAGGTGGAAGTTTCGCTTCATTCTGTCGGCACGGCTGAAATGCGAACGGCCACCGTGAAAGTTCGAGATCATGGTCCGGGAGTGCCAGAAGCGTCGCTTGAGGCACTATTCCGTCCTTTCTATCGCCTCGACGATTCACGGGAACGGAAGACAGGAGGCGTCGGCCTCGGATTGGCGATTACCAAACAGGCTGTGACTCTGCACGGCGGTAGTGTCGAAGCCGCGAATGCGCCAGACGGCGGCCTCGAGATAACCATTAGCTTGCCTGCGCTACGCGTCGGAGCTCAGGTCGAGCCGCTCCTCAAAGAGCCTGTGAACTCATAGCAGCCCATTAGAATCGGCGATAGGCAAGACGATTCTCCGTACTCGCAAACGAGTCTTGGCTAGTTCAAGTCATCCAGAACTGTTGTCGTAAATCCACCGTTCGATCCGTTGAGACCCACGACCGTCCGAACCTCCCCGGAGCTGAATGAGATCGCTCCGCTATCGATGGAGGCCGTTTTCTGCCCAGTTGGGGTGAAGTAGATCTCGTAGGTGCCCGCCGCCAATGGCAAGTATGTTGATGCGGATTCGAAATTAAGATCAGTGACGCTGGCGGCGGTCGAAGAGAGACTGGTGCCCGGAGAAACGACATAAACGTCGGCCGCTCCCAAGCCCGGAGAAGCTTGGACTAGGCGAAGGTTAAATTGACCTGAAGACGGGGAGGAGTTGTTATCCGTTAGCGTCACCGCGGTCACACTGGTCGAGTAATTCGCAAGCAGGATTGTGTAAGTACTCTTCGAAGTGAGACTGACGGTCTCATCCAAAACTGAATTGGAGGTGCTCGATTGCTCGACGTTCAGACTAACTGACCCGGCACTGACGGTGGCATAACTTGACCCCGTACCGTAATCGAGGCTGCTCGCCACGCTGGTACCGCCGATCGTTGCTGTGATGGCGCCTTCGCCCGGTGATGCATTCACGATTCTCGCTTTGGCGGATGAAGATCCACATCCGGCCAATCCGGCCGCTATAAGGCACAACAAACCGACACAGACGACTGCGAGCTGCTGGCGTTGCTTCATTCAGGTGTCCTTTCGAGACAAGAGAGTTGTTGGTGGATGACCTATTAGGTGACTTAGGGATATCCATGCGTTGTCCGCCTCGAGTTAAGAAACTGTGAAGAGTCTGCAAAGATTCTGTAACGCGTCGACGTTCGCCATCAAAGGTATCGTCCGCCCTGCTGAGTGTGAAGGCAGTTAGCAGTTACGGACGAGGGCGAATGTCTCAGTTTACAAATGTTTGCACAGGCTTTACCGACTCTTAACCCGGTCAGGTTTACATCGGGCAACTCGGGAACGAAGCCAATCACCCAAATGAACGTCGACCGCACAACCTTATGTCAACAAGGAACCCCCAATCTGGCACCTCACATCGACGGCTGGCCGTATTCTGCGCGTCGTGACGGTCGCCAGTACCCTGGCTTTGTAGGCGCCTGATTTCTGTTAGAGGTAGGGAATTTGGTTGCTACTGTTCGTGATTCAGACTTTTTGTCTTTTCTAAGGAGACGTATGCACCCTCTCGACTTCGTTGCCAGGTCCTTCCGCAGCAGTATCAAGATTGTGATCCTGCTGGTTCTGCTTGGAGCATTCTCTCTTCCGACACTTGCGCAGGGCAACAAGCCAACTAACTCTCAGACTGTCATTGCCGATTACAGCAACAACGGATTGAATACCCCTAACGCACTGGCGGTGGCTGCAGACGGGAGTGTCTTTATCGTTGATAGTGGAAACAATCGTGTGGTGGAGGAACCGTGGAATAGCCGCACCAAAACCTATGGCACGCAAACAACCGTTAGCAGCGATCTATTCAACCCGAGTGGAGTCGCGGTCAGCACCACTGGGAGTTTATTTATAGTGGATACGGGCAACAATCGCCTGGTTGTGCTGCCGTGGAATCAGAGTTCTGGAGCTTACGGCCAGGAGGCGACGTTGGGCTCTGGATTGAATAGCCCTATGGGGGTGGCCGTGGCCCCCGGCGGAAGCGTCTACATCGCCGATACTGGAAATAATCGTGTTGTCGAGATTCCCTTCGATCGCCACACTGGCGCTTACGGCCCACAAACAACGGTGGGCGTTGAATTGTTCAATCCATTAGGGGTTGCCTTCGGCGAAGGCGGGAAAGTGTACATCGCAAACAGCGGCAATAGTAGCGTGCTCGAAGTTCCGGCTGGCTGCGACGCATCGCACCGTTGTACCTCCCAGACGATCGTAGCCGATCAAGCAAAGAATGGATTGTCCTACCCAAGGGATCTCGTGGTCAGTTCGAGCGGAAATCTGTATGTGACTCAACCCAACAACAATCAAGTGATTCTGCTTCCTCGGGACAGCGCCACTAGCTCCTATCGGGCGCCGGCGGAAGTAGGCAAAGATCTGGATGGCCCCAACGGTGTGGCACTGGATGCCGCCGGAAATGTCTATATCGCCGACACCCGCAACAATCGAGTGCTGAAGATCGCACCGCAGCAAACGGGAAACCGGCAGAGCGGACGCCCTGCCGGTAATATGCCCCGCCGTCGGCCGTATTAGGTATCATCCCACGGATCGTCGCCCACCGAGTTGATGGCTGCGAGCAGGTGCGACTGAGACGCGATCCTGAGTATCTGTCAGTCTGAGATTCCTAACCGCCACAAAAGTTTACCCTTCGCTAACTGATACTTAACACCCGCAAACTGGCGTGCATGGTCAAATAATGGATGAGGGTCATTGCGACCTGCTGATGAATAATTCCGACATCGTAAAGCAAAGGCTGAGAGCGTGGGCCAGCAAGTTAGCTCGGTACGCGGCGGTAGCGGCAGTGGTTTCGGTCGTTTTGTTGCTCAACGGATGCATAGCCCCGACCCGGGCCACAAAGCCAGCGATAACGGTGCCTCCGTCATGGAATAGCATGAACGCCGATACCGTGCAAAGTCCAGCCGGAGATTTGTCGCAGTGGTGGAAGCGATTTGGCGACGACATTTTGTCTGACCTGATTGGGCGGGCGCTTAAGAACAACACCAGCCTTCGGACCGCGCGGGCAAATCTACGGGAGGCCCGTGCGGAGCGAAATCTTGCAGCAGCAAATCGCTTTCCGACCGTCACTGCGTCGTTATCGGGTACTGGTAACGCAAGCAATTCTCCCGGAGGATCCACTGGAAACGTCTTGTCGGAGGGGCTCGATGCGAGTTGGGAGCCCGACGTGTTCGGTTCCTACGGCAACGCCCTGAGAGCGGCAAGGGCCGATGTTGGAAACAGCGAGGCCACCCTTCAGAATACTCTGGTATCGTTGGTGGCCGAAGTCGCGTTGGACTACGTGGATTTGCGCTCCTACCAGATGCGGCTGGAGATTTCTCGGCAAAATGCAGCGAGCGAAGCCGAAACACTTCAGATCACCGAATGGAGAGCGCAGGCGGGCCTGGTAAGCAGTATCGATGTGGAGCAGGCGCGCTATACCCTGGAGCAAACTCGCGCCGGGATACCTTCCCTGGAAATCGATGTGGCGCTAAGCGAACATGCCCTTAGTACGCTGCTCGGCGTCAGTCCGGGTACTTTGAGTCATCAGTTAGCCGCGCCAGCACCGATTCCGTCGGTGCCGGATACCGTAGCGATCGGAATTCCTGCCGATACCCTGCGACAGCGTCCCGATGTGCGGGCTGCGGAGCAGAAGATCGTTGCCGAGACGGCGCGCCTCGGGCAGAAGAATGCCGCACGCTACCCGAGCTTCTCATTGAGTGGTTCATTCTTGGTCGAGCAACTGCTGGGCACAGCTTCGGGAGGAGCGGTATCGGGAGGCACCACGATCGCCTTGATGAGCGGCACCACGTTGCTGGGCTCAGGCTCCGGCACTATAACCCAGACTCTTTTTGACCGTGGCCGTATTCGCCAGCAGATTGAAATTCAAAGCGCCGTGCAGGAACAAGCCGTCATCTCGTACGAATCAACCGTGCTCACCGCGTTGCAGGACGTTGAGGACTCGCTCGTTTCGTTTGAGAAAAGCCGAGAACGTTTGGCGGCTCTGAACACGGCTGCCGACGCGGCACGCAATGCTGCCGTGCTCGCTCGCACTCGGTACACCGCGGGCTTGGTCGATTTCCAGACGGTACTCGATACCGAACGCACCGTGCTTTCGATTGAGGATAGTGCGGCGCAAACTCAAGCAGATCGCACTACGGCCCTCATCAAGCTCTACAAAGCTCTGGGAGGTGGCTGGTCCTCTGCGGCGGGAACGAACCCCATATCGGCAAAGCAAGGACAACAATCGTGAGCAAAACTATCGCTAAGCCGAATGAGGAACTTGCGCAAATTCTCAGCGGTGAACGGGCGAGCGCTCGACGGACCAATTACGTCCGGTGGATCCTTGGTGCATTAGCGCTACTGGTGCTCGTGGCCGGATACCGTGTCTTGGCCGTGCGAACACAAAATGTGGTCCCTCGTTATCAGACCGTGCAAGTAATCCGTGGCAAGTTACGGGTTAGGGTGTCGGCGACGGGAAACCTGGCACCCACTAACAAAGTTGATGTTGGCAGCGAACTCTCTGGTTTGGTCGAAACTGTCCTGGCCCAGGAAAACGACCGCGTGAAGAAGGGGCAGATACTGGCCCAACTGGATGTTTCCAAATTGCAAGATGAGATCACGAAGTCCGAAGCCGCCCTGGCCTCGTCCCAGGCAAAACTTGCGCAGGCTGAGGCTACGCTGAACCAGGATAGGGTCAGCCTTGATCGGGATCGAGAAGTCTCGCGCTTGTCGGGCGGGAAGGTTCCGTCAAAAACGGAAATGGAGAGCGCCGAGGCCGCACTGGCTCGTGCGGAAGCGGATGTGCGCAGCGCGCAAGCGGACGTCAATCAGGCACGCGCCACGCTCAGTTCTGACCAGACGAACCTTTCCAAAGCTTCTATTCGCTCACCCGTGGATGGGGTGGTGCTTTCGCGTGCGGTTGAGCCAGGCCAAACCGTGGCAGCTTCTCTGCAAGTGACCACTCTGTTTACCGTTGCTGAGGATCTACGCCAGATGGAGCTGAAGGTCGATGTCGATGAGGCGGATGTGGGCGGTGTGAAAGATGGCCAGAACGCGACATTTACCGTGGATGCGTACCCGGGCCGCGAATATTCGGCCCGAGTGACCCGCGTCGCCTACGGCTCAACAACAAAAAACAACGTGGTTTCGTATTCGACTGTGTTGAAGGTCAAGAATGATGACCTCAGTTTGCGTCCCGGGATGACAGGCACCGCCGAGATAGCGACCGTAACCCGCGAGAATGCATTGCTGGTTCCCAATGCGGCATTACGTTTCACGCCGTCGACCACCGCAAGCGCGCCACCAAGTCACGGGCTGATTGGCAGCATTATGCCCGGACCGCCGCCCGACAATTCATCCCAAAGGATGGTGACCACGTCAAAAGGAAATTCACAGCAGGTCTGGACCTTGGCAAATGGGATTCCTCTGGCGATTCCGGTGACTACCGGTGTAAGCGATGGAACCCTCACCGAGATCGTGGCCGGAAACCTTAAACAAGGCATGCTCGTCATCAACGACAACGTGTCTCCAGCAAAATGAACTGCACATTCGATCATGTTCGGCCCGAGGAGATCAGATCCGGGGAACCGGATGACGCGCTGATCGAATTGCTCGGAGTTACCAAAACATATGGGCAGGGGGCTTCAGCCTTCGAGGCGCTCTCGGGGATCGATCTGCGCGTCGAAGAAGGGGAGTTTGTCGCGGTCATGGGCCCGAGCGGCTCCGGCAAATCCACGGTAATGAATTTGCTTGGCTGTTTGGACACGCCTAGCTCGGGCATCTATAAATTCCAGGGAGTGCAGGTAGAGAGATTGTCGCGCGACCAGCGCGCTTTGTTGCGAAGGCACTTTCTTGGATTTGTCTTCCAGGGTTTCAATTTGCTGGCGCGCACGACAGCGCTGGAAAACGTCGAACTTCCGCTGCTCTACCGCAACCGGCCCGCTTCAGAGCGGCGGGAAGCCGCGGGGCAAGCCCTCGATTCGGTAGGACTGGCCGGCTGGGAAACGCATACGCCCGCTGAACTTTCCGGGGGACAGCAGCAGAGAGTGGCAATAGCCCGCGCGCTGGTTACGCAACCATTGGTGCTGTTGGCCGATGAGCCCACCGGGAATCTGGACTCGCAACGCGGGCGCGAGATCATGGAACTGTTGCGATCCCTGAACCGCGATCGTGGGATCACCGTCCTGATAGTCACGCACGATCCCGATATCGCAGCTTACGCGAATCGCATCGTTCGATTTGTTGACGGGCAGATCGAATCCGATACCTCTACCCAGAGGGCGCGCCGATGATCTGGAACAGTCTGGTGATCGCGCTGAAGCAGATGGAACGCAATGTGATGCGTTCATTTCTCACCGTCCTGGGTGTTGTGATTGGCGTTTCTGCGGTGATCACGATGGTCTCGCTCGGGAACGGAGCCACCAAGGCGGTAACGGATCAAATCGCCAGCTTGGGCAGTAATCTGCTGATTGTGATGCCCGGCCAGCGTTTCGGTGCGAGCCGCGCCGGCGCCAGTGCGCCATCATTCAAGATCAGCGATGCCGATGCCATCCGCTCGCAGATCACTGGCCTTAAGGCGGTCGCGCCGGCCGCGAGTGAAAGTGTCACAGTTGTGTCGGAGGGCAAAAACTGGACGACGACGATCACTGGCACCACGGATGACTACTTCACGGCCGGCAGTTGGCATCTGAGTTCTGGGAGGACGTTCACAGAAACGGAAGAGCGCGCCGGGAAAGCTGTATGCATCGTGGGCGAGACGGTGAGAAGGACGCTTTTCGGGACTCAAAACCCTGTCGGCGGCGAAATCCGCGTCAAGAATTTCTCCTGCGAGATCGTGGGTCTCCTCACTTCCAAGGGGCAAGCATCGATGGGAAGAGACCAGGACGACACGGTTGTCATGCCCTTCGAGACATTTCAGCGGCGGCTTGCGGGCACGCAGGATGTGGGCACTGTGATGGTATCCGTCAGTGAGGGCCGGTCCACCGAAAGTGCGCAGAAACAGATCGAATCTCTTTTGCGCGAGCGTCGCCATATCCCGGGCGACGAAGACGACGATTTCAATGTTCTAGACACAAAAGAAATCGCCGAAACGATGTCGGGCGCGACCCGCGTGCTTACAGCACTGCTGGGCGCGGTAGCCGCAGTCAGTCTACTGGTGGGCGGCATTGGTATCATGAATGTCATGTTGGTTTCGGTCACCGAACGCACTCGGGAAATCGGCACGAGGCTTGCGGTTGGTGCGCGCGAGCACGAAGTTCTGTTGCAGTTTCTGGTGGAGGCCGTAACGCTCTCCTCGGTCGGCGGATTGGTTGGAATCCTTCTAGCCACTGCGGCGTCTGCGCTCCTTGCGCGGCTCATGCAGGTGCCCTTTCTCTTCAATCTTCAGATCAACACAGTGGCTTTCGTGTTTTCGGGAGCAATCGGCGTGATGTTTGGATACTTGCCGGCCAGACGCGCAGCACGACTCGATCCGATCGAGGCTTTAAGACATGAGTGAGCATCGACGGTCTATTGAGCGTCCCAAAGAGAGAGCACTGACCATTCACAAAGTGGGAAGCCTCAACACCGGCGTTTGCATTTCACAGACAAAACCGGCAGCCCGCCCGGTCGCTGACTCCTAACTAATTCCACCGCTAGTTCGACGAATCATCCCGACGCTTCAAGGTCGGACGATCATCATCGCTCTGGCCATTCCCGGTATTGCCGTCGCTGCCGGCGGAAGTCCGCCGCAAGCTGGGCTTGTTGGCGTCTTTCGGATCCAGCACCTTGTGGCGATTCTCGATCGACGCCAGTCGTGCTTTGACCTCGTCAAATTCCGAGGTGGTCACAACGTACTGCGGCCTTGACGGCAGGATCCTTTTAATTTCCTCCTGCGTCTTCTCAACGCGATCCGGAGTCTGCGGGTGCGAGGCGAATGCCTTAGACAGTATCCCAGGCTTCTTCTTCTCCATCGCCTGAATCTTTTCGAAGAACGAGACAAACGCCGACGGGTCATATCCGGCGTGGTACATACACTCCACGCCCAGATAGTCGGCCTCGGACTCGAAGTCGCGGGAGAACTTCAGGAAGGTCATGGGGATCGCCAGCCCCGACGCTTCGTACGCTCCGTAGCCAATCGGTCCGCCAATGATGATCAGCGGAATCGAGGACATCTGCAACAACTGCGCCCTGGTCATTTCGCGCCCGTAGTGGCACGCCGCCACGTGGGCGATTTCGTGAGCCATTACGCCCGCCATTTCCGCTTCTTCGTCGGCCGCCAGGAGTAACCCCGAGTTCACGTAAAAGAATCCGCCCGGAAGCGCCATTGCATTTACCACGTCGGAGTCGATCACCTTGATTGTGAAGGGTACCTGTGCGTCAGAGTTCCGCACCAGGTTTTGGCCGATCCGGTTGACATACTCCGTTACCACCGGATCATCTAGCAGCTTGATTTGCGACTCGATCTGCTGCGCGTACTTCCGGCCTTGCGCCACCTGGCTTTCCACCGAGTACCAGTTGCCGACGCCGCGCCCGCAACCGACGTTGCGGCTTCCCACCGCATTTACGTCCTTCTTTGTGCCATCGTGCTTGATCTGGCTGTCGTCCTGTGTGGGCAGGGCGGCCGGAGCCTGCGCGGGTGCATTCTGAACATCACCCGACTTGGGTTGGTCTTTATTCTGATCCTGAACCTGCGCCAACGTCCAGAGGCCTACGCTGAAGGTCGGCATTGCCATCGCGATTGCCAGCCATCGCAATTTCATGGGAAACTCCCTTCCGCCAAACATATTCTTACCGACTCGTGTACGCCCGCCCGCGCGGTACGATCCTGATCCCCGTGTGGGTGTCTCTGCCAGCAACACGGTATTGAGAAAAGACAGAACCGCCGACGAAAGGCAACCTCGCCTGCGTTTCCGTAGAGAGTCAAGCAATTTCGTCATGCTCATCGTTTTTGTAACCTCTTCATCGCCCCGGCGACAGGAGTCTGCTGCAGCGATCAAAGAGGAATGGAGCTCTCGCGCACAACCCGGTCTGTCACTTCGCACCCTCAAGGAGATGCGAACCCTCTCGCCCCCTACGTAAATGCTTCGTTATGTTTTTGTAAAGTTTTGTACCCCACGAAGAAACACCAATTGGCCACTTACAAACGCGGTTCTCAAATCGATTCTTCGTCCGGGGTGGATGTCGTTTCTTGAACATCATTCGTAACGACTTGGTTTTGGTCGCGTAAAGTTTGGCGCCATTCTGCGGCCGAGAATGACCTTTGGAGTGTGACGTATGCGTACGTACCTGAACGGTCGTTCTGGGTCGCGGTTGCCTAGCGCAGGTCTGGAAACCATTCTCCGATCAGTAATCCGGACAGGGGATTCGATGTAAATTCCTGATTACCACAGCTAGCGCCGTTTGCCACGCATATCGAGAGTGATGATAATCTCCCGATGGCATTCCAAGTACACTCCTCCCGTGTTGCGCTCGGAGCGGTGATTGTGTGTGGCGTCATCTCTGCTGCGAGCACTTTTGGACAAACCGATAGATCGAAATTGTTCGAGAAAGAAGACGCATACATTCACTCTGAGACCGCTACCCACTTCTTTCGGGGAGCCGTTCTAGTCGGAATCGACGGAAGAATTGTCTTCGAGAAAGCTTACGGGCTGGGCGATGAGGAGTGGGGCGCAGCAAACACTGTCCATACTAGATTCAGAATCGCTTCCCTCGGCAAGCAGTTTACGGCTGCCTGTATTTTGCTTCTCCAGGAACGAGGTCGTTTGAACGTGCACGACCCAATCTCACGATACCTCTCCGGTCTTCCGGCGTCGTGGCAGACCGTCACCGTGCACCAACTCCTTACACATACTTCGGGAATCCCGAACTACACGAGCAGCCCTCAAATCACCAGAATCAACCGCACCGGGGCAACTCCGCAGCAGATGACCGCGCTGGTTGCCGAAAAGCCGCTGGATTTCAGACCTGACACGAAATGGAGCTACTCCAACACTGGATATATTTTGCTGGGCATGATTATTGAAAAGGTCTCTGGTCAACCCTATGCCGACTTCTTGAAGACCAACATTCTTGATCCATTGGCGATGGAGAATTCTGGATATGACAACGCCAGGGACATCGTGAAAGAACGGGCGTCCGGATACGACATGCTGGGGGGCCACATCGCCAATGCCGATTTCCTCGACATGAGTGTTCCATTTTCAGCGGGAGGCATTTATTCGACTGTTGAGGATATGTACCGCTGGAGCGAAGCGCTCGCCGAGAATGGGAAACTGCTATCGGCGGATTCGCTGAAACAGATGTTTACCGAATATCCAGAGGCCACGCATGAAGGACAGCACTATGGCTATGGAGTCGTGATCTCGAGGCTTAAATTTGGAAAGCTGCTCTACTATCATGGAGGAGGCATCGAAGGATTTTCAAGCAGCATTCAGCGCTATCCCAACGATCGAGTCTCCATCGTCATATTGTCAAACCTCGATTCATACAAGCCTTGGGAGCTAGGCGACCACATCGCCTCTGACCTGTTCAACCAACCTCCTCCTGCTGCCCCTTAAACACGGGCATCCCGATCTTCCTGCGAGACGCTCGACGTAACATCCGGGTTCTATTACCGCGTCTTTAACCTTCGCTTTCGTACTTCATGCCCCTCCTACCTGCTCTCACGCTAGCTTTTGCCTTCGTTTTGACGCGAATCGTGCATACGGGCGAGGAACCCGTTAAGGTTGCCCCCCGTCTCGCTTCGCTCGACCTCTGACTGAACCCTCGCCCGTCTGCTAAAGACCTCTCCGCTATGAAACGAAGGCACACAATCGAAGCCCAAAACCAAGAACTTCGGTTGACATTACACGCCTTCTCATGGAAGGTGAAAACATCAAGAACGGCTGAGTGCAAGAACAGATAGGCAACGCGGCTTGGGCACGAGCCGTATTAAGAGCAAGCGGCGACGTAGCTCGACCGGGTCCTCATGGAAGCGACTACCTCTGAGAAGACAGAGGCTTGACATCGCCCTTCCCCAGGATTCCCTCGACTGCGCGTAAGAGCGTTAACGCGCAGATATTAAAACCCTTTCGCCTTCAGCATGGTGTCGAGATCCTCCGGGTGGAGCGCCCTCACCAGAGCGTCTTCACGGCCCAGTTCGTTCTGAAACACCAACTGAGCCAGCGATTCTTCAAGCGTGAAGGAACCTTGCTTGCGGGTGATCGTGATCTCCTGCTGCAGGTGCTGCAGGGCGTTCTTGCGGATATGCTGCCGCGCCCCGTAGCCGACCATCAGCAGTTCCACTGCAGGAACACGCCCTCCGTTCCGCCGCGGAATCAGGGTCTGTGTCAGCATGGCGGCGAGCGCCATCGCCATCTCTGCGCGAACCGAGTGCTGCCGTTCCTGCGGGAAGGAGTCGGCGATTCGCGAAACCGTCGAGGCCGCGTCGGTAGTATGCAGGGTCGTGAACACCAGATGCCCGGTCTCGGCCGCCGAGAGCGCGATTCTTGCAGTCTCCGGGTCGCGCATCTCGCCCACGACGATCACGTCCGGCGCCTGTCGCAGGGCAGCTCGCAGCGCGATCGGGAAGTCAGGGGCGTCGATCCCGATTTCGACCTGCTCGATAATGCTAAGGCCGTGGGAGTGCTCGTATTCGATGGGGTCTTCAATCGTTACAATGTGGCGTGCTTCGCGCCGGTTGATTTCGTTCACCAAGGCAGCGAGAGTCGTGGTCTTCCCGGAGCCGGTCGCTCCGCCGATGATCACCAGCCCGCGCTGCAACTTCGCCAAGGCTGCGATTCCCGGCGGCAGACGAAGTTCGTCGAGCGCCGGTATCTTGGAGGGAAGAGCCCGAACCGTGGCAGCCGCCCGTCCTCGTTCGCGATGCAGATTGATGCGGAAACGACCCCAACCTTCGATTCGATAGGACGAGTCCGCGACGTGGTTTTGTTCGTACTCTTGACGTGCATGTGGTGCCAGCGCTGAGAGCACCGCGGCTTCAATCTCCTCGTGCGAGAGAGGGTCGTTGCCGATGCTGACAAGAGATCCCTCGACGCGGATAGAGGCGGGCGCCTGCGCGACCAACAGCAGGTCGCTACCATTGCGTGAGACCAGCTCCTGTAGCCATGAATTTAGCTGACCGGAGTCGTGGGTGTCGGGCTCCGGGTGACTGACTTGAACGCGAACTGGATTTCCTGCTCCTGTCATCGTCCTACTCTATCGTGCCTTCTCTGCTCGGGAAAATTGACACAGAATCTTTACACTCACTTAACGCATTCCCAACACTCATCAGACAACTGCGCTGAAACGGTCGCCATCACGCGCGTATGACATTTATACCTAGGGAGATGACGCCACGTCATCCCGCTAGCTACGAGCATGTCGTGCCCCAGGGGCGAGCCTGAACCACGGACAGGTGCCGACTAGCTGCGACAAAGGATGATCGTTAAAGGCAAAAGAGGCCCAGGTCGGCCAGTTTCTTCAAGTCCCTATGCCAACTAGGCTGTCCATAGACCTCTTGCTCAGCCTCCTGCAACACCGGACAGACACTCATGCTGTGACTGAGACGCCGCTGCTGCTCGACCCTTCTGATTCGTTGAAACCGGACTGTTGCAGAGTGTTCAACAAGCTGTTGTAGGTCTGCTGAGCGGAGGATAGGTCACCCGAGTTCAACTGTGTGCCAAGCTGCGAAAAGAGACTCTGAACCTCGCTGCCGGCTCCGCCCGACCCGTTTTGCGAGCTAGAATGCTCTGCTCGATTCTGAAAGGCTTGCTGAATCGTCTTGTAGTCCTGCTGGGCGGCTGAAAGGTTTCCAGATTTGAGATCTTGCGCCAGCTTCTGGAATTCTTGGGCGATTGGGTTGTTGTTCTGGGCAGAGCTACTCTGCGGGCCTTCCTGTTGCAGGGTTGCAAAATCAGTCTGAGCGGCCGACAGATCCCCCGACTGTAGATCCTACCGAGTTGCTGGAACTCCTGTTGAATCTCGTTGATGTTGTTCTGGAAATTGCTGCTCGAAATCCCTGTGATAGACATGCTGTTTATCTCCTTTTGATTTGTCTTTGAATCCACTTACAGCCTGGCCCATTCTGATTGCAGACTGAGATTACGGTTCAGCCCGACGTGCGATTCCGCCAGTGGCTGCGGATTAGATTTTCCTTAACCTATCTGACCTCTCTTGCCGCAGCTTGTCTTGATATCGGCACGCCGATTACCTGCTGCTAGCTTGTCGCTGACGGTTTACCTTCTCTTTACACATTCTTTACAAAACTGCGCCGGATGTTTTCTTTCGTCGTGGGAACGCATTTTTCCCTGGTCATTGCTCAGCAGCACCATCAGCGGCGTCGCTTTGTGTGCACTGCGCTACGCCTCACGGGGCAGAGCCTTGTGAGCGGGGGTTAATTCAGGACGTTGACAATTTGAACCATTGAATGTGAAGGTCAGGCCGCCAACCAACTCTTTACACTTCCTTAACCTTTTTGCGGCGCTCAGCGCACAACTGTCGATAAATGGTAAGAATCACAGTTTATGAATTCTGACAACTAGGGCGTTACAACCCTAGTTACGTCAGGCGTAGACGCGTGAGGCCGAGAAGTTACCTCCCGAAGAACGCACACTAAATCCAGGGGAGTTCCTCAAACATGTGGCGAAGAAGTATTGGTTGTGGAGTTTTCGTCTTACTAAGTACAGTCGCTTGTTTTGCTCAAGAAAGCCGCTCTGAATTCAGTTTGCAGGGGAACGGATTTTTTACCAAGTCTACCAGTGGGAGCGCGTACACCTATAGTCCCACAGAGACCGGCGGTTTCCTCATTGCCTACCGTTATCGTTTGCGTCGTGGATTGTCAGCGGAGTTTGTTTACGGCTTCAATCGAGACACCCAAAAATACGACTACACCGGAGGGGCGTTCGGCACTCAATCGAACAATCACCAGGCGACGGCGGGTTTGGTCGAGGCTTTGCCGTCATTCGGCAGGGGAAGATTCAGTCCGTATGTCTTGGCAGGAGGGGGCGCTCTAATCTTTAGCCCGCGGTCTCATTCGCTATCAGGAGCAGAAACGCAAGCGAAGCTAACGGTCGTTTACGGAGGCGGGGTGAATTACGCTCTTTCCAAGCGAATCTCCTTCCGCGTCGAATACCGGGGTCTGGTGTATTCGGCACCGAATTTCGGGCAGAGCGCCTTGAGTACTTCCATTACGCATTCAGCTCTGCCTTCAGTCGGCCTGGCCTTCCATTTCTAAATGCAGTCGGATGCCAGAGTGCTTCTCGTACGGCTTGCTGAATCTCGAGATTCTTCGCACTTTCGAGTGAAAAGTGGATCCGACGGAGAATTTGAATGAAGCCGCAAAACAGAGCTCCAGCGACGCGTTCAGTTATATTCACCGTAGGCATGGCTCTATTAGCCTTAGGCTTCCCTTTGAAAGCAGCTGCGCAGAAGCCTCCTGCTGGAGCCGGGATCCCTATCCCAACCATTAGCATTGGAACTGACGGCATCAAGATCAATCTCCCCAGACCTCCGACTGGTCCCGGCATCTCACCCGGTGGCCCTAGACCAACTGCTGCCGCACCGGCGCCACCCCGCCCGAGCGATGACACTGAGCTCGAAGCCTTTCGCCGTGCCTTGGCTGCTCAAGCCACGCCGGCGCAGGTGTCCGACTACCTCTCTCTTCTAAAGAGCACGCGGACTGTTATCAGCAGATTCGAGGATTTACGGGCGCTCCTGGATCAGCAGAGTGCTAGCGCGGAATGGCCAGCCAAGAAAGTCGAATTTGATGAGTCTCTCAAGAAGGCTCGCATCTTGAACAAGGCTTTCGTAGAAGGCTTTTCCGAGTCACAAAAAGGGGCGTTAACGGTAGTCACCTCGAAATTGATTCGTGCCGATTCTCGGCTCGTGGACCAGGCCAAGGCGCTCGACGTAAGCGTCAGCGATCTGACAACGAAGAAGGGCGACTTCGTCAGTGCATCGCACAGATTTGAGAAGGCCTTCACTGACTTTCGTGAGCAACAGCGTGTGCTGGGAGAGCAAATGTACGCCCTTCCAGACCCGGGCGAAGAGCAACCCCTCTTCACAATGCCAGCCTCAACAAATTCCGTAACGATAGGCAACCAGACGATCGCGGTTCGCACTTCCAGCGCGATTTCGCGCACTTCGACAGCAAACTTCGATGGCTTAGTGCATCTCCAGATGACCGCAAATCTGGGTGATCTGCAGCAATCCGTCACCTCGATATTGCAATCTCAAATGGCGCACTCCGATCCATGTGGTGAGCAGGTTACGATTCAGCAGGCCATGGTTGGCACTTCCTCCCCAACGACTGATGTCTGGGTGCAATTGCATTTTGAACGATGGGCGTGCCTAGGCCCGTCGCCGTCAAAAACGCCCGTGGAAGTCATCGAGGCTAACGGTAGCATAACGGTCAAGGTCACACCCGCAGTCGATAAGGATGGATCACTGTCGATTCTCACGCACTTAGAGGCAGTGGAAGCAACTGGAATGTTGGCCGACATGCTGCGCTCTGGTCCCCTGGGCGACGCGGTGTGCGCGAAGATAAAGAGGAGCTTTGTTACAGCGCTGCAGGATAGCTTGAACCTTAGCGCAGTGTTGCAGCCAATGCGGCCCGACTCAGCCACCATTGAAACTGCCAAATTCGTTCGGGACAGTAACGGTGGCACGCTCGCCCTTGCACTGGACGGCCATTTGCGTCTTTCGCGTGAACAAGTTGCCGTACTGAACGGTCAAAAATCCGAAAGCCCACCCGCACACGAAACTTCGCAGCGCTAGCTAGATCCACCGAAAACCGGGGCATCTTCGAATACCATTCGGTACGCTCAGCATCTTACAATGATTGAGATCACTCTCGCACGAGCAGA
This sequence comes from Acidobacteriaceae bacterium, assembly GCA_003166855.1. Classification (GTDB taxonomy): domain Bacteria; phylum Acidobacteriota; class Terriglobia; order Terriglobales; family Acidobacteriaceae; genus Sulfotelmatobacter. Next base: position 46,510 of record PMUM01000083.1, on the reverse strand, counting down.
GCCAGCCTGGGAAACAGGAACTTTCCGGCGACGTCATCGATGACGGTGACTTGGCAGGTATAGAAACCGGGCTTGAGCTGGTTCAAGGGAACATCCAATTGAAACACAGTCGCATTGCGGTCAGCCTGATTGACCGTTTTCACTTCCACAATCGGCGTCTCGAATACCTTTGCGGTGCCTTGAAAAAATAGGACATTGCTTAACACGCGGACGTCATTTGTAGCGGAGCGTTTTGCTTTGCCCCCGCTTACCTCGGTAGCATCGTAGACTTCGTAATATAAATAAAGATGCTGAGCGGCCGTGAATACGTGGGTCACGCTGGGGACGATTTCTGAACCATCGCGAACCAGCGGATCGTCGTACTTCTTTTTTTTCGAAGGCTGCAATTGACTCGAAAGGACTACCGAACTCAACTTCAAAGGTTGAGTTTTGAGCTCGGGAATCGCGATATCGGTCTCGAACGATCCCATGCGTCCGGTTTGATTTTCCCGCACCACGAACTTGAGATGATAATGTCCGGGCGTGAGAAAGAAAGCGTTGTTGTATTGCACATTTTTCTGACGGACTTGTGCGGAAGTGTTCACTGAGAGCTTGACCGTATCGCGAATCTGATCCACCGGCCGCCTGCCGGGCAGGTCTTGCACCATCCCTATAATGTCTAGCGTGGCTCGATCCTCGTCGCTTTTGCTGACGAACGGAATCTCTGAGCCGGGCACAACGATCGACACTGGCACGAAGAACTTATCGCCGCTCATCCGGAAGTAACCAGCCGAAAGATAGACAGGCATGTCTGTGCTCGGCAGCTCCGAGGCCAACTCTTGCTGCAACTGCAATTCCCGATCCTCCTGGTTCGAGTGCCTGAAATCGGCCGGTGCATAATAGCCGCGGCGATACTCTAACTTGTAATTTGGAGCCTTCAACCGCACAGTGATATGCCGATATTTGCCGTCTCGAGCGGGGTTCGTACTGCGATAGCCGAGAATATAGTAGATCGAGGTGTCTTCCTGAACTCCTCGGAAAACCTGCCCGAAGTCATTTGAGTCGAGAAAGGCACGCCCACCGGTGTCTTCTGCCAGGGTAACGAGCGTCTCCTGGCTGCTGAAGTTCGAATCAAAAGCGTTCAATGTTGCCTGTCCCGAATAGGGAGAAGTTCCGCGCAAGCTGGCGTTCTGAGCTTCCCCTCCAGGGACGATCGCTTGTAGCCCGCGCGTGTCCATCGAATAAATCGCGAGGTTCGCGCGGACGGCGGCATTGATCGCAGCTCGGAGTTCGGACTGATTTTCGACCCCGGTGCGTTCCATGCCGCTGGAGAAATAGATGAGTGATTTCTTCTGTTCGACCTTTTCCAGGCTCTGTGCGATCGAGCGGAGAGCTTCAAGCCTCCGATCGGTGTTGAAGATGTTGTATTCGGTGTCGTCCACCGTAAAAGGGTTGGCAGTATCGGAGGTGCCTTCGGTCGAACCCGTGGAGCCGGACTGATATCCCTGTCCTGATCCAGGGCTGAATGATGCAAGAACCTGTTTGAGCCTGGCGTGATCCACTGTAAACGCTTGATTGATCTGCAATGAGCTTCCCAAGGAAACAATCGAAACCAGGTCAGCGGGAAGCATCTGTTTGTCTACGTAACTGATGGCAGCAGTTGCGGCGCGAGCAATTTCTTCAGGTTCCATGTCCGCCAAATCAAAAAAGAAGATCATCAGCCGCCGATCCCGGTAGCTGTTGTCAGAATTTGCGAGTGGCTTCCCGACATTTGTTGGCGTCTCTGGACTGGAATGCGTGGTGTCTGCGGAAACTTCATTTAAAGGAAGCGCATCTACGTTCTCCATGTCGAAGGACGCGATCTGCTGCTGCTTTCCGTCCTCGAGCAGCGTGAAGTCTTCAGCCTTTAGATTGCGCACAAAGCGGCCGCTCTTGTCCCGAACGCCGACATTCACCAAAACCAGTTCCGCATTCGATTTGAATGTGTAGGATTGCTGCTGCGCCTGCGCCGCGGTTACAAAATATGCCAACAGCAGCAAGGTCAAACCGGATTTCTTGGTGCAAGCGCGCATGCTAGCAGTCCTCAAAATCGCACCCTCGCCGTCAGTTGAATCGTCCGCATCGAGCCCACGGCCGTCACTTGGCCAAACGTGGGTGAGTTCAGCGTTGTATCGATCGAGGAATACTGTGGGCGGTTGAAGACGTTCGAGGCCGATGCGCGGAATTCCAAAACACGCCCTTCGCGCATCGCAACAACCTTCGTCAGCGACATGTCGAAGAGCAGCGTGCCGGGACCAATAATGCTGTTTCGACGCGCATCTCCATAAACACAGGGAAGGTTCAGGGGATTATCGGCGGGATTGTTACAATCCACCAGCGACGCCGGAGCCTGGAATGCCGCGGTGTTGAACCAGCGGTGAATTGTCGGATCGGCGATGCTAATCGATGACCCCGGTACCACGTTCGCACGAACCGTACCGGTCGTGCCGCTCTCCACATCGGCCCCGAACACCGTCGGAGTGGATGGCAGCCCCGAGGCAATCGTCCAATCTCCACTCAGCTGCCAATCACCCAAAATTGCCCGCCACGGACTTGCATCAGAAAGCCAGCGCTTGTCGTGACCGAAGGGAAACTCAACCAGGTAGTCGCCGGTAAACTTGTGGGTCTGGTTGAAAGACGACAGAGCCCGTTCCGCTGACAGATTGAAGGGATTCTGTGCAACCGTCGTTGCAGTTCCCCCTACCGTAGCGGCATCATCGATAGACTTGGCGAATGTGTAGGTTCCACCGATGGAGAAACCAGCGTGCAGGCGTTTCCTAAGTCGTACCGATCCTGCGCTGGCGTGGGAATCGGCGCCGGAGGATTCCCAGTTGAACGCATCGATCGCCGCAATGCGAATTCCCGCTTGATCGCGGTTGGGCGCCTCCAAGATGTCGAGCCTTGTACCTTTCGTTCCGGTGTAGTCGATGTTCAGCAGAAGCGTCGGCCTGATCTCGCGCTGTATATTCAAGTTCCAGATCTGCACATACCCTAGCCGGTAGTTCGGATTGACAGCGTAGTTGTTGGTTAATTGACAGTCAGTTTCGCCACTCGTCTGGCATATAGGAAGTGCCGGTGCAGGAAAGCCGTTCTGCAATGTGAGACTTCCGGCATTGGTTTGGACGTTGGTGGCGGTGGTCGCGAATGGCGGCTGGAACGCAAGCTGCTGTGCAATGTTTTGATACGCCGTCGTGTTGTAGTTGATCCCGTACCCCGCGCGAACGATCGTCTTTTGCCAAGGCTTCCACGCAATCCCGATCCGGGGAGCAAAGTTGGTGCGATCCGGATGCATCAAGGTGGACGGGTATACCCCATGATAGGAACTGCTTGCACCCGGCAGCACGAGCTGCACGGAGTTCGGCGAGTCAACCGTCGCCTTCGCGAGAAAGGCAGGCGACACGTCGAGGCTTGCAATGTGACCGTTCAGCTCTTTGAAGGGTGAAACATACTCATAACGCACGCCCAAGTTCAGCGTCAGGTTGCCGCGCATTCGCCAATCTTCCTGCGCATACAAATCCCAGAAATTTCCGCGGAAGTGGTAATTGTTCGCACCGGCCTCCGTGGTCTGCAAGCGTGTCTGCCCGGGCAGCCCCAGTAGAAAGTCGGCAAAGTCAAACCCGGTGTTAGCCACCTGTGTTCCACTCACAGTTTGGGCTGTATTCAGCCCGGTAAACACGAACGTTCCGCGGGCATCGCTACTCGCCTCGGTGTTCAGCTGGATCCGCCGAAAATCGCCTCCCCAGCGTAAAGTGTGCTTGCCGCTGTGCCAGATCATATTGTCTGAGAACGTCCAGGTCTGATTGCGCACGAACTGCGGATTCGTATCTGTCAAGCTGCCGAAATCCACGAATGACAAATTGGGGAGCCCCCAATCGAAGGGATTCTGAGAGACGCCGCCAATCCCTAGGTCGCCGGCGACATTCTGGGAGAAAGCGTAGAGGTTTTGCGTCGACGTGCGGCTACGGTTGAAATCCACGTGCGCCAAATTTGTAATCTTTCCGAAGCTGTGGACGTAGCCCAGAGGGATATCAAAGCTCCGCACAGTCGTCGTGCCTCCCACGCTCGGAAACGGATTCGTCAAACCGGTGTTGGACGAGTGATAGTGAAAGCCGAAGAGCAAGTCGTTGTGGGGTCCTTGAAAGCCGCCGGGGCCCGGCGGGCCGGGAGGCAATTGCGCGGCACCGGCTCCAAGGGAACGGTTTAGCCGGATGTTCAGATCATCGCTGTTGTTCTTCGCGGTAGTGACGTAGTGAAAATTCTGCGTGTCGGCCGTGGCTCCCGCAACATTAGGCAACGGAACATATTGCAAAAGACCGGTTGCAATCGGACTTACCGCGAGTCCCGAATTCTGCAGATTGTTCCCTGGGATCACTGTTCCCGTATACGGATTAAAGATCTGAACGGCATTTCCCTGATAGGTCGAATGCGAAAAGTCTCCGCCGCGTTCCGCCGCCGTTGGTACCGTCGAGAAAGCATCGTATGGATTTTCGCTCCGCGAACCGTTGTAGTTGAAAAAGAAGAACGTCTTATTGTTCGCGTAGACTTTTGGAATTCTTAACGGCCCACCCAAATTCACGCCGAACTGATTCTGCAAGTATCCCGGCTTGGCAACAGGCTGACCAGTCAGTGAGTAAGGCGCTGCATTCAGGGCATCGCTCCCAACTGTGTAAAACAACGAACCATGCGGACGATTCAGATTGAGCCGCCCACGGTTCCCTCCAAATAGCGCGAACGGCGGCGGACCCCCGCCTGGTCCACCGAATCCCGATCCCGGCCCACCTCCAGGTCCACCGCCACCGGGACCGCCAAGCCCTCCACCACCTCCGGCACTTCCGCCTGGCCCGTCATTTTGTTGTCGGAACTCTTCAAAACGCTGGCGCATCTCTTCACTGCTCATGTTGGCGAACGATGTAGCCGTGTTGGCAGAAACTGATACGGACTCGGTGCCGCTTGTGTTGGACATTCCAGGGGCGAGCAGATCGGAGTTCACCGACTCCGCTCCCCCAGTGACACCATTGGCCCCAGCAAATGTGCTGTCGCTCTGAAGCAACGATAGAGTCCGGAAACCTTGAGTTGCCGGCCCGGATGCAAGGCTTGCTTGCTGCCCCCGTTTTTTGTCGAGTTCCTGCGCCCGCGAAAGTAAGATCAGATCAAAATCCGCCTTAGCTATGGGCGCGTTGTCATGGATCATCACCTCTTGGGTCGATGAAGCAAAGGCCGCCATCTGTGCGCGCACAACATAGCGGCCCTTTGCGCTCACCTCCAAGTTGTACTTCCCGTTGACATCAGTGGACGTGCTGGTTTTTTGCCCGCTGAGCGTATTGGCTGCAGTGATGGTCACACCGGGAATGGCGGTTCCCGATGACTTCACCGCGCCGCGAATGGCACGGGCTTCATTGATGGGAAAAGAGTTCTGTGCGTCAAGAAGTGGAGAGGCAAAAAAAAGCAGTGCCACGGCTGCGCTGACTAAGAGCGGCGCCGTAGTTGTCCAATGGCTGCATTGCGCGGAACCCACCCCCATGCTTGAAGTCTTGAGCTACCTTTCTCAAACGACATTTCTTGATCAGCGCCGTGGCAAAGCAGAAGGCTATTGGGGCCCGGGCTTGCCATCCGGGGGCGGGCCCATAAAGGACGGCTCACCCACATTTAGGTCTGCTGGTATGAAGACGTCTTTTTTGACCTCGCCGCGTCCAAATACATGATCTCCGACTTTAATGTCCGCAAGGGTTATGCTTTCCTGATCCTTGCGAAATGATGTGTTCTCATCAACGGTAATCTTCTGACTCACGCCGTCGGGACGAAGAACGGTTATCTGTGTTCCGTTGATCGCTTTGACTTCGCCCGCGATAAAGTGTTTGCCGAGAGCTTCCCGGAACTCAGGACCCGGTCCTCCCGCTGGACGGCTACCAACCATTCTTGCTTGCACAACTCCATCTTTCAGGTCACCCGCAACGAAGATGTCATCTCCCACCTTGAAGTCACTTAGCTTGGCCGGCTCACGGTTCTTGCGGAATTGAGTGCCCTCGGTGGTCGTAACCTGAACGGTTGCGCCATCAGACGTCTTGATGGTTATTTTGCTGTCATCGATTGCTGTAATGGTTCCAGCGACTCCAGGACCACGATGGCGCGGTCCTGCCTGTTCACTTCCCGGCTCCTGCAGAGCCGGACTGGCCTGCCCATCCTGACTCCAACCCAAAACACTGGTGAGAGCAAACATCGCGACAATGCACATTTTCCGCATAAGAACACACCTTTCCGCTTGCTTGTACTATGCTCCAGTGCCTTCAAACCGGTAGTAAAACATCCGTTAAGCAAGCGTAAAGATCTGTAAAGGCCGGAATTGTTCGCTGCCTAGTCTGCCTTGCTCGTCCACAAATCATCAGTCCGCTCCAGTTTGTCCAGTTTGCGGCGCTGCTCCCCATTCAGCAGTTGGTAGATTCTGGCGTGCATGTGTGAATTCGCAACGATCAGTTTGGAAAGCGCCGCAGCCTGCGAAGCGGCCACGGCATGAACTTCTTCCTCAGGGTCCTTGCCCTCGACGTGGTCTCGGTTGAGCCACAACAGTCTTTGGCCGGCAGTTTTAATCTCCGCCATAATGGGTTCGAGGTTGCGACGCTCATCCTCCATGAGTTCTTCAATAGCGACGGCCTGTGCTTGCGTTAACTGCAGATATTGAATCAGCGAAGGGTTCAATTGCAGCGATGAAAACGGCAGCACAACCTGCACGGTTTCGGCCTGTTGCGATGCCTTCATTCCGTGTCGCGCCGCCTGATCCCGATCGACGTCTCGCTTCAGCATCGCATGAAGTGCACTGAGTAGCTGAAATTGCATCATCGCCACCTGATAACGCTCGCCGGTGGTCTCTTCAGCCTGTTCTCGGCTTAGCTGACCGTATTGAACCGCTTGTGAGATCGCACCCAACTCATTTGAGAAGCGCCGTGAGACTGCCTCCATCTGTGCTTCGTAATCTCGGAGCAAATCGTTCGGCCCGCGTGGGGTTACCGGATTTGCCGTCAAAATGGTTGCCAACGTGCTCGGCAGATCAGCGCTAGTCGGTGACACTTTAATCTGCGGTGGTGGAGCGTCTGAATCATCTCTGCCGAACGCCGGCGCCTGAAATAAGGGAACAAAACTTAAAAGGCTGAAAATGAGTGCGAGAGTTGTCCTCATTGTGAACATCCTCCTTCCTAACACAGATGCGACTTTCAAGATCGTCTTGCGTAAACATTCGGTTATGCTTTTGTAAAGGTAGTTTGTCTGCCAGTTCTGGTGCTCTGTTTGCACAAGCCGGGAGTGTCGGTACTGTCAGTGCATGGTTTGGAACGACAAGGTGTGGAGCGAACTAATGTTACAGACGATATCCGATTGGGGACGGATACCGGGGGACAGCTACTACGCTATGACTCCTGTTTCTAGCTAAGAGTCAGGCCACTGATTCTGATCGCGTCAACAGTTAGGGAGCTTTGTGCGAGGGCGAACGAACTCAGCCGCCCACCGGGCGGGTTCTGCCTGGTATCTAGTGGTAAGGTATGCGGTTTTCTCATCCCTGCGCGAATCCGAAATTCGGAGGCGAGTGCCTGGGCGTTTCGTTTTCGGTTGAGATTGAGACAGGTTCGCTGTTACTGGTCGCTGGTTGGTGACTTGCCTAGTTTGCCTCGCCAGACAATGAGCTTATCTTTCGCTGCCCGGGCGTCCGGAGCATCTGGCATCAATTCGAGATATGCCTGCATGTGCTCGACGGCCGCGTTGTAGTTGCCAGTGTTGCCGCATAGCAGTGCCAGATTGGACTGCCCTTCCGGCCAGGTGGGGTAGATCGTTAGTGCCGCTGTGTACTCCGCAATAGCTTTGACAGCGTCTTTTTCTTGAACCGGCGGGAATGGTGTGCCCATCGGGGCACGTAACGGCTACACCTGTTCTCCGCGGCCCCACAGCCGTTGCGGGCGGCGTATCTTGTGCATGGACAATGCTGGCGGCAATCAGGAGTGTCCAGCCAAACATCACTGCTCTTTCTTGTATATTCCCGCGAGAATCCTCTTGCGTTGGTTCGCCATGGATCCGTGCGGCAACCGGAAATGCCCAAGGACCGGCAGTGCTATCGCGCGGGAACAGCTTTCCGAGTTGTTGGAGACTGCTCGTTGGCACGTTTAGGTTCCTGTCGCTGGAATCATTGGATGAGACAGAATTGACGCGATGCCAATGAACATCAAGATTACTCAGGTTATCGATGCGATCAGGGCAAGGAACTCACCTTCTCTCCCCGCACGTTCCCGCGCGCGAACCCCTCGCCTCTTTGGTGCTCTCTCCTCGCTCCTGATCGCGCTGCTCCCTCCTTTCCGGTGACCGCGCAGATATGGCTCCGCGGCACAGCCGTTGACGACGCACTCTGGAGGCAGAGTGTTCAGTAGCATCCGATGCGGAACCTCTCCAGCACGTTGTGTTGGTCTGGCGGCAACAGCCCTGATCACAAAAACTTTACCCATGCTTTTCAAACTCTTAACGCAGGAAAAAGCGGTCATTGACGTTAAATCGGATGCACGGGCTTTTCATGGGAAAACCCGCTCGCTGGAGATGAGTGTCCGGGCTGGGGCGGTCTGGGTTTGATAACAAGACCAAGAATCTCTCAATCTCTTCCTGACCCAACAATTCTCTTGCGGGAAACGTGTCCCGCGTGCGGCGGCAGCGGCAGACGGTCAGCACTCGTGCCCACCCGTTCTAGCCATTTCCTGCCAAGGTCGGAATTGAGCCTAACCTGGAGGAGAGTCATAAAAATCGAGCACCGACACCGGTCGAGGAGGTCGAAGTTTCCATGGTGTGCGGGCGGTGCGCTTCCCCCGGATCAGCCTGTCCGCTGGCTTCGGCCAGTGGAGTGCAAACCGCCCGCGAGAAGGGCCTTCGTCGTTCAGCGAGACGAAGGCCCCCTCTTCCCCAGTCGCGACGTCTGAGTACGACCACACGCTTAAAGAAGGATTGCCCCCGGGATCTCGAAGAACGCACATGAAGATCGTGATCATCTCCGACTTGCACGGCAACTTCGATGCATTACAAGCGTTGCCGGAAACGTACAACGAACTCTGGGTCTTGGGGGACCTGGTCAATTACGGGCCTGAACCGGCGGTTGTCCTGGATTTCGTGAAGGCGAACTGCCCGATCGTTGTGCGTGGGAACCACGATCATTCCGTCGGGTATGACGAAGATCCCCGTTGTACCGCTCGCTGCCGAGAGATGGCAGATACGACCCGCCGGTACACGGCCTCCGTGCTGAATGAAGAACAGAAGGAATTCCTGCGGAACTTGCCTCTTCGCAAGGAACTCCGTCGACAAAACACGCGCTTTTATCTCTGTCACGCGAAGCCGTCCGATCCACTGTACAGTTATTGCCCGGCAGATTCTCACGAATGGATCAGTGAAGTTCGGACGGTGTCCGCCGATGCGCTTCTCGTTGGCCATACCCATACGCCTTTTATGCGCCGCATCGGCGAGCGCCTGATCGTCAACCCTGGCAGCCTTGGCCAACCGAAGACTGGCAAACCAGACGCTTGCTACGCGGTGTGGGAAGACGGTTCTTTTCAGTTGAAGTCATATCGATATCCTGTGGCGAAAACCGTTGCGAAACTTCGGGCTCTGTCACTTCCTCTAGATGTGGAACAGGACCTGATTGCTGCGCTGGAGTCCGGCTCAGTTTGGTGAGAAGCCGGCTTATTGTCTCGCATCTAGCGTGTCCCAAAGCAATAAGACTACGCGCTGATCTTTGAGGATCAGATCAGAATCAGGTCATCAGGTGTCAACTATTAGGCACTACAGTTCCGGGCGTTCAGGGATGCCCTGATCTTCAGAGCCAATTCCTCTGGATCAAATGGCTTTTGGATCAGGGTCATATTCCTCTCTGACAACAATCGGTTTTCGACTAACGCATCCTCGGAATAGCCTGACATGAGGATGACGCAAATACCCGGATCAATCTCGGTCAAACGCGTCGCCAATTCGATCCCTCGGAGTTGTGGCATGATCACGTCGGTGACCAGCACGTCAATCGATCCCGTGTAGTGCTTCGCGATTTCAAGCGCTTCGTTACCGTTCTGAGCCTCCAATACCTTGTACCCTTCGGATTCCAGGAACTCGCGCAATACGGTCCTAATGGAAGACTGATCCTCCGCCAAGAGCACCGTTTCCGAGCCAGTCGTTGCCGGACTCGAGACCTTGGGGGCCTTTCGTGGGCTTACCGGTTGCTCCACGATGGGAAGATAAACTCTGAAAGTAGTGCCCTCACCGGGCACACTGTCTACTTCGATCGTGCCGCCGCTCTGTTTCACAATGCCATACGCGGTAGACAACCCGAGGCCCGTGCCCTTGCCAATTGGCTTGGTGGTGAAGAAGGGCTCGAAGAGATGAGCCTTGGTGTCGGCATCCATGCCACAACCGGTGTCAGTCATCTCCACCATCGCAAACGGGGCTGAATGGTTCGTTACCGATGCTTCCGAAGGAGGTCGGGATACTTGCGCCGTCCTTATTTTCAGTACTCCTCCGGAGGGCATAGCGTCACAGGCGTTCACAGCCAAATTCATGATCACCTGCTCGATCTTACCTGGGTCCACCTTGACGTGAAGTAGTTGCGAACTCGGCGCCATCATCAACTGAACCTGCTCTGTCGGAAGGGTGGACAGCATCTCGTTGACTTCCCCGAGCAGCTCGTTCAAGTCCAGCACCTGAAGCACCAACACTTGCCGGCGGCCAAACGCAAGCAGCTGTTTCGTAAGCGAGGCAGCCTTTTCGGCGGCGATTCGAACTGTCTCGGCATGCTCCAGGATTTGCGGTTGGCTGGACAAGCTGTGCACTTTCGCGATCTGCGTGAGAATCACCATCAGCAGATTATTGAAGTCGTGGGCGATCCCGCCCACCAATCGACCAACTACCTCCATCTTCTGGGTCTGGCGCACCTCTTCTTCGAGACGTTTTCGCTCCCGGATATCGCGAAAGATGCCCTGAACGATCTTTCTTCCTTCAAACTCCGTCAGGCTCGCGTTGACCTCGACCGCTAGCGCGCTCCCATCGGAATGAATCAGGTGCAACTCCCTTCCGGCAACAGCAGTACCACCCAACGCCGCTTTCCACATTCCGCGGTACGCTTCATGATCGCTCTCCAGAATGATCGACTCGGCTCGTGTGCCGACAATCTCTCGTGTTGGCCGCCCCAGGAATGCACTGCTCCTGGCATTGGCCTCCAGTACGATCCCTGTCTCCGCGTCGATCACGAGAATCGCATCGTTAGCGGTGTCGATGAGATGTTTGTATCGTTGCTCTGTCTGGCGCATGTGTCGCAATATGAAGGCAGTGAAGAGTAACCCTCCAATCAAGGAAATGGCAGTTGCGCTGAACGTGACCAGCAGAAATAAACTCTTTGCCTGGCGCGCTCCTGCTCCCAGTGCATAGGAAAACCTGTCTTCGAGCGGGGTGAGCTGATCTCCAAGGACGTCCACTTGCCGAGCTATCTCCGCGATCCTAAGAGCATTGGGTCTCTCGGAGGAGATTTCGCGGTGCAGGTCGCCCCCAAGCCGTTGCAGTTGTTCGATGAGCGCGTCACCCTGTGACCAGATGCTGATTGCCTCCGACATGTGGTTCAAGTGCCGGCAGTGCCGGAACATCGCCGCCATTCCTTTGACATCCTCCGGATTATTCCGGCCTTGGGTCAAAACTCTGCGGACAACGCTCATGTCCGGAACCGGCTTTTCCAACTCCAGGCGCGCTTGCTTGTCTCCCAGGGGCACTAGAAGCGCCTCTTGATAGGCTTCGAAATCTCTTTCCGAGTGCGAGATTGAGTAGCACAGCAGGTCGTGGATGGCTTGTTTCTGCGCCTTGGACCAAAGGCCTTCCCCTCCCACGTACGCCCTCGCGGCGGACAGGTTTTCAATGGTCATATAACTCAGGCCCAACAGGCCGATGACGACCACAAGAAACAGCCATAGGATTACGACTAGCTTCTTCTGAACCGGCAAATCGAGGAACAGCTTGTGCGCAACAGACACGACGATCCGCTCCGATCACCAAATCTTGCCCGGGAGCCTTGCTTCTAGAATCGCAACAGCAACTTCAACCTTCATGAAGAAAATCTCTGCTGAGATGAGATCTGTATCCATTGGAATCGTCGCTCGATACGCCTTCAGTTTTGTCCAACTCTCGATTAGGCGCCCCCTCGGCACCGGCACGGTCGCGATGTATACGTCAAGTTGATCGGTTAAATCCTCGATGGGGAGGGCTACAACCCGTTCATAGATCCGCTGATGACACGCAAGCATTGCCCGACCAGCGATCTGCTCCGAGAACCGGCGCGCCACTTCCGGGTGGTAGTAGTGGCCGGAGTTGTTGTCGCGCAGAGTCGCCAGAAATATCAGCCGAGACAGGTCATTGGGCAAAGACACATTGAGAGCTCTTAGAACGTCCTCCGTGACGACGCTCTGGCCGGACTCCTCCATAGATAGCGTTGCAATCGCGTTGTGGCCAACCTCTCCATCGGTCAGACCTTCGACTATCGGCTCACCAGCGAGTTCTGTGTCAATCAACAGATTCCCGACATTCTTCAGAATGTTGGCCGACACGGAGAGTTGTAGACGCGGCGGAATGCCTGGTCTCAGGGTTCGTAGGACACCGAGGCTCAGGCGCCCAAGTGTGCAGGCAACCAGCAAGAAGGCATTCTTTGCTTTCGATGTAGAAGATTGAAAGAACCGTGAAAGTGAGCCATTGAACGGCCTGGTTCTCCTCTCAGCCAGCTGCCGGACAAGCATCTTGCTTGCAACCTGCAGCGAGAAACTAGCGAGCCGTTGCTGATGCACTTCGAACGAACTGACAACTTCCGAAGGTGCGTTTGCTGCCACGAACATCAGAGTGTTGAGATTGAGGACGCTACGACAAACCTCGCGGAACGCGAGCCCGGGGTTACCACTTGGCCAGTTAGAACTGCGATTGTGATTAGGCATGTTTGGCTGCGCCCCATTTCTCTATGTCTATTCGCCCAACTAGCTCCTAGGATGCGGAGCCCGGCATCTCCCTACTGTCGACCCGATTTCATCCACGGCTTCGAGACTCATAGAGGGCGTCTCGTCATCCTGGGACTGCCAGATTCTCCGGTACGCTTCACACCGGACCAGTAGTTCCGAATGTTTCCCCGAATCAACGATCGCACCCTCGTCCACCACCAAGATCCGGTCCGCCCACAGGATTGTCGCCGGCCGATGGGAAACTACGACCAGCGTCCGAGCTCGGCGAAATAGATCGAGCCCATCAAGCAGCCCGGCGGCACTCGGCGCATCGAGGGAACTCGTGATTTCATCCACAATCAGAATCCTTGGCTGTTGCAAAAGAGTACGTGCCAGCGCCAGTCTTTTCCTTTCGCCCCCAGAAAGCCTGCTGCCCAGTGGCCCCAGGGGTTCATCTAAACCTCTCGGAAGCCTGTGGAGGACCCGATCGAGCTGCGTCAGAGCCGCAACAGAATCCAAATCGCTGCTGGTTGCACTTGGGTTCCCATAGAGAAGGTTTTCCCTGATCGTTTCATCGAAGAGAAATGGGTCTTGCGGGACCAAGGTTATGCTGGCACGGAGGCTTCGGCGGTCGACATCTTGAATGTCCCTGCCGCCCACCAGGACTGATCCTCGATCCGGGTCGTACAGCCGGGTCGCCAGCAGGCCAATCGTGCTCTTTCCCGACCCATTGAGGCCCACAAGCGCGACCGTCTCCTCAGCCTCAACGCGAAAGTTCATATTGCGCAGTACTGGCCGGTCTGCGTTGTAAGCAAACCACACCGACCGGAATTCCAAGTCGGGCTTGATGTCGTGTCGCAAAGGCACCGTGTTCGCTCGTCCATCCGGTTGTTGCCGCCTGTCGGTGATTTCTTCAATGCGCTGAATGCTGGCGCTGACGCGCTGCAACCGCGACTGGAGGTCAATCGCGATGCTGACAGGGGCGAACAGACGAAAGACGTAACCGTAGAAAGCGACCAGACCACCAACCGTCAACGCTCCCCGNNGAGTTACTTCATACCCACCGTAGCCGAGGATCAGACCCATACCAAGGACGATGACCGACACAGATGCCCCGCCAAAGGCCATTTCCGTGGCTCGCTGTTGAACCTGAAGCTGCGCTCCCTTCGCCGCAAGACGAGCAAATTTCCTGGCTTGCGTGCCGGTGCGGTTGAGCAGTTGCAACTGCATCATGCCTGCCAAGTGTTCCTGCAGAAATGCATTGATTTTCCCTGACTGACTTTGAACCTGGTCCGCCGCGTCCTTTAATTTCGCCGCATAGCGGCGCTGCAAGAGGTAGAAGATCGGCAACATCGGGGCAACGATCGCCGTCAGATGCCAATTCAGAATTCCCATGGTCATCAACACCATGATTCCCATGAGCACCATCTGAATGGTTAAGGGAAGAATGTCTCCGCTCAGTTCGGCCACGCGGTCGACATCTTGCTCTATGCGATAGAGCGTATCTCCCACTTGTGACTTTTCGTGACGGTGTGCAGGCAGCGCGTGGATCTGGCGTAGCAGTGAGACTCGGATCCGGAATACCATCTTTTGCGTGAGCAGACAGCTCACGAACGACGCCAGGTAGTTGGTCCCCAGGCTCGCCAGGTACACCGCACAAAAGACCAATGTGCCCAACAGGACGAGGTGGAGGTCACGCTTCGGGAGAGCAATATCAATCAGCCACTTTACGACCAGCGGATCGAGTAACGAGAGGCCACTGCCCACAATCATGCATACAAGGTCCGCGATCACTAGTGACGAGAGGGGACGAAGGTAGCGGACAATCCAGCTCACGGAAGAAGACAGGGATTGGCCATTCTGCCCCGACATGCTGTGCTACATAACACCTTCCGGAAGCTGCGGGACAAATCTTTTTTCGCTGCCAGAATTTCGACAGTCGAACTCGCTGCGCCTCGGACTGTGTTCTGTAACATCGAACTCCATAACCTACTGAGTGACTGACATTTACGAAGAAGTTGGTCTCTTCCCTGAGGAAGTCAATAGGTTGCCGGCACGGACGCTCCTGCCGTTCCGCTGCACGAATTCGTGCAGGGACTACAGAATCTTGACCATCGGTTTGACCCTAAATGCCGGAAAAATCATCTTGCCGCGAATTCCTTCTGTAGAAATTCCTGCAACAAAAATAGTTTTTGCCGGCATTGAGAATCCAGTCTACTTTGGCGGGTATTCCTCTGACGGAGACGAGAGGCCAATCGCAAGGTGGCAAACATGAGCGGCCCAGCAATGATCACAGACTTCACCATCGCACCAGGTGTCCGAGAGACTGCCTCGGAAGATGGCGCAGTGCTCCTGGATGTTGAACAAGGCATCTGCTTCAGTCTCAACCCAGTCGGGCTCCGAATCTGGGAGTTATTGAAGAAGAGATGTTCCCTCGATCAGATTGCGGATGCCCTGGGACAGGAATTCTCCGTATCCCGATCTCAGCTTCTCTCGGACGCAACCGAATTCGTTGCCGCACTGGAAGCCAAGCATTTGATTCATCGACCGGGTCAACCCGTGCCCAAGAGATCTTGGTTCTCCAGAATGTTACCGCGCCGGAAGGAGCGATCATCAGCCCGCTAGCCCGGGGCTGTGCGCGGGTTTTTCAACCTGGCCTCTGGATGATGAGAGGCGGCCAAACGTGAATAACTCGGCCGATAATCGACGCTGCGCGGGGTATCTTGAAAATCATTACCGGCTGGTGTGAAGTCGGATAGGGCACGATAAACAACGTTTCCCGCGCCATGTAGCACCAAGAGCAACTGAAGCCATTCTCATGCCACACGAAATAGATGGGCCGTTCCCGGATGCTTTTCCAGTCACCCATCTCAACCGTGTTATGAGAGTTGTCGATGACCACCACCGAACCGGCCGGGACCAGTTCGCCCATGGTATCGTCGTTTAGGCCGATTATGCCCAGCCGGAAATGGCCCACATCCAAGCGCCGGCGCACGACCGCGGGAACGCCCAATTCCTCCGCGCTCTCCGTAACCAGGCGGGTGGCTTCAAAACTGACGTTGCTTTGAAATGTCAGCGAAAAGGGGCGATCCGCGTCAGAGAAGGACCATTGCTTTGAAAGCAAAAGCTCGTGGGATATCGAGGGGCTTTCCGACGTGCTCCGAGACTCGCCCACTTTCAGGTTGAAGGCTTGCAATACGGCAAGATAGGGAACTTTGTAGCACTCGCTAATACTTGCTGCCTCAAAAATGTTCGGTGCGCCCCTGTCTTCCTCAAGGTCGGCGAGGCGGCCACGTCGGATGCGATAGCGCGCGTTCGCAGCTTCGCTTGCCGACTCACTCGGAAGGCGCTCAACGCCACTACGCGAAAGGTGGAGTTCCTCGCGGCGCTCTCTGAGCCAACCTCCCGGACTGGTCATGACTACTACTCCCGTCGTGACGGATTTGACGGTGGCTCGGCGAAGAATCCAATCAGCAGCGTATCGCTGAGCGCTCAATCGACCACTACTATGTGACCCTGTTCATACCTCTCAAAAGATCCGCGTAGAGCATTCCAAATAGAGTGCCATTTTCACCAATGCAAGAAATAACCTATTTTCCTCTGAGTGTAAAACCAGAGTTGCCTCCCGCAAGAACAATGTTCGGCTTGTTCGGAAAATGGAACAGAGTCCTAAGTCGGCCTATACCTAATAAAACGAGAACGCCCGCCAATCCCCTTCACGCGGGAAGTACAAAATGCTTCTGCCAGAGATCGAGGGCCACCAAGAACTGGGCAAGGATGCTGTGTTGCGAGCTTACCCCGACCGCTATAAACCGGTTCCGATGCGGGCCCTGATCACCACTTCATCCCGGCCCTCGGCAAATATGCACGTTGCCCAGTCACAGCTTGGACGCTCGACAGTCTCCTTCCCCAATACTGGCGTTGCCCCGATCATAGGACCACTTACACAGGCCTCAAAAAGGAAACGTGGGTTATGGTTTCATGTTACTGGTGTTCTGGGGCCGAGCGCCTGTCTAAGGAAACTGACCACTGGCAACTGCGAAGTTTGACGTCTTTGTTTCTTGCACGATTTTGTGCAGATCCCGAGGCCAAACCCGAATCACTGTGCCCACCAGTAGTGCGGAATCCTCGCCGCTATCCCGACCAGCGAGGGCGCCCGCCGGGTTGTTCAAGTTCTTAGCAGTCATCACATTGCATTCTCGTTCCTACGGTTCCAAGTAATGCATTTCGAAGCTCCTCCCGGACAGAGTTGGCCTGCACGATTTCCTGCATGAAAAAAGTTTTTTGAAGAAGACCCCGCTATGGACTTACTGTCACGCATCGCTTAGCTCAGATGTGGGGTCGAGCCCAGGTCCTAGAGCTGCTACCTCCGTAGCCCTGAATGTTCTGGAGCGTAAGCACATGGCTCACGCATTCGTTGTACCTCCGCCGACACCGGTCGAACCCGTCATCGAAATCCTGCACGGCGTCGAGATCACAGATCCATATCGGTGGCTGGAGGATCAGAACTCGCCTCGAACGAGGACGTGGCTTGAAGAACAAGCCGCCTACACGCGCGCGTATTTCGATGCGATTCCGGACCGAGAGCGAATTAGGACGCAGGTCAGAGAGCTGCTGGCTCTGAAGGAAGTTATCTCCGAACCTTGGAACGTCGGCGACCGTTACTTTTTCCTTAGGCGCCAGAAGGACGCGGAGCAGCCAGTCATCGCCATGAAGGATGGGTTCTTAGGAACAGAGACTATTCTGGTCGACCCAGCTCTGCGTGGAAGCGGGAACTCAACCGCCGTCTCTATCGCTGCGATCTCTGAGGATGGTCGCCTCCTCGCGTACTCTGTCCGGCAAAGCGGCACTGATCACTCGTCTCTCGAAATCCTCGATGTCGAGCGCGGTGCCGTGCTTCCGGACCGCCTTCCGGAAGGCCTCTGCACCGGATTCGTCTTTGCACCTGACGGCTCCGGGTTTTACTACTCCCATCGCGAACGACGCGACCCCCGTCCCAACTATCGAGCCGTTTTCTGGCACGGGTTTGGCACAGACCGATCGCAGGACCAGGAAATATTCTTCGCCGGCGATGAACCGAATCTCTTTCTAGGAATTCTCCATTCTCCTGAAGCTAAGCTATTGGCTTACACGATCTTCTTCACTGGCTGTTCACCTCGAGCCTCGGTTTATCTACAAGAGATTTCATCCAAGCCAACCGAAATCAAGCTGGCAATTCGGGAAATTGAAGGCTGCTTTGTTCCGTTTTTCGTATGTGGTCAATTGCTGGCTTATACAGACCTCGCGGCTCCGAACTTCCGCATCGTCCGGATCGACTCAGTAGATCCCGATCCTCATCATTGGCATGACGTCGTACCTGAGTCCGATAGATACATTCAGCAGTTTGCGGTCGCGGCCGATCAAGTGTTTGTGACTCGGAGCGATCCTTTTTCTACGGAGATTGAAATCTTTGGCCTGGACGGAACACGGAAGGAAGCCACTTCCTTCCCTGCCTGCGGGACCATCAATTTGCTCAATCGACCGAACGCAACGGAGAAATTGTTCTACAGCTACACCTCAATTTCCAAACCGCCCGCTGTTCATTGCTATGACGCTCGTCGAAAAGATGTCTTGGCTTGGGATGAAGCGAACACCCCAAGTGATCCCTGCGCAATCGCGATCGAGGAAACTGCATACAGCTCGACGGACGGGACCTCAGTTCCACTCTTTCTTGCTGCGCGCACGGACCTTTTGCATTCCGGTCCTCTTCCGACCTTTCTGACGGGCTACGGTGGCTTCGGGAGTTGCGTGACACCTCGATTCTCTGTGTTCGCCACGTTCCTTATGGAGCAAGGATTTCTGCTTGCAGTCCCGGCTCTACGTGGGGGCTCGGAACTTGGCGAGCAGTGGCACCGCGCCGGCAAGCGCGAAAACCGTCAGAATTCTTTCAATGATTTTGTGGCGGCGGCCGAGTGGCTGATTCGAGAACAGCGCTCGATATCCAGCCGCATCGCCATCGGCGGAGGATCCAATGCCGGTCTCCTTGTCGGTGCAGCGATTACCCAGCATCCTGAGCTTTTCTGCGTCGCCGTCTGCCTTGGCCCGTTGCTCGATATGGCGAGATATCACCTTTTTGATTTTGCTGCCGGATGGGCTGACGAATATGGGTCGCCCGAAGACCGAGGGGATTTTCAATGCCTAATGGCCTACTCGCCATACCACCACGTCGTTGACAGGGTCGCTTATCCGGCAGCGCTGCTCATCTCAGGAGATGCAGACACTCGATGCAATCCGATGCACGCGCGCAAAATGGCTGCACGCCTGCAAGCTGCAACTGCTTCCAGCCGTCCCGTTTTACTTGACTACAAGCCTGCGTGGGGGCACGCACCAATTCAGCCCTTTTCGACGAAAATCGAGGCCCTTACCGACAGACTCGCTTTTGTCTGCCACGAAATTGGAGTTCATGTGCAGTCAAGGTCGTCCTTGTGATTCTGCTCTTCCAAGCATTGTTCATGCTCTTGGCCTACGACATTTTGCAGGCCGTCTGCTCTTTTCGGGTTCTGCACAGCACTGTCAAGGGTTGGAAAGTTGCCAACGTGCCTGCGGAACAGGACATCATTGACCGTGTGTGCATGGCGGTCAATCACGCTTGTGTTTGGTATCCGAAACAAGCTCTCTGCTTACAGCGGTCCTTCGTGACTATCTATTTGCTCAGGAGGCACGCGGTTCGTGCGGACATGGTCTTGGGTGCCCAAAAATTGCCCTTCAAAGCTCACGCTTGGGTAGAGGTCGAAGGGCGAACGATCAACGAGCGCTCGAACGTCCAAGCGACCTACGCCGTTTGGGATCGTTGCTAGGCGAGGAGACTGCTGTGAGCGTCCAGGCTGGCATTTGGAATCTCGATGGCAAGATAGTCGACCGGAAACTACTCGCGGCCATCAGCGAGGCCATGAAGCGCCAAGGCCCTGATGGTGAACGCTTTCATCTGGACGGGTCAATCGCTCTTCTCTATCGCCCGTTCTACACCACGGCTGAGTCGCGCCGCGAGAAGCAGCCATTTTTGTCCCGGCGGGGCTTTGCCCTGACGTGGGACGGTCGTCTTGACAATCGCGATGATTTGATCGCTGATCTGCACAGCGATCTCGAAGTGGAACCCACCGATGTCGCTATCGTCGGTGCCGCTTTCGACCGCTGGGAAACCAACTGCTTCCGCCGAATCATCGGTGACTGGGCGATGTCCGTCTGGAAACCGCTGCAGAGGGACCTTGTTCTTGCCGTCGACTACATTGGCATCCGGCATATCTTCTACTATCTAAGGAAGGACCGAATCTGGTGGTCCACAGATCTCGCGCCCCTCGTTCTTTTCTCGGGAGAAACACTCCACATCGACGATGACTACATCGCTGGATATTTCGCACAAGATCCCGATGCCGACCTGACTCCCTATCGCGAGATTCGCGAAGTTCCCCCGGGAAAGTTCGCGCAAATTAACATCGGAGGACTTCACGAGGAACGGTATTGGCGATTCAGCACCCAGTCCCGCATTCGTTACAAGAAGGACACAGAATACGAGGAGCACTTCCGCCACGTGTTCCGCCAATCTGTCCGCCGCAGGTTGCGTTCAGACTCACCGATTCTTGCGGAGCTCAGCGGTGGATTGGACTCCTCATCGATTGTTTGCATGGCCGATGACGTCGTTGCCGCGCCGGGCACGGCCATGCGTAGAGTCGACACTCTGTCTTTCTACGATAAAACGGAACCGAACGGAGATGACTGGATCTATTTTCAAAAGGTAGAAGGATTTCGTAGAAGAATCGGACATCACATCGATACCAGCCAGTTAGGAACTTGTCCGGCGTCTCTCGAATACATCGACTTCGTTCCCCTCCCGGGCCATTTCGCTGCCGCAACGGCCCTAGACGCTGAGCGCGCAGCGGTGGTCCAGAACGGAGGTTACCGAGCCGTTTTGTCCGGAATTGGCGGCGATGAGTTCTTGGGTGGCGTGCCGGACCCGCATGCGCTGCTCGCCGATCTCATCGTTCAATTCAGGTTTGGCCAACTAGCCAAACAGCTCGTCCAGTGGAGTTTGGTCAAGCGAAAACCATTCCTTCAACTTTTGTGGCAGTCCTGCATCGGATTGCTGCCAAATTCGGTCGGCCAGTACCTATCCAGAGACGCCACAATCGAAAACTGGATTGAAAATAAATTTGCCGTACGAACGCAACTTGCCCTTAGACAACTTGGAGTCGCTGAGACATTCGACACATGGCTGCCAAGCCGCCGCTCGTACTTCGGCGGAGTCTCTCTGATCGCCAGAAAGATGGCAAAGTGGACCCCCTCCGTCGTGACGATCGAAGAGACCCGCTACCCGTACCTTGATCAAGATTTGATCGAGTTCATCTTATCCATACCGGCAAGCCAGATCCTTCGCCCAGGCGAGAGAAGATCTCTAATGCGACGTTCGCTGGCGGGGATCGTACCGCGAGAAATTTTGTCGCGCAGAACCAAGCAGTTTGGGGCGCGCACGCCTCTAGTCGCTTTGGCGAACAACTTTGAGCAGTTGCTACTCGCCTTTGACTCGCCAATTTGCACGAGTCTCGGGTACATCAACCAGGGGGCGTTTCTGGACACATTACATGCCGCCACAAATGGAACGAAGGTACACACCGTACGGCTACTAAAGGCGATCTCGCTTGAGTTTTGGCTGCGCAGTTTGATCTCGCGTGGCTTGATTGATCCGGTTGTAGCTTCGCCCTCATTTCAAAGGAGTTACCACGGCATAGAAGCAACGAATATTGAGCATCTTTAGATCTCCATCACTTCCGCTAGCAAAGTGGTGAGAACACCGTGAGAAAGGAGGACAAAACGATGAAATACAGCAAACCTGAAGTTCGTATCCTTGGGAACGCCGTCGCAGTCATCACCGACATGCAAGGCAATCCGAAGAAGTCGAACGTTCCTGACGGAACACAGGGCGCAATCCACAGCGTAGCAGCCTACGATCTGGATGAGTAGCCAACACGACTGAAGCGGTAACACCTTCCCAGCCCGCCGGCAAGGCCGGGAAGGTGTGTTCATTGCCTACGAACTGATTTGACCCGCATTTTTCGCCAACGTTGGTACTGCGCGCTTTTGGCGGGATCCGGGTCTTCCTCGTCGTTAAGCCAAAAATCAAACCAGTCCACGTTGCCCTGCTGTGAGATCATTCGCTCCCAGGGCTTCTGTAGGATGTGTTCTCCATCTTGCATCACAATCATTTCCACAGGTTTGTCCAAACGAGATAAACCGGCAAACCATTCCCACTCGAATAAGACCACATCGGCATTCTCGGCCACGATGCGAACGGGAGTATGAACCTTGTCAAGGTTGAATCCAGGTGAACGTTCAAGCCAGTTGATTAACTTGTCTCCGAACGGCGAGCCACCATTTATCGCTTCGCTGTCCAAAGTGTAGGCAGTCCCGGATGGCGATATCGATTGGATATATTGAAAATACCCACCATCCACACCGTCTGTGACCGAAGCTGCGGCAAAGCGAACCGCCGAATGCGTCAGTGCATATTTGACATGAAGGCACGTCCGGCTGAACCCGATAATACCAACACGACTGCGATCGACAAGTCCTCTTTGGTCGAGGTAATCGACGGCTCCCTCAAAAGAGGCGATTTCGCGAGGAGCTTCGTTGGGCGTGCCGATTTCGCTAACATCCTCGTCAGCTTGAAGAACCATGATGCTTTTGCCTGCTAGTGCTTGTGCTGCAAAAGCAGTCGTCCAAGGTCCATCTATCCAAAATCTCTTCGCAGACCAGAAATGCGTCTGTATCACAAGGGGATACCGTTTTCCTGATACATAATCAACTGGATAGTAGAGTCCACCCTTTACCACATGACCATCCGACGAGTTCCACATGACCTCCTCGACCTTGCCAAATCTGAGTGCAGCAAACTGTGGGTTCAGGTCTAGCAGCATTGCCTCCCGGTGCGTCAACGGATCGATCGCGACGATCTTCGGCGGGGTATTCATGTCTTCTTTCAAAAAGATCTCAGGCCCTGCCGCTTTCGAGTTTTCCCCATTTATCTTGCCCCACTTTGATCCAGCTTTGGCAAAGAAGACTTTGGAACCAGGCTCAGAGTCGTACCAGGCGATTCCTGGTTCTTCGAAGGCTAGTCGATGAGTCGTTTTGTCCCAGTTTAGTAGCTTTAATTCTTCATCAGTGATCATCGTAATCTCGCCGCTCGGGACACCCAGTTCCACCGAGAAGAGTTTTGATTGTCTTGTCGTGATCTCGCTACTCTCACTGTTATCTAGCGGCAGCAGAACGTTGCCAATGGCGACAGAGTGACCGTCGGGAGACCAAACCATCCTGGTCTCTTTCCCCTGGATCGGCGAGTTCAAAAACACTTCGTTCTTCGACGTCTCTGCGTTAACAATTTCTAGTCTCTGCAAATCGGAGAACTCTCCTTCGCGCAGCTCTTTCACACTGCTCGCGTGTACATCGGAGTCCGCGTAGTCTTTCCAATTCTGCGGAATTTTGGCTACCCGCAGAGGCATGACGATGTATTCTCCGTTCGGAGACATGCTAAGTTCACATTCAGATCCGGGTATACCCGGAACTTCCAGTCGTCTGGCGTCGTCGAGTCCTGTTTTAATAAATAACTGACCCTCTCCTCCGAACACCGCATCACCCCCTTTCCGCCCTGCCAATAGGTCCATGAGCAATTCAGTCGTTACGACAATTCCCTGGCGTCGGGCACTTGGATCAAAGAAGGCGCGAGGAGGTTCTTTTGCTACGTAGGCGAAGTTGTGGCCGTCCGGCGTCATGCCATAACAGAGAAGATTCGTTGGATTGCGGGTAATCGTCGTAAGTTTTCGTGTGCGAACGTTAAATGTATAAAGCTGTCGCAATTCGTTCGGGTTCTCCCCTAGAAACACGAGGGTCTCGCTGTCGTTCATCCATCTGACGTCCTCGATGGCTCCCCGATTCGAGGAAGAAGACATCGTCAGCAAGTGCTCGGGAACGTGCGAGTGAGAGATCTCGCTCGTCCGCCACTGAAATAACGCGTATTCATTTGTGTCTTGATCAAGATTGCCCTTTTTCAGGACAATAACAAATCTACTGCCATCCGGCGAGAACACCGCAACGCGGTCGCGAGAAGTTCCGCCGCGAATGTATTCGGGGTCTCCCAGGTTGGTCATCCCAATTGAGTCCGCCACGGTCGGCGGACGCCTAGTCGGCTGCTTTGCTGTGAGATCCGCGTCTGGCCAATGCTTGGACGCTGTATAGGCTCTGACAGGTAGCAACCCGAGAAGAAAGAACAGCACGATCTTCCGAGATTGAATTCCTGACCGAAGACGAGGCGCAATCGTGAATTGTTGGTTCCATATGGAGTGCCATTCGTCGACGCTGATAGGAATTTTCGACAACAGGTGGACTCCTCGATCAATCAAAGGTGTTGATGCAGCTGATTTCAGGATGCCCATTCGTCAGAACACCAATTTGAGAGCGAGCTGGATGGACCGCGGGCCCCCGATCTGATAGAGCGAGCTGAAACTGCCTCCACCCTGATTTTGGCCGTCGAGGCTTCTCCCAAGCATCTGCACGGACTGACCGAACTGAGAGTTATTGCTGAGGTCACCAATCGGACTCCCGAAGTTGGGATGGTTAAGAAGATTAAACATCTCTGCCCGGAACTGAAGCTTTAGGGATTCGCGAATTGGGAACTCGCGATGGACTGCGAAATCCCATTGTGTTGCGCCAAAACCTCTGAGCGCATTTCGCGACAGATTTCCTTGCCGCAAGGGATTACCGTTCGCATCGGTGGGGGGAGGGCAATAGGGTCCCAGGCAGCCAGGTCCGCCCAGGTTGGGCGTGTTGTTGAGTATCTTCCCGCCTGGATACTGCGACCCGAAAATATATGAAGGAATTCCTGGGATCAGATCGGCTCGAACGTCCGCAAAACTGCTTCCTAACAAGCCTTGGAATGCGCTGTCGTCGACGTTTACCGGTGGCGCAGAACGAGCCAGAATGATGTTCTGGAGCGACCAGCCGCGCAGGATGGCTTTCGCCAATGCATTGACATGGGGAACGGGAATGTCGTATGTTACGCCCGCCGAAAACGCCTGACGAATATCGAAATCAGAGGGCCCGCGGTTCGCCTGGGCGCCCGCCCGAGGATCAAATGTATTGGAGGCTTGGCCAAGAGAAGAAGCGGAACCGGTGTCGATTGAGTGCGCCCACGTGTAGGAAGCAAGCGCCTGCAAACTGTGAGACAGCCGCCGGTTCGCCTGAATTTGCAGTGCATTGTAGTCAGATGTTCCTCCGTTCGATATGAGCAGAGCCTCGCCAAAGTTTGGATTGGGCGAGATGATTCCGACGGTCTCTATGAGACGCCTGCCCGCAGAACCAATGTATGAAGCCGTTACGGATTGATTCCTGCCTAAAGACTGTTCCAACGCGACGTTCCATTCCTGGACATAGGGCAGCCCGAGCTTTGGATCAAAAGCGGTCAACACCCCGAAAGGAAGACTTCTCGAAATTGGAGGCGGCGTTGCCGCGGCGGCGTCGAGCGGAAACGCGCAACAGGGGAACGCCGTGCTGCCAAAGGGATAGCTAATACCGTTCGTTAGTTCTCCCACCTCAGCTGTTGCCAAGTCGAAGAATTTTCCCCAGCCCGCCCGCAGCACGGTTTCCCAACCCTGTTTTTGCGTGAACTGGTAGGCCATGCCAAGTCGCGGCGCCACATTCCCGAATTTAGTCGCAAAAATAGGCACGCCATCTGGCGCTAACGCCAATTGCGAGGGGTCGTCAAAGTTTGTTACTGCCTGCAAGTTGAGGCCGTTGCGCGACGAGGGTGCAGAATCGATGTCCCACCGCAGACCGTAGGTCACGGTTAGGCGAGAAGTAATACGCCACGTGTCCTGCGCAAAACTACCCAGGTTTTGGAAAAGGAGCGCTGCACCGCGAGCCTGTTGCAGGATGGAAAATAACATCTGGCCTGACTCAGCTGCATTCACGCTGAGAAAGAAGGCATCCTGGACGTACTGGGGAGGTGCGCTGGTCGGCATCAGTCGTCTATAGTCGACGCCGAACTTGAGCGTGTGCGAACCCCGCTGCCAAGTCAGACCGTCAACCACGTTCCACTGTCGCTGCACGTTGTGCGCGACCTGCCCGAGGTAGAGGCCCGAGACCCCGTCAAATAACTGGAACGCAAAAGATGAATTCGGTGTGTCAAACGGAGTGGGGAAACCCAGTTCCGAAACTGTCAGAGGCACCGCGCCCCCGAAATTGTCCAATACAAAGTTGGCCCGGGCATTGCCACGACTATAGTTAAGTCGCAGCTCATTGCTGAGCTCGGGTGAGATGTTCCAGCTGCTACCTATTGTCAATGTTTGCGTTGCTATCTTGGATGTTTCTAGAGTGTTCAGTGAGTGGCCCAGGGGTCGCTGAAACAGATCTGAGGGAGAGTAGTTGTACCTACCGAAGAGAGTGACTTTGTCACTGACCCGCTGGTCTATGCGAAGGCTGACTGCATCCAATGTGGAACGATTCGAATAACTCGCATTGAAAGGCGAAATGCCATTGATGTCTGGGGCACCTGCTGCTGGCACTGGGAATGAATTGAAATAGGGCTGGAGGGTTGTGATCGCCGACACTCTTGCACTCTGAGAAGGGACCTCCGATTCGGCGACCTCTGGAAGCCTCAGGCGAAGCCCTTCATAGGAAAAGAGAAAAAAGGTTTGGTTTTTAATTATTGGACCAGCCAACATTCCGCCAAAATCGTTTTGACGCTCCTGCGGTTTAGTCAGCCCATCGCGGTTAGCAAACCAATCATTCGCATCTAACGCATCATTGCGGAGATAGTCAAATAGTGTACCGTGAAATTCGTTTGTCCCTGATCGAGTGACGATTGACACTTGTGCGCCAGGAGTTCGGCCAAATTCGGGTGCAAAAGTAGACGTTTGAATCCTAAATTCTTGTAAAGCATCGACCGACACCAGGCTGTTAGTACCGCCTTGAACGCTAAACCCTGAAAGCGTCCCGGCAGCGCCGTTATTCAGTGCCCCCTGACCAGAAACAGCGGACATGCCGATGTTGGCAGAGACACCATCAATCGTAAAATAATTAGACGTGCCCCGCTGACCGTTGACACTGAACTGGCCGGAGTCTTGCGATGTACTAGCGATCGATACAACGCCAGGTGTTAGTTGAATCAAGGCTTGAAAGCTCCTGCCATTCATCGGCAGGTTCTCCGCGAAGTTCCGATCAACGACCGTGCTGACAGTCGCATCGGTCGTGTTCACGTTATAGGCGTCCGCCGTTACCGTCATCGACTCGGAAATCGATCCCACGACTAGCTTGAAGTTTTGTTCGAGATGATCCTGGACGTTTACCGTGACGCCCGTGACATTGACCACCCTGAAGCCCGCGGCTGTGACTTCCATCCTGTAGCGCCCGGGCTTAACGCTCGGAAATGTGTACAAGCCTGAAGTGTTGGTGGTTGCGCCGATGCTGGTATCTCGATCAATGTCTACAAGCTTTACCTGGGCACCCGTTATGTTCAGTCCTGACGGATCCACGACCTGACCGGAAACCGTCGCAGTTTCGGATTGTGCCCAGGTAAAGTTGGCGACGAGGGAGAAGAGCAGCCATAGGAGAAAACACTTTGCGACAAACTTACATTGGCGACGGAGCATCGATCGGCATTCCTCTACAAACGTATGCGGGGTAATCGCCGGTTTTTGCCCACGAGAGAATCTTTGCGGCGAGACATCTTCAACGGATGCGGTTGCGTCGGATCGCCCGAGGTGCGACAATCCGCGCATCAGTAAACAGGATCTGCTTGAGTGAAAGTTCTTTATCTGAGGTGCTTCCGTGAAGACGACGTGGTTGAAGAGCCGTTGAAGGAACTGATTCGGGATCTTACGGCTGCGGATTTTGATGTACGGGTCGCGACGATCCCGACGGCTGACGCTTTGCGGGAGTTCCTGCTGCGCGAAAATTTCGACGGTTGCGATATTCTCATTCTCGGTGCGCACGGGCACGACTCCAAAACAGGTTTTTGTGTTCGAGAACAGGAGATCCGCTGGCATGACTTGGCGGCACTCTTCGAGGATGCGCTTCCGAGAACCTGCACATTCATCTTCTACTCCTGTAACTGTGGTTATCCCGGGATCGGTCACGCCTTCAGCAAGTCGAGCGGCCCGGATTTCATTTTTGGTCCTTATATTAAGAGTGTTGACGGACGCTATGACCCATGCAGTTAAGACGATCATTGACGCGAAGCGAAGCGGCATGAAAACGTCAGGTGATGCTCGCCGATTGGTCGAGAGCATCAACCGCTGGGCAGCAGAAACTTACTTCAAAAAATACGACCAGAGTTTTCTTCGAGTTCTCTGGAAGTCCGGTCATAAAATATCCCGCTATCCCAATAGCCCCAGTCGCGATCAGCCCACGAAAGCACCCATCAAGCTCCGCGGCTGGAAAAGGCGCGCTTCGACGCGGGAGGGCTCATCGCGCCCAAAGCGCAAAACCAGAAAATAGAGGTCGACGATTAGCGCTCCGCTGCGGGAATCATCGAACCCAGCCGTTGTTCGTCCATCAATATGCAAATAAATGACTTATGTGATTACCGCAAGATAGTTGACTATAGGCCTCCATACGGATATACTCCATATGGAGAATGTAGCTATGGAATCCACCACGGTTGTGGACAAACCGAAAACCGCCTCATGGACTGGCACGCTCGTTGAGGGTCGGGATTTTCTGGAGCAACCTATAGTCGCGGCATCGGCGATTGATCGCTTCGTGGAAAATCAGCCCGGTACCCAGAAGCTCCGAAGAGAGCTTATACGCAAGTTTGATTGGCCGGGGAACCTCGCTTACTTGGGACGATGGGGTCGTGTCTCCCTCAATCACACCGCTCTATTAGAGTGCCTTGCGGCTAGCCAAGGATCGAGCCGCAAGCGCGCTTTTGAACTCGGTGAGCTCTATAACGATGCCGGTCTGGCAGAGCTGGTCAAGTCAGGCAGGTTTGCAAACGTCCTGAACGTTGTGGACGAGAGCGTACGTCAGAGAGTAGCCGTGCCGAACCGGATGGAGCCGGCCCGCCTCCTGAATGAGACTCTCAAGGACTTAGTTGTTTCAAACCAGGAAGTCCGAGAGGTCGCCGTCCAGATGACTGCGATCGCGAAAAAGGTGGATGCGGAGTTGAGCCAGGTGCGCCGGCATTTTGCATACGTGGAGAGGATTGAGGGTGATGAGGCGCTTTCGGTCGTCACAACCGGGGATCGCGCTGAGCTTCGGATCGTTGACACCAAGATGCTTCGGGCCGTCGGCATCGAGGCGGCAAAGGACGTTTTTATTCTGTATGAATTTCAGTGGTCGCCGGGAATGGTAGCGTCCGTATGTGTACCAGCAGTCTTATTGCGCTCTGCCGAAAGGCAGGACGAAATAAAGCGACAAGAAGCGGAGTTGCTCGAGTATGAGACTCCATTACCGAAACGGAAGCGTACTCCTAAGATCGAGGCGCAAAAATATGAATCGTCAGCTGCGCCTTTACGTAACACCGCGAAGAGCTGATTCACCTCGTCGGGTTACCGCACCATCCGTATCGGCGCCGCTGCTCTCCCGTGGCCGAACTCGACTCGAAGCTTGCGCGGCCCTGCAGCGGAACACGAATCACCAAGTGGCCGAAACAAGGCCCCTCGCCGACAAGTTGCACATCGTCTGCCTCGGCTTCCCCTTCAAACTCTTTGCGACAGGCTTGCGCATAGGAAGTGCAATAGAGTTTTTTCTCTTGACCTTGGCAGGTTCGACGCGCCAACTGTTGAAGAGTCGCCTGTTTGGGATGGTGTGGCGAATTGGTTCGCGCCGATATGACGGCGATTCCATGAATGTTACGCTCCAACCACTCTGGAACGACGCTAACGCCGCCATGATGTGGAACAACCAGCAGCTGATTATCGAGAGTAAGACCGCTTTGTGACGCGACTTCATCTGCAGTCCTCAACACCCTGCCCGTGGCGTCACCAGTGAATAGAATTTTTCCTTGCCCCGGAATGTTCGATGAAGAGTCCGGCTCAAAGGCAAACAAGACAACGAGACTCGTAGAATTTCCCGCGGGCTGGTCCTTCTGAAAGGACCTGACCTCGCTGCTGGCTGCGTCCGTATCCAGCGGCGCCAGTACCATCAACTCCCAAAAATCGTCCTCCCAATCTAAAGAATCAGGGTCCCATACGCCTTTCGGGTTGGTCCGTACGTGAACCGGGTGGATCGGAATACCCAGATCTCGAGCTTTGACGCGGGCCTTGGACAACTCATCGAGGTCGCGAAGTTGAGATGTCGGGTACACAAATTGATCGATCTTGACACCCGCCGCAACGAAGGTTTCGAGCAACCTAACCAAACCCAAGGCGTGATCGGCGTGATCGTGTGTAACGGCCACGACGCGGACACGTCCTTGTTTCGCTATGGTCAAGGCGGCCTCAAGTGGCTCATCCTTCTGCGTTCCCCAATCCACAATTGCACATGTCCGATCGGGGAAACGAAGTAGGATGGCATTCCCTAGACCTTCCCCGACGCGGAATACGTACACGTGAACCGAGGGAGAATTCTCGGTCACTCCGAGATGAACTAGATCAGGCATTCGACGTAGCGTTCGCCTAAGTTACCACGCTTCGTGGACGCGAGCCATGGTAACCAGGCTCTGTCTTTAGTCTGTGGTGATAAAGGACGAAAAGCACGTCTCTTATTTTCATTAGTCCGCGGCCTTCCAACTCTAACGACCAACGGCAATACGACATTCGTTTCGTTGTAGTCCCAACATTCCTCGTTACCTCTACCGGCCTGAGTATCCTCATGCTGTCTATTGACATTCCAAACCTGAAAGGCTATTTTCGAAGGCGATCCGGCAGACGGAAGAGTGAGCTTGCCTAAGCTTCACGTCCGAGGGGGCTTCTAATTGCCGGTCTCACGAATAGCTGGTGTGTGTGCCGTTGTCAACCGAACGATGTGGCACGCTTGCATCCTTAAAGCGGAGCTGCGACTCGGGGGACTCACGTCGGTTGTTCACTTGAGACCAAGAGAGGTCCCTGGAATGGCCGCCAACCCGATCGCATTCTCCTTTCATTTCTCTCGCGTTGCCTTGAGTACACGCCAGGCCATTCAAGAATCGCTCGAGTGCTCCCTCTGCTTTCTGGGGCGTGTGTTCAATTCTCTTCCGGGCGCTCGGGTCCTGGAACTCGACGAGAACCCTCGACTAGCTTGCGTTGATACGTCACTCCCGAAGCAGCCTGAGGACGCCTGTCCGCCAGGGAGTGCCGTCTGGCTTCGGATTGTCTGTGTCGCAAGGCTATGTTTAGCAGCAGCTGTTAGCTGCGTGTACGCGGGAGCCCAGCAACCGGCTCCCGATTTGAATCAATATCTCAACGTTACGACGGTTGTTCGGCAGGTTCGCGCTCAATCGGGCCCAGACGATGCGTTCACGGGGAGCCTCACGACCAAAGTGGGGAGTAGCCCGGCAACCACCATCGCGATCAGCAATCAAACCCTGAAACAGATCGCAGAACAAATTAATCGCGCACGCACGGATGCGGTGGCCGAAGTCGTGACAGCGGGACAGACAGCGCAGCTGGTCATCCGAAAACAAAAACAAACAAACAACACCGAAGAATTAAGTGTCTCTGCGCCTTTGCGCGATCTGACCACTACCCTTGTGACGAATTTCGCGTTTACACCGGAGCCGGATTTTATCGTTAAAGCCAAGGATACCGGCCATCATATCTTGATCTATGAGGGCGACGGCAAAGTAGTGGATCTCGCGCAACAGCCTCAATGGGAGTTACAGCAGTCCGGCTTTTCTGTCTTTGGGCTTCAGGTTAGGGACTCGAACGCAAAATGCCCCCAGGGTCTGTATGCGGCGAACTGTACGAAGCAATTCCTTGTCTTCAGAGATCCAGAGTCACACTCATTGAAAGTGGGAATGCAAATCGACGATAAGGGTCGACTCCAAATATTCCCTGACGTTTTTAACGATCCCGATTCCATATACGCGGTGAACGGATCGAAAGTCGATCAACATCGCGGCCCATTCCTGTTCGAACCCGGCGGCGATGCATGGCGGATCGACTGGTTCCGCAAAACCGATAGCTGTCGTTTTTATTCGGTGGACAAGGGAGACCGAACTTTCCTGACGATGTGGCCGCCTCTTCTAAGCAATGAAGATGACTATAAAGCGAATGGGATCATGGTCGGCAAGGCGAAGCTTTTCGACGTTACTGCCCTCAGAAAGATGCTGAACGATACGGCCACACAGTTAAGCACGATCTCGGGATTTAACGCGGCGTCTATCACAGCCGCCCTCGGAAATCTGCAGGGCGTCACCCGGGACACGTCGTTCCTGAGTGCCCAAATTACGACTACGCCCGTTCCCGCCGTCACTAATACCGTTACGAGCGGATTGAATGGAAATGCTTCCACAGCCGTCAATTCGTCAACCCCGGGCACGGCCGCAACTACTGTGACATTGCAATGTCCCGATGGCACTCTCCCGAGCTACGGGAGCGGAACCACTTTTGGCTGCAACGCCATTCCTACCACGTCGCAGACCGTGAGCGGGCCGCCTTCTGCAACGCAGGCCATTAATACAACGACAAACAATCCGACCACAACTCAGCAGACATCGGGCGTAACCTCCGCCCAACAGAACAGCACGACCACAGCAAACCAGAGTTTTGCCGGCACTGTTCCCGTAGCTCCCGCATCAACCGCTTTGGCTGCGCCCACTAATATTGGAATCGCGAGTGCCGATATTCTCACCCAGCAGGTGGAGCTAAACGCGCAGATCACAACGCTCCGACTGCTGCTTCAGGGTGCTCTCTCCGATCAATACCTGCTGCGCAACTCGCGAGCGGTTGCGACGCGTCAGCAAACGACCGTGGGATTCGCCGTCTCGATTGATCCACCTCGTCAGTTCAGGCACGCGATTGCGGAGGTTCGAATCGTGATGGTACCCAATGCCGGCGAGGATGCGCCCAGCATCATGACCTTATTGCCTTCCGAGAAGACTTATAACGTAGCCAAAATCACGAGCCATCAGAACTCATTCGGAGGTGGCGTTGCGGTCGCACCAGTATCGGTCGGGGTAAACACCGGAAAATCCAAAGACCGTCTTTACCTCGCGCAAGAAGCGGATACCTTGGCTCTTCAGTTTCCGAATCCCATCGAGGAGACTAAGGGTTTGGATCGCCCCTGGCAGCAATCCCTGCACGACGTAACGAAGAGTGTTCTTGATTTTGGGGGTTGGGGTGAGCTGAGTGGGTGTCCAAATTTCAAAGGAGTCGACGATCTCGGCCGATTGTCGAAGACCATCATCTTTGGATGGCAATTTAGACCTGTTCTCGGACAGGAATATGTTCGGGGAGGACAAAGACAGGTATTTGCACAATTGGCTCTTCCCACGAGCTTCGATCATACGGATTTCAGGCCAACCGTTTACATTCAGACCCGCTGGAGGGCCTACGACCCCAAGCGCCAGGAGGTTGGCGCCGTATATAGCAGCAGTTGCAGCGTGGTTCCGGATAGCACTGGAATCGCGTTGGTGAACACGCCATCAATTTATAACGTTAGTATGACCGACCTTGGAGCCGGCCAAGTTAAGTTAACGGGAACCGGTAACTTCTACTCGTCTGGCGTCAGTGTTCTTGCTGGAGCCAACAATCTCACTCCACTGACGTTCGATGGCAGCAGTGTGGAGTTGTTTGGCAGTGCGCATGATCTATTGGAGGCCGGACCGTTGACTCTGGTGGGTCAAAATGGTCAAAAAGTGCCGTTTGGGATTGAAACGAGGGACAACGCAGAATGCAAAATAGACGCGAGCCTGCGCGCAATACCTAATCCGGACGGCAATTCACGAATGGAACTGTTGCTCAAGCTTGGTGAGAGTTACAGGCTCCCTGACAGGCAGAGTCAGCGAGATGGCATGCCGAAGCCGCTCGTTCTGATCGCTAATCAAGCTTATGGTGTGAAAGAAAGTCCATTCTCGCACCAGCGCTGTGCAGGCCAGCCCGATGGCAGCAAGGTCGTATGCACTTACCGATTTGTGGCGCCTACGTCCGATGTCAGGAACGCACAGAGTTTCTTGGTCCGAGATCTGCGCTGGGACGATTTGGAAAAAGGGGGGGACGTGGACTTTTACCCCATGTTCAGCGCCCTCGCTACATCCTCGACGTATCCTCCCAAACCGGACGATCCGCCGGCGACAGGAGCCCCCAAGGCCGGCACAACCAGCTTCTTTGAGATCAGTGGCTACGATTTTGACAAGCTTTTGCCGCTGTGTGTGATTCCGCCGGCCGTTGCGACTAGAGACAGACCGTGCTTAAGAATCTGGATCGGCAACGAGGATCGAACGGACGACGTGCAGTTTGATGTGATAACGAAGAGTGTGGCCGTGCTGACGGCGGATAAATCAGACCTTGGAGACGCAAAAGCTATCCGTTTCCTGCTCTCCGGTACGGCTCCGCCGAGATTCCCAATCGACGATTCGTGGGTTGAGTGGGACTTGGCCTTGCCAAAGGCGGACACCTCCAAACCATCGCCAACACCCGGCTACCTGCGAGTCGCCGATAGCGGGATTGTGAGCTTTGTCGGCGGCGATCTGTCGACGATCGATCCGAGTTCGGTGACTTTCGAAACATCGAAGCTCGTCGCGACCTACAATGCCGAGAAGAAGTCTTTGGATGTCGCGATCACCACCGATGTCACAAAACTGCCAGGCCACAAGGAGTTGAATGCCAAGATTAAAGGAAACCCGAATAAAACTGTTCAGCTACCTATTGATGTTGTGAAGCAATGATGTCTGACGTTCAGTATCCACCATCGAGAAGCAATCTCATGGCATCGCCGCACAGTCCCGATGTTCCGATTTTTGTTGAAACAGCGGACCGGCCCTATTTTCAAATGGTGCGGTGCAGCTACATGTCTATTGAGTGCGATGATCCCAGCCCTGGTTGGCAAATCAGGCTCAACAACCAGGTCGCACCCTTCTTGCTCCTGGAACTTGTCGGTATTGTTCAGCAGCCGTTCGGCGCGCCGCGATTCAGCAACTACAATCTCGTAGACCAGCTGTTCCAACAGGTAGAGAAGCAGGCTTTTCTCCTCATCAATTTTGCCGACCTATGGCTGCCGCGCTTTCTGTTTTCCGCTTCTGTGCAGGTGGGGGATGTTTACCGCGTCACGAATGAGTTGTTTAACGAGGCGTTCCGTTTTCGCGACGGCCAATCCAATCAACGGCAGTTTGAGCTACAGTGCAAAGAGCTGCCGCCGGTGGTCTTCTCTCCGGAAGAGACGCGGGCATTCGGAAGCTGGGTCGCCGAACAGATTTCAGGCGCGCAAAACAGTGCTCCGAAGAACCCCGAACTTCAACTACGCACCAGGCCAGGCCATGATCGGTCGTCAGGCGGTTCTTAAATGAGCAAACTTCGAGCAACCCTGATTGACGTCGGATGGGGCGACTCTGTCTTGCTGCAGTCGCAAGACAGCACGGGCACGGATTATTACGCTCTGATTGATTCAAACGACACCGCCACGCTTCGTTCTTCCTACATCTTTCTGAAGCGGTTCTTTGAGAAAAAGGGGCTTACGGTTCCCTCCGCTACGCCGATCTTTGAGTGGATCTTACTGACACATGCCCACGCAGATCACGGCCAGGGACTGAAGAAAATTCTTCGCGACTTTGGCACAAGGCGGTTTTGGTATTCGACTCCGGCAAATCAGCCCGCATTTTTCGCCGACTTGCTCCGCTATGCCAATCGATCGAGCAGGGTCGGGCAGTACGATGTAGTGGACACGAGCAAGATTCTGCCATCGTTCGGGCCTGCATCCCTGCAAGTGATGTGGCCCAGGCCTGGCAATATTCTGCCGAACGAGAACAACAATTCTGTGGTGTTGGCCATTACTCTCGGGCAGTTATCTTTCGTATTGACCGGCGACGCCGAGGCCGATGCGGTGTGGACGCAGGTTGCCGCCCAGATTCCCAAAAACACCGGATTCTTCAAGGTGCCTCATCACGGATCCGCAAACGGTACTTTTACTGCAACGGGGACCACTCCCTGGCTTAATAACATTTCCAAAACAACCAAGGTGGCGATCAGCAGCCATCTTCGTCCGTTCAGCCACCCTGATCCCAAAGTAATAAGTGCTCTCTCGGCGCACACGCCCACATATCGCACCGACGAGCACTATCACGTCACGATCGAAACCGACGGGAACCAGGTTGAGGTGAGCTACAGCCACGTCTGAAAGTTCTTGATTCACGGAGCATGGATGGCAGATCTCGAGAAAGTGTTAGCTAAAGCGAAATACACCGCGCTGCCCCTCCCGCGCGAGAATTCGGGGCCCTCCACGATCTACTCCTTTCATGACGGCCAACTGTTCATCGTCCGGGATCCCGGGACTTGCCTGCCCAATCCGCCGTTGAAGGTCACAGAGGATCACGCGGTGGACACACTTCAATTTCAGCGCGAATTCGAATTCAATCTCAAGGGAATTGTGAGTTTCCTCGAGACAATCTTCAGCCTCGGAAAAGCTAAAGCAGGGCTCGAGGCAAAAAGCGTGAGCAGTGCAATCGTGGTGATGGGAGGTCTGCAGCACGAAACCATCGCGACCGGCGCTCTCATCGACTTTCTGGTGGATCACAAACGTGACTCATGCCTGCGCGACATCCTGGACAAGAACAACCTCACCGTGGTGGCGGCCTTGAAAGCGGCAACGTTCACCTACGCCTTTCATAACAGTAAGGGAGCTGCCGTGACTCTCAGCCTTCCGGAGGTCGAAGGGCTCTTCAAAGCCAATGCCAGCGTCTCCGTGTCACTTACAGAGGATGGTAAAGCGGTGGTCAATGCGCCTCGTTACGTTGGCGTCGTGTCTTGGAAGGGAGACCAAATCGAAAAGGAGATCAAGAAGGCTCGTAAATTTGCCGCGCAGCCGTCGTTTGCCGCCTATGAACCTCCCGGGCCGTTTGCCCTGGCCGCCAACCAGACAGAGATCTTTCACATCCGCGAAGCGAGCGTGTCGAAAGCGGCCAGGCCGGCTCGACCGCCTAGACGCGCGAAAGGGTCAAAGCAAAGTGGCAAGCGCAAAGGCGCTCAACGATAACTACCCTCTCTTATGATTCATCTCTAACGAGGAACGATGGCGATAAATAGCAAACTGAAGCAGGGGACCACAGAGGCGGCGCGGCACGTGGCTTCGCAGCCTCTTGCGCCCACGCACCGTTTGTTGCGTGGCTACGGTTTTGATCCGACCTTGGCGACTCAGCTCGAAACCGCTCTGGTCAGCGAGATCACCTACAAAATTCCCTGGGAAGAGGTCTCTCCTGGTCCGGTCGGAGAATACATCGAGGTAGTGGACTACGACCCGCCGAGCGGTTGCTTCTACGCGCCTGTCGATCTGAACGATGAGCGAGTCCTCGCTCAAAATGGCTTGGCACCATCGGAAGGCAACCCGCAGTTTCATCAGCAAATGGCCTATGCGGTCGCAATGACGACGATCGACCGGTTCGAGCGCGCTCTGGGGCGGAAGGCTTTTTGGACCGATCAACATAATCGAGAAAGCGGCGCCCCCTTGACGGATCAGTTTGTACCCAGACTACGCATCTATCCGCACGCTTTGCGGATGGCCAACGCTTATTACAGTCGCCGCAAAGGAGCGCTTCTCTTCGGCTATTTTCCCGCGACCGAGGATCGAACCTCTGGTCAGTTTCCCGGCGGCATGGTGTTCACTTGTCTTTCCCACGACGTCGTCGCTCACGAAACGACTCATGCTCTGCTCGATGGGTTCCATGAACATTTCTTGGAACCTACGAATCAAGACGTTTTGGCATTTCACGAGGCCTTCGCGGATATCGTGGCGCTCTTTCAGCACTTCACTTTCCCCGAGGTGCTCAGGCACCAGATCGCGAAGACGCGAGGAGACTTGCGCACGGAAAATCTTCTGGCCCAGTTGGCGGCTCAGGTCGGGCATGCCCGGGGAACGCACGGGGCCTTGCGGGACGCTATCGGCAAATACGATCCGGCGATCGGGAAATGGGTTCGTTTGACACCGGATCCCGCGGAGTTGGACCGTACTACGAAAGTGCATGAGCGCGGTGCCATTCTTGTCGCGGCCGTGTTCGATGCTTTTCTTTCGATCTATCAAAACCGGTCGCGTGATCTGCTCCGACTTGCGAGTGGAGGCACTGGGGTACTTCCACAGGGCGAACTTCATCCCGATCTATCGAATCGATTGGCACAGGAAGCCGCGAAATCTGCCGGCCATGTCCTAAACATATGTATTCGCGCATTAGATTACTGCCCGCCTGTCGATTTGACCTTCGGTGAGTACCTGCGTGCGCTCATCACCTCTGACATGGATCTCTTCCCCGACGATCAGCATCGCTACCGCGTAGCGTTCATCGAGGCGTTCCGGCGCCGGGGAATCTATCCGAACAATGTGCGGACGCTCTCAGAAGACAGCCTGCGGTGGACGCGGCCGGGCGAGGATCCTACGCTGGCTCCCGGGGAAATGGAAGACAGGCTTAAGCTATTCATTTCGAACATTCACCTGCGCACGCACGTGGACAAATTGCGTTACCTGACCAGCCGCGAGGCGATATGGAGTATGAGCCGGGGAATCCAGGCGGACCTGCACGCGGCGATACAGAACCAGGTGATCAAGGCATTAATCCTTCAAACACTGACGGGGTTGGCGCTGTCTGGATTCTCGCCGCCTCCGGGTGTGAAGCTTTCCGGAGGCGCACCGGTCTTTTTCGTCAAGTCTATTCGTGAGGCGCGGCGCCAGAGAGGGGATGGGCGCGCCCTCAACCAGGTGTTCATCACACTGGTGCAGACCGAGACGATGGAACACAATGGGCAGACCCACTCGATCCGTTGTGGCAGCGTTCTGGTAATCGACCTCGACGAGGAACGAGTGACCTATGTGATCCGCAAGGGACTTCACGACCAGGAGCGACTGCTTCGTACCATCGAGTTTGAGGAAAGCCGATCTCTGACGGCCTCACTGGGTTCAACGTACTTTGTCGGCATCCGCGAACCTTTCGCCGCTCTTCACAGCAGCGGTGCTTGATCTTTGGAGTCATTACACCATGCCACGCGTAGCAGCAAAGAAATCCGGGAAAGTCGCGAAGAAGACTGCGAAGGCCAAGGTCAGAGTGAAGACTCGTTCGAAGGTCAAGCCGAGTAAAGGCATAGTAGCTCCTGTTTCGGTTGCAGGCAGCCCCACACAGTTCCGTGTCCGCGTGCGCATGTACCGACAGGGTCTGGGCGATTGTTTTCTCCTCACATTTCCGCGTGAGGGCAACCACCCATTCCACATGCTCATTGACTGCGGCGCCTTGGGCCGGGACAAGCAGTTCATGACAAGCATCGTCGAACATATTCGGGACACCGTGCGAGCAGAAAACGGCGGAGGCAAGGCAAAGCTGGATCTTGTCGTGGCGACTCACGAACACAAGGATCACCTCTCGGGATTTAACCAGGCCCGCGATGTGTTCAACAACGACTTCGACATCGGCGGCGTGTGGTTGGGCTGGACTGAGAATCTTAACAAGCCAGAGATCAGAGCAATCAAACAAGCTAGAAAGAAAGCCATCGCCAAGCTGCAGGCCGCCCTGAAAAGTCCTTTAGCAGCAGCGCCAGCCTTGCAGGGTGTGGCACAAGTGCTTGGATTCAGCGAAGACGAGGACTCAACCGGCGCTGGAAGAATTGCAGAGGCACTCGAGTATCTGAAGCTTCGGGGCAAAGCAGCTGAGAATATCGAGTATCTGAAACCTGGCTGCGACCCTTTGGAACTGGATGGCGTTAAAGGGGTCCGCGTATATGTACTCGGCCCGCCCGAAGACCCTATTCTACTGAAGACCAGCCAGGCGACTGCGGAAATGAAGAGCCAGGACCTGATTTACCACCTGGCGGCAATTGGGGATGCTGGTATGGATGCGCTAGGTGCGGCGGTCGCCACCCTTACCGGAGCCACGGCAGGAGATGGCGAGCGGTATTTCCCATTCTCCGACGAGCACAGGATTCCGCGCAGTTCTCCGAATCAATTCGGTCAGCCGGGCCCAAGCCCCTACTTCGCCATCATTGAGGACTTTGTCTCCAAGACTTACGACGATCCTAATCAGTCTTGGCGGCAGATTGAAGACGACTGGGTCGCAGCTTTCGGTGAATTAGCGCTCGATCTCGACAACGACACCAACAACACCAGTCTTGTGCTGGCATTCGAGTTCGTGAAAAAGGGTGAAGTGCTGCTGTTCGTCGGTGATGCCCAGGTGGGCAACTGGCAATCGTGGGAGCGCGTGCGGTTCGACGTTCCGGGGCGCGCAAAACCGATGCCTGCTCTCGAACTGCTTGGGCGCACCGTCTTTTACAAAGTCGGCCACCATTGCAGTCACAATGCCACCTTGAAGAAGGGAGGGCTGGAACTCATGAATCGCGATGATCTCGTCGCGTTTATTCCTCTCGACGAAGCGACGGCCAAGAACCAGGGCACGAAGGGTTGGGAGATGCCGGCGCCTGCGCTGCTCAAAGCCCTGAAGGAAAAGACGGCCGAGAGGGTGGTCATCTCTGACGTGAACGAGCGCCTCAGCGATAAAGCCAACAAGGCAGGCATACGCGCAACGGATACCTACATCGACTATTTTCTTGAGTGATGCAGCCGAAGATGCCAAACAGTTTCGCCACCTCCCCATCTCGACTTGGAGTGCCGAGCGTGAGACACCCTCAAAATAATAGGATCACGACCGCCGTCGCAATTTTCCTCCTTGCTTCATCTCAGATGTGGTCGCAAAGTGCCTCTGGAGGGCACCCGCCCGCTCGAATGCAGTCCATCGGCGATGTGATCAAGAGCGCGGACCACGCCGGTAATCCTCATTTGATGTCGGAAACCATCGGCGCCAAGGAGATGGCCGTCAAAGGCAGGACACCCATCCACATCCTTTACATGCATGGCATCAAACAGGTGGGAGCGGGCGACTCGTCGCTCCTGCGTCAGGGTATTTGCAAATATCTTGGCGAATGTACGGTGACCAGCTTGGGGCGTGTCTATGCCGACAGCGGCCCGTTTGCGCTAAATCACGCTCCACCGGAGCTCGCATACATGCAGGCCCGGATTTGGAAAACCACCGAGGATTGGAACGCCTCAGCGCCATTTATTGACCGCTATGAGCTTGCCGGCAACGGTCATACGCCGATCATGCTGGACGAACTCAACTGGTGGCCTATTGCCTATCCACTGAAATGCAAATGGCTCATCCCTAGCGACTCTGCGCTGACTGGCCCGTCTAAGGATCAGTTGGACATTTGTGCGGTTCCAAAGGGCAACCAATCGGATACTGATCACCCGGGACGCTATTTGGCCTATCGGTGGATTGAGCCTGCCGAAGCAACGGAACTCGGCCATATCTCCCGCCATGCGACACTCGCCAACCGCTCGCTGAAAAACGACCTGATGGACTGGGGTTTTGGCGATGCGGTCATGGCTCTCGGGCCAGTACAGGAGATTTTGACGGCCGGAATCCGCCAACTTTTGGTGAAGTCCTTGGAAGCCGCGGGTATCGATTCGAAGGCAGCGAAGCCGGAAGATGCCGGCCCTGAGTTCTACTTCATTACGCACAGCCTCGGTAGTTATCTTTCGCTCGCCGCCCTTGATTCGGACTGGCTCGGTCCACAAATCCCTGGACTTGCGGAATTCGCGATCTCTCCGGCAGAGACAAATGCGGTGGATTATTTTTCCGCGCACACCGCCGGCTTCTACTTCCTCGCAAACCAAGTGGAACTCTTAGAGCTTGCCCGGGTCTCGGCTCCGACCCAACCACCCACGAACCCGCCAGCCAGCACGCCGCCCGAGACCGCGAAGCCGGTTTCCATCAAGCATTGGCTGTTAATGAGGCAAGCTTTCCTGCAGCACCGCCCTTCTTTGTCTCCCGGGCCCCAGATCGTGGCCTGGAGCGACCCGGACGACTTGCTTTCCTGGGATGTTCCAGACATCGAGGGTGTCAATGTCTTGAATTATCACGTCCGAAATTCGGGTTTCAAAATTCCCCCATTCTTTGTCTGGCCCACCGGCGCCCATGGAAATTACGCGAAAAATTCGAGAGTATTACGGGTCATCTTCAAACCTACCCGCGAGCGATGACCGGCGACAGATTTTCAGTCCACCAGTTGATGCGAAATGCATCCATCT
Organism: Acidobacteriaceae bacterium; assembly: GCA_003166855.1. Lineage (GTDB taxonomy): Bacteria > Acidobacteriota > Terriglobia > Terriglobales > Acidobacteriaceae > Sulfotelmatobacter. The sequence goes on along the minus strand of PMUM01000083.1, from coordinate 4,313 downwards.
TCTATAGGAAGCTGCACACCGAGTCTGACAGGAGATGGAATTCGATTCACGGGTGATTGGGCTTGTCCCCCAGGAACGCAAACAAGATTCTCTTGCCTCCGGGTTCCTTAATCGACTTCTTAGCGGACTCAACGGTCACGAAAACCGAATTGATCTGCGCCAAGATCTGAGGGTCGTCGAACGTCAGCACCCATCGTCCGTCGCTCGCGTCATCGTTGTGGAAGACGCCCAAGCTTCTGATAGGCTTTTCGGCACCCAGCCGTTCACCCCACACGTAAAACGACACTTTGGCTTCCAGTTTCCGCGGGTCCGCCAGGTCGTACGCATAAAAGATGAGGGACTTCCCTTCCGTGTAGAAGATCCGGCCAAAGGCCCGCTGGCTCTTGCCGTCCCCGTCCCGGTCATGCACATCGATGATGTGGAGATTGCGTGCGACCACGAGGTCGCGTACGTCACTTCCCTTCTCAGCGAGTTCCTGTTGTTCTCCCAGAGCTGCGGCTGCGTCGGAGATTTGTTTTCGAAGTTCACGAAGCTCGGCCTCTTGGAGAACAAGCGTCGTATCGCTCGCGTTCTTTTCGGACTTCGCTTTCTCTATCTCCGTCTCAAGCTGCGCGATGCGAACGTCCCGCTGGGCTCGCTCAGACTGAGTGATTACACTTCCCTTCTCTGCTTCGGTGAGGCGCGAATTTAAGTCGTCGCTCGCCTTCCTTTTGGATTCGATCTCGGCGCGTTGTTCCTGAATCGTCGCCGACATGAACTTCATTTCTGACCGGGCCGCTGCCAGTTGTTGTTGGAGTCGGGCGTCCCCCGCTCCGCCATCTTCGGAAACCGTACCAGACGAAGGCACGGCCATCTGGTTGGCAGGAACTGGCGGACGGTCAACCGCTACCGGAGTTGACTTCCGCCTGCCAATGGTCAGAAAACCCCCGATCAGGACAACTGCGGCCGCGACGCCGATAGTCGCGAAAAACCAACGACGATTTGCTGCCGGGGCCTGGGGCACGTTCTCGCGGGTCATCTCGATCCCCTCGGACCGGGCCCGAGCCATAAATCTCTGCGTCATTCCGGAGGGAATCTGACAGTGCAGATGCTTCGCTGCTAGCTGGGAAAGGGCCTGAGCACTGATCTGCGTAAAATCGTAGGTCGTGGCGCGACAGCTGGGACAGAGTTCGAGGTGAGATCTTAGATCCGCTAACTCATCCTGCGAGGCTTGCCCGCTAGCAGCCAGTGCGCACAGCTCCTCGTATTGTTCATGGGTATTCAACGAGGATCCTCTTCCCTTTCAGCGCCGGTTCGGCGGCCGTCCGTTTTCCCTTGGCCTTGCCAGTTTCCAACAGGACATCCCTCAACTTCGCCAGGCCGCGATAGAGATTGTGGCGGACCGAGGATGCTGAGTCGCCCGTCTTCTTGGCAATCTCTTCTGCGGTCAAGCCTTCGAAATAAGTGAGCTCGATCACCCGGCGCTGACGCGACTCCAGAGTGGCAAGGACCTGCTCCACCAGACAAGCAACCTCCTGCGGAGGCAAGCATAGCAAATGGCCGGGCCCATTAAACAGTTCAGCCGGCATCAGGTCGTCCAGTTCGTCCCGACTGTAAAACCGGTTTGATTGGAGATGCTGCCGTCGATCGATGCTGCGGTGGTAAGCGTACTGAAGCAGCCAAGTTTTGAAGGTTCCGCGATCGGGGTTGAACTGGTTGACCGCCCGGAATATATCCAGGAACACCTTCTGGACCGTCTCTTCTGCTTCCCCGTCATCGTGGAGGATTGCGCGGGCGATCCGGAAGACCTGAGCGCTGTGTCTTTCAAACAACACCGCCAGGGCATCGTTGCAGCCCATGCGCAGCGCCGCCATGAGATCTTCGTCACTAAGGCTCTGAAGGCGAGAGGGGGAGAGGAACAAGGCTGCCAGTTCTTCATCGGATAAAGACATGGGCTCCCCCTAAAAGGGCCCCAGCAGAGGAATTCATGAGATCTCGGCCCTGGATTTGTGGTCGGAAGGCCATCTTCCAGACTTAGCACTTCCCTGCTGGCGTTTTGGATTACCGGTTCCGGAGCCTGATTTTGGGCACACTTCACCGGCCCCACGATTTGGCACACATCGCAGCACACGTAAACGTTTCAGTTTCAACTACTTACAAATTCTGCCTTGAGCTTGCGGACTCAGTCTTACCTGCTAACGGTCCAGTGAGTCGTCCATAGGCAGATATGAACTCATCTGCAACGTTACGTTCACCCTCTCTCCGCTCCGTCACCATGACGCCATTCTTAACGAGATTTTCTAATCTTGCGCTAATCTCCCCGTACATATAGCACTTGTTCTTTTCGTTGTCCAGCTAATCTGCTCGTGGTGTTTTTGCACGTGCCGCTTCTTAATGGGTTCAACGTGCTAGACGCGAGCAAATTCTTCGAAGCTTTGGGCATGCGGATTCGCGCTCTCCGGGAAAGGAGACGCTATACGCAGGAAGATATGATTTCTTTTGGGTTCTCGGCGCGACACTGGCAACAAATTGAAAAAGGACGACCCATCACGATCAAGACTCTTCTTCGAATTACTGTTGCTCTAGATGTACCCCTGTCGGAACTGGTTCACGGCCTCCCTCGTCCCGTGATGGTAGACGAGTAGAAGAGCGACTTTCCCGGAACCATCCAGACAATAGATTTCCTTTTGATACAGCTATTCTGCTCGTGGTGATCGAGCCGTTAATCGCTTAAAAGACAGGCTTGGTCGATGAGAAACAATTCTTTCGCGCTTTCGGAGAGCGCGTAAAAAAGCTTCGCAAGTCCAAAGGATTCACCCAAGAAGACATGATTGGATTTGGCTTCTCCGCTCGCCACTGGCAGCAAATAGAGGCCGGCAGACCCATCACCCTTACGACTCTCCTTCGCATATGTGACACCTTCGCCGTGCGGGCTGCGCAGTTGATTGAGGGGCTCGATCGCGGTATTTATCGGAAATAGTCGACGGGCCCCCCATCTAATCCTCTAATCCCTGATGTACTTCCCATCAGTGCAGCCTCCACTTTCGCTGCCGCATCATCCTGCATGTGTGGCAGCACGTGCGAATAAACATCTAGAGTGAAAGCGGCGCTCGTGTGCCCAAGTTGTTCCGATACGACCTTGGGCGAAATACCGACTGTCAATGCCAACGTCGCCGCTGTATGCCGCAGATCATAAAGCCTGATGTCTGGTAGTCCGGCCCTCTTTAATATCGGCTTGAAATGCTTGTAGACCAGGCTATTCACATTCACTGGCCTTCCGAATTCCGTCACGAAGATCAGGTCGACGGCTTCCGGCCATTCTTCGGGATCGACAACCGGGTGCGCCGTCTGGAACTCCCTGAGTTGTTTCAGCCTCGCGATGACCCAGTTCTGCAATCTGATCAGTCGTCGGCTACCTGCCCGCTTTGTCTCGCCGTATTCCCACTGTCCCGTAGGCCCTTTTCGCAACGTTCTTTTCACACTGACGGTTCCGCGTTCCCCGTCAATGTCCTGCCACTTGAGGCCGATGTACTCGCTGGGACGCATTCCAGTGGTGACGGCGACGGCGAACAAAGTTCCGTACATCGTGGGCAGCGCAAATTTCAAGAAGGTCTTTGTCTCCTCTACGCTGAATACCCGCATCTCGCGCCTTCGAATCCTGGGTAGTTTGATGCCTTTGGTCGGCACCTCTAAAATCATTTCCCACTGCAATGCCTGTCTGAACGCCGCATTGAGCACCCAATGAGCCCCTTGCACCGTTCTTGGCGAAAGCCCGCGATCTGACATTTGTTCGTAAACCCCCTGGACGTCCAACGGCCTAATTGCGACCAAAGATTTTTTCCCTAGTGATGGGCGGATGTATTTTGCGAGCAGACTCTCGTAGCTTTCATATGTCTTGCTGCAGATCCGCAATTTGATTGTCTTGAGCCACTGATCGAGATATTGATCCAACCGAATCTTCGCGCCATCTCTCTCGATACTGGCACCCAGTTCATCGATCTTTCTTCCTAGGAACTTCTGTGCCTGGCGAAGAGAGCCATGAACTGTTCGGTTGTAATAATTACGCTGCTTGGTTTCGGGGTCGCAGCCTAATGGAATACGAATCATCCAGGTGTTCTCCCGAACGGCGATGATCTGACCTAGTGGCCTGTCGCAGAGTAACCATTACTAGACTGTTAGCATCAAAGCTGTCATGGTTACTGGCAGCGAAATCTTGCTCACCAAGCAACAGCATTCAGATCTAAGCAGCATCGCTCAATCACGTGCTCTGCCGGCCGGATACGTGTTTCGCGCCAAGTTGATCCTCATGCTGGCGGAGGGCTCGTCATTCAAAG
>PMUM01000358.1 GCA_003166855.1 Acidobacteriaceae bacterium | reverse complement strand
GCGCGCTGCAGTCGCTGAATGAGGTCAGCCACAAGAGCGTCCTGCCGGCCGGCGCAATCCTGTTTGTCGAAGGCCATAGTCCCCGCGGCATGTTCATTCTGTGCTCGGGCAAGGTGAACCTCTCGACCACCTCGCGGGAAGGCAAGATTCTGATTCTCAAAACCGCGGAAGCCGGAGAAGCCCTTGGCCTAAGTGCCACGATTTCAGGCATGGGATATGAAGCGACTGCGGAGACCGCCACTCCCTGCCAGTTGAGCTTTGTCGACCGTAAGCATTTCCTGGAACTGATGCATTCTCACGGCGAGGTGGGAATGCACACGGCACAGAGTCTCAGCCACGATTTCCAGTCCGCTTACCGCGACATCCACGATCTCGTGCTCACCCGTTCGTCCAAGGGCAAGCTGGCGAGGTTGTTGTTGTCGCACTCGCCCACTCAGGGAGAGGAAGAAGAGGACGAGACGCGCATTCACGCCACTATGACTCACGAAGAGATGGCGCAGCGCATTGGCGCCTCCCGTGAGACCGTAACCAGGTTGTTGAGCAATCTGCGGAAGAAGCGGCTGATCCGTCTGGATGGACCGACTCTGGTCATTCGGGACCGAAACGGCCTGAAGGCTCTCGCAGTATAGCTCTCCCCCGCCGGAGGACGGCCGGAAGTTTCGCCGTCCTCCGGAGCTTGTTCTGAACACTGCTCTGCCAGTTTTTTGGGCGGAGAGATGGAATGTATAAGGTGATGTATTCCGGTACGCTGATTGCCGACCTGTTTGCCGCCGTGGAACGAGTGCAAAACTCCGCGGCATGGGCACAAATCGAACCCGCTGTCGCTGAGCCGCCAGCTAAAGTCTGTCACTGCGCCCGCGAGATCTCAGAGTCTGAACAGTTCCCGCAGCCGTTTGGTCTGAGCCCGGCTTACGGGTATCTCGGTCTGCTTCTTGTCGTCCATTCGCAACTGGTACGAACTCTTGAACCAGGGCACGACTTCGCGAATGCGGTTGATGTTCACCAGGTAGGAGCGGTGCGCCCGCCAGAAAAGATTCGTATCTAAACTGTCGAGCAGTTCCTCGAGCGTCCGGCAGTTGGATTGTCCTTCCATGCCGACCGGGCCGCCGGTGACGACTGTGATGACGCCGTCTTCGATCCAGGCGTAGCAGATGTCGCGCTGGTCCACCAGGAACATCCGCCCGACCGTCTTGAGCAGAATCTTCGCCGCCGGCTGCTTCTGCGACTCGATCATGCGGACCAGAGTCTCGATTTTTTCGGCCGGGAGTGCGTTCGCGTCCTGTTTGGCCCGTGCCTTCTGGATCGCCTGCGCCACGCGCTTTTTGTCGAAGGGCTTCAGCAGGTAGTCGACCGCGTTCACTTCGAAGGCCTTCACCGCGTACTGGTCAAAGGCGGTGGCGAACACGATCTTGGGGAGCGGGATTTTCTTGTCGAGCAGTCTCTTGATGACGCCGAAGCCGTCGAGCCCAGGCATCTGCACGTCGAGAAACACCAGATCGGGGCTGTATTCTTTGATGAGGTTGACGGCTTCCAGTCCGTTCTTGCCCTGGGCCACGACGTTCACATCGTCGGTATTCTTCAGCAGGTAGGCGAGTTCGTCGCGGGCGAGTTGCTCGTCGTCCACGATTACTGCGGATAAAGGCATCGAGGCTCCGGAAACTTCGAGAGGACCGCTGAGCTGAGTATAGTGCCCAGATCTTCCCGCCGCAACGCATGCGGAGATAACGATGTGGGGACAGTCGCCTCGGCTGTCCGTCGAGCTTCGCTCGACGGACCGACTCTGTGCTCCGTGTCCTCTGTGGTGAAAAGGATTCTGTTTACTGCGGCCGCTGCATCATCCCGCCCATATTGGGCATATCGAACTTCTTGTAGTCAGCGGGGATCTCAAACAAACTCGCGGGCTGCGTCCCTTCCTGAATGTTGCGCAGTTCCCAGCTTCCGTTCTTGCCTTCCCATTTCACGGGAAAGCGCAGCTTGGGATCAAGCCAAACGTCGCCGGTTTCACCCTTCGCGTTCGTGCCTTCGTACTTGACCGTGCTCCGCCCGTTGACCGTCTCGCTGCCGATTTTGCGGCAACTTCCGCCCTTGTTCTGCGGGAGTTGCATCCAGTCTGAGCAAGCGGCCTCCACGTCGCCCGTGCGGAAGAAGTTGTAGGCCGTGCGCTGGCTTGCCATTTGCTGGGACAGTTCCATGTACATGTGCTGCTGGTTCATCAGCACGGTTGTGGTTTGCGTCGTCAGATTCATGATGACCACGCCCCCGCTCCGTGGGTCCTTGTTGGTTGACTCAAACCGCACCTTGTCCTTGGCGAAGTAGATTTTCCCGTTGCTGCCTTTCTGCGAATCGAACATCTCGCCAGAAAACTCGGTCTGTGCCAAGGCGAAGGTCGCGGCCAGCAGGAATGCGATCAAGCAGGAAGTTCGGATCGTCTTCTGAATCATCGGTCGAAGCATTTCAGTCTCCTTCAGGGTGATGGCTTTTCCCACGGGGTGGGGGGAAGCGCCGGAGAAAAGAGCGGGGAAAGCATACCAGAAGACGATGCCGGCCGCGGTGCGTTTGCGGGTTCAGTGTCCGCTGCGGCCTACGGGCTTGGAGAAGTCCTGCGCGATCCACTTCGACAGGAACGTGCTGCGGTGTTCGGCGAAGCCCAGCTTGCGGTATAACTGCAGAGCGGAAGTGTTTTCCTGCACGACTTCGAGATGCAGCGTGCGAATCCCCGCCGCCCGCGCGGCTTCCTCCAGAAACGTCATCGATTGGCGGCCCCAGCCGCGCCCGCGATACTCCTTCCGCAGGTAGAACTCGTCGACGAACGCATCGCGGCCCAGCCATTCGAGGCTGTAGCCAATGCACAGCACGATGTATCCTACGGCCGCCTCGCCATCCAGAATCAGCCACGCGAGGCCGAGCTTGGGATCGCCGAGCAGGGCCGTCAGAGCCACCCGAGCCTTCTCGCGATCGAACCCGTGTCCATCGAACGCGTAATACTCCTGCATGAATTCCAGAAGGGCCTCGGTGTCGGACGCAACCGCCAAACGAAATTCGGGCCATTCGCTCATGTGGAAGAGCGGCGCTTCAGCGCCGCGAAAAGTGCGCGAAAACCCAACCGGGACTTTAGTCCCCGAGAGCTCTTACACCACGTTCTCCAGCGCCAGCGCCATCCCCATGCCGCCGCTCACGCACAGCGTAGCCACGCCCCGCTTCGTGTTGCGTTTCAGCATCTCGTGCAGCAGCGTTACCGTGATGCGCGTTCCCGTGCACCCAATGGGATGCCCGAGGGCAATCGCCCCGCCGTTCACATTCAGCCGGTCGCGATTGAAATTCAGCGTGCGGTCGCACGCCAGCACCTGCGCCGCAAACGCCTCGTTCAACTCGATCAGCCCAAACTCGTGCAGCCGCAGGTTGTGCTTCTCTTCGAGCTTGCGCAGCGCCGGAACCGGCCCAGTCCCCATCGTCCGCGGATCGACTCCCGCCGAGGTCACCGCCATGATTCGCGCCAGTGGCTTCAGATTGTTCTGCTTCACGAAGTGCTCATTGGCCACCACGACCGCGGCCGCTCCGTCGGTGATGCCCGAAGAATTCCCGGCCGTGATCGTTCCGGTCTTCGAGAACACCGGAGCGAGCTTCCCCAGCTTCTCCATGCTTGCGTCTGCAAACGGGTGCTCATCGCGGACAAATGTCGTCGCGCCCTTCTTGCTTTCGATCGTCACCGGAACGATTTCGGCATCGAAGCGCCCGGCCGCAATCGCCCGCGCCGCCCGCGTCTGCGAGAGCAGCGCAAACTCGTCCTGCTCCTCGCGCGTGATCTTGTACTGCTCGGCCAGCACTTCCGCGGTCTCGCCCATCAAAATCTTGGCCAGCGGACAGAAGAATCCGTCGCGATACATGCCGTCGACCATGTCCTGATTGCCCAGCCGGTATCCCCAGCGCGCGCCGTCGAGATAATACGGGACGCGCGACATCGACTCCGTTCCGCCCGCGAGAATGCAGTTGGCGTCGCCAACCATGATCGCCTGGTAAGCCAGCGCAATCGATTTCAGTCCCGACGCGCAAGCCTTGTTGACCGTGAAGCCGGGAACCTCCTGCGGCACGCCGCTGCGCACGGAAACCTGCCGCGCCACATTCGGCCCCCCGCCCGCCTGCCGCGCGCAGCCAATAATGGTCTCGTCGACCTGCGCCGGTTCGACCCTGGCCCGCTCCATCGCAGCCTCGGCCGCCACCACGCCCATGTCGGCGGCGGTCAGCGAAGCCATCGCCCCGCCAAATTTCCCAATCGGCGTCCGCACTCCGGAGAGAATATAGATACCCGGCAAACTCGCACCTCCAAAACGCTTGAGTCTAGCAGGAGAGATTCATGTGGGGACAGCCGCCCTCGGCTGTCCAGTCGAGCAAAGCTCGACAGGGTTGGTACTCTCAGTTGATGCGGGTCCCCATCCTTGCGCGTTCGGTGCGCAAGGGTGGGAATTCCGGATGCGCTCGGCCAGGACTACTGCCGATTCATCTCGTCGCGGCTGTAGGGTCCCGACGAGCGGATATGCTGCAGACGATGCATTAGGGCGTCAACAGCTTTAGCCCCCGCTGCTTGCGCGGCGTACTTTTCTAACCAGTCGCGGAAAGCTGCGTTCAAAGTCGTACCCCGTACCCGCGCTACCAATCTCGCTCGCTCGATCAGACTTTCGTCCGCGCTGAGAGTAATGTTTTTCATGCGTTCGTAGCGTGACACGGCTTCAGCATGGGCCAGAACCGTAAGTGTGCCATTTTACCTCCGCCGTTTCTACGGCCGCAGTACTCCTGCCGCCTTCACCGCTTCTCCGTCTTTGGAGGAATACGTCCAGTAAATCAATCCGGGATTGATGATGCGCTGCTCATCCGGGATAAGATCTGCCGGGAGAACGTTCAATCCCAAGTCCTGCAGCTGCGGCACCACGCGGCCTGCGTCAAACGTCCACACTCCTCCTTCGGCCGTGCGGACCCGCGCAACGAAACTCACCACGGTCACCAATTGGGATACCTCTGACTCGAGCGCCACCCACTTGTTGCTTCCTCGAAAATCGATGTGCGTCGAAGAGTCTGCCAGTTGGGTCACCGAGAGCGTCCTCAAGCGCTGTCCCCATACGTCAAAAAGGACGTAACGCAGCTCGACCGCCGAGATCGCCTGCTTCGGAGAGACGATTCCCACGGGCATGATGTATTGCAGCTTTTCTTTTTCATCCAGTAGCGGAAAGACGCCCGCATGGTCGAGGGCTGCCGGGGCCTTTTGGTCGTCGAGCACATACCACGTGCGTTTAAGCGACGAGCCCTGGTTCAGAACTCCATTTGTCGTGCGAACGGCCACGCTGCCACCATCCTCTTCGCGCACTTGTAGAGATGAGTCGCCCTTGTTTTGAGCCACCGCGGATTGGAAAATGAAAAATAGCACTACTACCACGGCCGTTGCGCGCATAAAGCTTTCCTTTCTTACCTCTCATCGAGAACGCGCCAAAGTACATCCCTTGCGAGAGGTCGTCAATGAACTTGCGCACTGAATTGAGCTCTCACTCAGAAGGGACCTAAGGCCCTTGCCATTCCGCCTAACCTCCGGCATAATAAGAGTTTGCCTCGATCTCACCGGACTCTTCCGGACACAAGGATATAAGACCCGTGTTAATGATTCGTCTGGCGCGCCGTGGTGCGCGCAAAAAACCGCACTATCGCATCGTGGTGATTGAGAAGGAGCGCGCCCGCAACGGCCGTCCGGTGGAAGTGGTCGGGACCTACAATCCCCGCACCAATCCCGCCAGCGTCGAGTTGAAGCGGGATCGCGTCGAGTACTGGGTGTCGAAGGGCGCTCAGATGTCGGATCGCGTGAACAAGCTGTTCACCAAGACTCCGGCCCCGGCCGCCGCCGGCTCCGCTGCCTAGTTTTTGAGGCTACCGGTTCCCACTCTTTCGCAAAGAGCGCGAAAGGATGGGCCACCCTCATTAGAAACGCACCGCGAGAATTAAACGCTTATGACTGAGCCCTCTGGAGATGTGCGCGCTCTCGTTGAGCTGATCGCGAAATCGCTCGTCGACACGCCCGACGAAGTCTTCGTCGAGAAATTCGACGACGACGTGATCGAACTGGAAGTCGCCGAAAGCGATGTCGGCAAGGTCATCGGACGCCAGGGCCGCACCGCTCGCGCCTTGCGTGCCCTGCTGAGCGCCGCCGGCCACCGCGCCCACAAGCGCTACACGCTCGAAATCATCGAGTAGCGTGGATCATGAGTAGCGTGGACCGTGAGTCCTGAACCAAGAGGCGAGAGCGAGTTCATTACGCTAGCGCGCGTCGTGAAGACGCAGGGCCGGCACGGCGAGGTCGCTGCGGAAATGCACAGCGACGTTCCGGGACGCTTCGCCGCGGGCATGAAGCTGTTCGCGCTGCCGAAGGCGCAGTCGGAGCAGTCGCGGCGCGAGTTGGAAGTCGAAGATTTGTGGCCGCACAAAGGACTTGTTGTCCTGAAATTCCGCGGCGTCGATTCGATGAATGACGCCGAGTTGCTGATCGGATCGGAATTGCAGGTCCCCAGCGCCGAGCGTGCGGATCTGGAACCGGGCTGGAATTTCGTCAGCGATCTGATCGGTTGTACCGTTCTCGATCACGCCCGCGAAATCGGCCGTATCGAAGATGTTCAGTTCGGGGCCGGCGAAGCCCCGCTGCTGATTGTCGCGAACAGCGCGGGCAAGAAGTTTGATGTGCCGTTCGCCGATGCGTACCTGGAAAGTGTGGACACAGCGCAGCGGCAAGTGCGCATGAATCTTCCGGAGGGCATGCTGGAGATCAATGCCCCGGTCACGCAGGAAGAGAAGCAAGCGCAGCAGCCAGAGAGAAAGAAGAGGCACTGAGTGGTTTCCTTCGTGAACCTTAGTGTCCTTTGTGGTTAAAGGTTTTGCAGGTCCAGATGAAAGCCGATATCCTGACGATTTTTCCCGGCTTCTTCCAAGGACCGCTGGATCACGGAATTACCCGCCGGGCCTGCGAGATGGGCCTGGCGAAGATCGAAGTCCACGACTTGCGGCAGTTCACGCACGACAAGCACCGCACCGTGGATGACCGCCCTTTCGGCGGCGGCGAAGGCATGGTGCTGAAGCCGGAACCGCTCTTTGAATGTTTGGAAACGCTGCAGTTGGCGAGCCGCGAAGACCGCATCGCGGGCCGCGCGAAGCAGTCAGTGATTTTGCTTTCGGCGCAAGGCCAGCGCTTCACGCAGCAGGTGGCTGCGGAACTGGCGGGGCTTGATCGCATCGTGCTGGTCTGCGGACGGTACGAAGGTGTGGACGAGCGCGTGGCAGATTTTCTCGCCGACCGCGAGTTGTCGATCGGAGACTACGTCCTGAGCGGTGGTGAGTTGGGAGCGGCGGTGATCATTGAAGCGGTCACGCGGTTGCTTCCGGGCGCAGTGGGCAACGAAGCTTCCACGCGGCAGGAATCATTCACCGCGAATGAGCGAACGGAGCCGGGTGCAGCGGATTCGACGTGTGGCTCCGGCGGATTGCTCGACTATCCGCACTATACGCGGCCCGCGGATTTTCGTGGGATGCCTGTACCGGAGGTTCTGCTGAACGGCGACCACCAGGAAATCCGCCGCTGGCGCAGGCAGCGGGCTCTGGAGAAGACGCTGCGCAACCGCCCGGATCTGCTGGACGGCGTGAAGCTCAACGACGAAGACGCGAAGATTTTGGCGCGCATCAAGCGCGACAACGGCTAAGGAAGAGTTCTCAAGGAATCGAAAGACGAAGGAAAAACGACAATGTCAAACTTAATCATCGAAAAGCTGCTGGCCAAATCGCAACGCACCGACATCCCCGCATTCCATCCCGGTGACACGGTTCGTGTCCACGTGAAGATCAAGGAAGGCGACAAAGAACGCGTGCAGGCCTTCGAAGGCGTAGTCATCAAACGCGACAACGGACCGCAGGCCAGCTTTACCGTACGCAAGATCAGCTTTGGCCAGGGCGTGGAGCGCATTTTCCCCGTTCACTCCAAGGTGATCGACAAGGTCGAACTACTGCGCTCATCCAAGGTGCGCCGCGCCCGCCTGTTCTATCTCCGCGGACTCCGCGGTAAGGCCGCTCGCCTGCGCGACGTCGAGAGGGCGTAAGCCGCGTAACGGCGAAAGAAATGCAGCCCACGGCGTAAGCCGTGGGCGGAGTTTAGAAAGTCTCGAGGGGCGAAGAGAGGTTAGGGCGCCGGCTCCGGAGGCCCAAGTTCTTCGTCGCCCCCATCCAAATCGGCTCTTGCTGTGTATGTCCGCTGACTAACCGGCGACCGCGGCCAGGCGCTCGTGAACCACTTCTACCTCGACGAATTCTTCCACCCTTCTCCTGCGCAGCTTGCTCAGCACATAGCTGAGTAGCGGGCGGTCGCCCCGGCGGATTTCCCGGAACTCCACGCCCATGCCGAGATTGTTGATCAGATATTTCACCTGCGCCTTGACGGCGACGCTGATGTCAAACATGTTCAGCATGAGCCGGAAGTCCTGGCCCGGGCGCAGCATTTCCTTGGATGCGATGCGGGCCCCATATTCCGAAATCTGCTGCACCTCGCCGGTAACGCGCTGTACGCCGTCGATGACTTCCGCTTCGCCCTCGACGTAGAAACGCGGGCGGCGTCGCCGGTTGGTTTCTGGTCGCCCAAAGCCGCGAGCTGTGCCGTACTGCGTGCCATCGAGAATGACCGGCTGGTACTGCTCTTCCATCTGCCGCAGCTCTTCATCCCAAGGCGTCCTGCCTTCGACGCATTGCACTGAGAATTGGCCGCGCAGAGGCGACGAGGGATCTCCTGACCAGACCACCTGGCAGATCGCCTTGTTGCGTCCGCGTTCCACCATCACCAGATCGCCGACGCTGACCGTGCGCGTGCTCAGTAGCCGGGCGCCGTGTGGATGAATGTCATAGGTGCAGGCCATTTCCGCGGGCCCGCGGCCTTCCTGGCCGACCAGGCTCCAGCGAACCGGAAGCGCCAGATGCACGACCTTGCCGGTGAGCAGGCCGTCTTCGGGCGACGCGTTGAGTTTGATTTCCACGATGCTTCTCGCTGTGGTTTTACTGAGACGAAGTTACCAGTACATGTCCGGTAGGACAATGTACGCCAGTAATCCGGGGCGTGGTTACTAAGTGGGATTACCGGTTGGCCGAGGCATGGCCTGAGCGTGCCATTTGAGTTGGCGTAACGAGGACAGGGAATCCGACTTGCGGGAATGCGTGCTCTCGACGAAGATGGTGGACAACTCTCTTTCTGCGATTTGCTTGTGATGAAGTCACCGTCCGCACGAACGCTCTCTCCTTCCGCGGCCAAGCTGCGATTGCTGAAGACACTGCGCTGCACACTGCGTTATGAAAAGAAAGCCTGGGCGACTGGGGCTCGGATGGTGGCGGGTGTGGACGAGGTGGGCCGCGGCTCGCTGTTTGGATGCGTGGTGGCTGCGGCGGTGATTCTCGATCCGGCTTATCGGGTGCGCGGGTTACGGGATTCCAAGTTGCTGCTGCCGGAGAGGCGCGAGGTGCTGGCCGAGCGCATTCGCGAGCACGCAGTGGCCTGGGCGGTGGCTGCGGTGGACGCGGCGCGCATCGATCAGATCAACATTTATCACGCATCGCGAGCGGCGATGCGCGAAGCTGTAATGCGTCTTTCACCTGCGGCGGATCATTTGCTCGTCGACGCGCTGCGGCTCGACTGCGAGCAGCCACAGGTCCCGATCATTCATGGCGACGCGCTCTCGGCGTCGATCGCGGCTGCGTCCATTCTGGCGAAGGTGGAGCGCGATCGCATGATGTGCGAATGGGACGCAGTGTTTCCTGCGTATGGCCTGGCTTCGCACAAGGGATACAGCACGCCGAAGCACCTCGCGGCGTTGCGTGAGTTCGGGCCGACGCCACTGCACCGGCAGTCGTTTGCGCCAGTGTGGCAGAATCCAGTGCCTCAGGAAGTGTTTGGGTTTATGCAGGACGAGGAGGTTTCGGTTGAGGAAAGTGCAGCGGGATGAACAGGTTAGCGGCGCGTCTGGGAAGTTTTCCACAGTGTTCCTGCAGGAACATTTTTATTACAGTTGTGTACGTACAGTTTTATAAGTAGAGTGGCCTATATGAAACATCGACAACGAGTTACGAAGGGTGGGAAAAGCGGGCGGCGGGGATCGGCGGCTGGAGCGCGGAAGAAGACGGGACGGCGCAAGGGATTGAAGCTGCGCGCGTCGGTGGAGTCGTCGAAGAGGCATGCTGCCTCGATGGAAGACGTGCTGGAGTTCTACAAGCCGATCAAGAAGCCGGTCACGTTGCGGCTGGATGCCGATGTATTGGCCTGGTTCAAGCGGGACGGGCGCCGGTATCAGACGCGGATCAATGCGGCGCTGCGAAGGGTGATGGAACGGGAGATGAAGGCGGGGTAGTCGGAGTGTTTTTCCATTTTCAATTGAGTCAAAATCCCCACGTCTCGCAAAGAACGCGAGACATGGGGCACCCGGCCTCCTTAATCAGGGATGGACGACGTCGCTCTCAATCGCGCCTAGCGTGCTGTATCTTGCTCGCTTGTACCCTGTCAGCGTGTAAGGGCGATCGGCGTGAGTCGTTCTATCCTTCTCTCGCGGACGCGAGGCGAGACGGCGCGACTGACCGGGGATGGATGCCGGACTTCCTGCCGGAGAGTTCCCGCAGCATTCATGAACTTCATGATCTCTCGCCGTCGACTCAATGGTGCGCCTTTGAATTTCTTCCCGCTGAAGCAGCGGCGCTTCACAAGCGTCTCAAGAGCGACGGCTCGTCAGTCCCATCAGTGAGGCGTGTTCCCGATCCCGGTAAGCCATGGTGGCCTGCGGTGCTCGCTGGTGATTTCGACGCCAAGAAGATTCACGAATCGGGGCTCGATCTTTTTCTGATTGTCGAGCCCGAGACCGCGTCCACCAAAGAGGTATTGCTCGTTGCGATTGACTGGGTGAAGGGCCGCGGGTTTTTCTACCGGACCCCAGTTAGTTGAGGGTTGCGTCGAGTTGATTGAGTAGTTCTGTGTTCTTCGACAGCGCGCGCCGCAGGATTTCTGCTTGTTGCTTTGCCGTCGGCCAATCTTGCGCTTCGACAGCTTCCGTTAATCCTGGCAGCTCCAGGTGGGCGTAGGTGAATCTTGCGCCGTAGAGGATGTGTTTGAACCAGGGGCGGCCGGGGATGCCGTCGGGGTTCAGCCAGTTGCGCTCGACCTGCATCATGCCGTGGTTCAGGGTTTCGGCCAGCTTGGGATCGATTTTTTCCGACGACAATTTGCGGGTAATGGATTCGTTCAGGCGCTTGCCGGCGGCTTCGAAAGCGTCGACGGCATCGAGGATCGGCTTGAGGTCCAACATGGGCTGGCCGGCTTCGCCCGGCTGGACAGCCGAAGGCGGCTGTCCCCACATGGTCTTCTCGTTGGCTTTTGCGAGCTCATTCACGAACTGGCGGACGTTGCTGGCGTAGCTGGCGAAGTCGAAGGGGAGCAGGTCGGCGTTGGCCAGGCGCAGTGCGGTCACGCCCCATAGCTGGCTCATCAGCGTGTGGTATTTGTAGCCGGGGTCGCCGAAGTGGTTCATCCAATAGAAGTCGTCGTAGGCGGAGTGATAGACACCGTAGTCTCCGTCGAAGCCGAGGCCGAGCACGGGCATGCCGATGAAGTTGAGGAAGACGGTGTGGTCAGAGCCGCTGCCGATGCGGGTGTCGGCGAGGCTCTCGTCGATGATGCCGGAGGAACTGAACTGGCCGGATTGATTGCCTTCCGTTTTTTCGCGGGCGATGGTTTCCTTCCACGCGTCGTAGAGAGTTTTGCCGGAAGGATCGTTCAGACTGCGACTGGTTTCGACCAGCATGGGTGCGAGCGAGGCGACGGCCTGGGCGTGGAAGTTGGGGCCTGAGGTGGCTTCGTCAACGTTGATGTAGGCGACGGCTTTAGCGCGGAGTTCGTCGGCGAACTGCTCTCCCCATTCGGTGGATCCGGTGAGGCCGACTTCTTCGCCGTCCCAACTACAGACGACGAGGGTACGGCGGGGGCGCATACCATCTTTGGCGAGCTTGCCGAGGGCGCGGGTGAGTTCCATCATGCTCGCAGTGCCGCTCGAGGGATCGACGCCACCGAAGACCCAGGCGTCGCGGTGATTTCCCAGCACGACCCATTCGTCGGGCAACTCGGAGCCGCGGATACGACCTTCGACGACGTAGTAGGGTTGGATGCCGTTGTCCATTTCGATTTTCAGGTGAGCTTTAACGCGGTCGCCGCCTAGGTGGTATTGGATCGGCAGGCCGCCTTGCCAGTCCTGTGGGGCCATGGGACCGTCCATGTTTTCGAGAAGGGGCTTGGCATCGTGCCAGGAGAGCGGGAGCGCCATGATCTTCGGGGCGGAGATTGCTTCTTCGATGGGGATGCGCTTGGCGCCGGGGACTGAGGCCCATCCCGGAGTTTGCGGATCGCCGGGGACCATGAAGTCGTACGTGATGGCGCCGCGCTGGATGTGATATTCGGGGCCCCAGGGGCCGTCAGGATCGACTTTGCCTTTCTTGTAGCCGTCTTCCTGGGGATCACTGTAGACGAGCATGGCCGCGGCGCCCTCGCGCTGCGCGGTGAGCGCTTTGAATCCGCGGTAGCTGTAAGGATTCGAGTAGCGCACGAGGACGATCTTGCCTTTGACGCTGATGCCGCTCTTGCGCAGCAGGTCGTAGTCTTCGGGATTGCCGCTGTGGGCATAGATGACGGGCGCGGTGACGTCGCCGGAGATCGACATGCCGAGCCAGGCGCCGCTGATCGCGGGATTCTGGGAGTCTTCGTCGCCGGGCAGCGGAGTTTCGCGCAGCGTAGCCTGATAGTGAATGGGCGCGATCATTTCCAACGACGCGCTTTTGGGATTGGTGCCGTAGACGTCGTAGCGGCGGATGATGACGTCTTCGAGTCCCTGCTTTTTCCACTCGTCGCGAATGTACTCCGCGAGTTCGTTGTTGCGTTTGGATCCGGCGATGTGGGGTTCCTGGGTGAAGATGCGGTGCTGGCGGCGCTCTTCGTCGGGCGTGGGAATGGATTTGAATTTGGATTCGACGGCCGTTTCGCGGGCGGCGGAGGCGGAGGTGAAGCCGAGGATGGTTTGGGCGGAGGCTGTGGTGCAGAGGGTCAGAGCGGCGAGGGAGAGAAGCTGAGCGTGAGTTCGGGTCATGTCCAGGTTGAGGCCGCACACATGCTAACAGGGGTTGCGGTGATCTTGTCATCCTGAGCGGTGGCGAGGCCGGCGTGAGGGCCTTACGTCGGCGGAAAGCTTTCGATGACGTGGAAGGGAAGGCCCCTGGCGCATTCGGCTAGCGGGATCTCGGCTACTGCATTGCCGCTGTCGGCGCTTCGTAGAGTCCTTCGGCGGGCTTGCGCCCTCCTCAGGATGACAGCGCGCGGACAAGGGTCGGGTTCGGCTTGTGAGACCGCGGATTATTAGACCACGATGCGGTCTGGCTCATAACGGTGTCGTTGATACCATCCGTAGCTCAGGTCGCGCCATTTGGGGTTGGTCGATTCGATCAGCTTAATTTTTTTTCTTCCCTCCGCCAGGCTTTCATTTCTTTTTCCCGGCGGATCGCCGTTAGTACCGAGCCATGGCGCTCGAAATAGACGAGGTTGGTCACGTTGTATTTTGCGGTGAATCCGGCGAAGGCGTGGGTCTTGTTCTGGAAGACTCGTTGTTCGATGTTGCTGGTCATTCCGATGTAGAGAACGCGGCGCTGGCTGGCGAGAATGTAGACGTAGTAGATCTTGGGCATGTTCGGAGGTTGCCGATTCACAACGGGCATGTCAGTGATGGGTGTCACTTTCGGACAGGGAGTGTTCCGAATCGGGATTCCTGTGAAGAGATGTCATCCTGAGCGGCGGCGAAGCCGGCGTAAGGGACCGTACGGTGGCGGAAAGCTTCGATGTTGTGGAGGGGAATGCCTGTGGTGCATGCAGCTTACAGGATCTCGGCTACTGCATTGCCGCTCTCAGCGCTTCGTACGGTCCCTCGGAGGGCTTGCGCCCTCCTCAGGATGACATCTCGGGTGTGATTGGCCGAGACCGCTGGGCTCACTTTGCTTTCAGGATTTCCGTTAGCAAATCTGGCTTCGAGTCGTCGCGCACCAGGTGGGGGTATTTTTCGCCACCGTGGTAGTCGATTTTGTAGGTCTTGTAGTAGTCGGTGTTCTCGACCAGAAACTCAATGGGCGCGGTGCCGGTCTTTGCGGACTTGATGGCATCGCGCAGGATCTCGGCCGAAAAGCGGCGGCCGTTCACCGCGACCAGCTTCATGCCCGGGCCGATACCGGCTTTTGCGGCGAACTCGCCTTCGATGGTGTCGGCAATGGCACCCTCATCGTTCACGACCAGGCCGATCGCGAAGGCGGCGGGAACGAAATGGTATGCACCGGCCGAACTGGTCATCATTTCCGACGGAGTTTCGTCGTAGACGACTTTCCATCCGCTGCCCTCGATGCCGCCGAGTGGGGCGCCGGGGCCGTGATTGGTGAGGCGCTCGGTCCAGAAGCCGCGCCAGTCGTAGGGTGCGACCTGGTTGAGCGCGTTTACGACGTCGTCGAAGTTGTAGGTCTTCAGCGCAGGGCCAGTGCTGGGCGCGCCGTGGAAGAGGTGGCAGAAATCGTCAATCGACTTGGCGCCCTTGGTCTGCTGGCGGATGATGACGTCGACCCAAAGCCAGTTGAGCGTGTCTTCATTATAAAAATCGGTGCTGCGGCGCCAGGATTCCCAGGCGCGCGGAGAAAAGTAAAGTTGCGGGGCGGCGTCGGCCGTGTCTTGCAAGTTGCGCCAAGTGCGGCCGGGAAGGTGATCGAGGGCGGACGCGGTCATCGCCAGATCGTCGCGGTCCTGGTCGGCGGTGAGCAGGCCGCTGCGCGCGGTCAGTACGAAGCCGAGATAGTTGGTCAGGCCTTCGTAGACCCAGAGGAGATCATCCTGCATGGGCTCCTGGTAGTCGGGTGTGGCGAGGTCAGCGGGACGGCGGAATTTGCCGTTCCACGAGTGGACATATTCGTGGGGCAAAAGCGAGGCAGAGAGTTTGCGCGAGGTGTCGTCGACCAGGGCGCGCTCGTCGACGCGGCTGTCGTCGGACTCGTGATGCTCGAGGCCGAAGTGGGCGACGTGATCGCTCAGCGTGTAGAGGAAGTGATAGTCGCGGTAGTGGTGCGCGCCGAACAGTTTCTGCGCCTGATCGACGAGGCTCTTGTAGTGGTCCCAGGTTTCCTGCGGTGCTTCGAGAGCGGCGGCGCTGTCGGCCGCGATGTCCATTTCGGTGACAGGATCTTGCGCGAGCGGGACGACCTTCAGGAATTCTCCGGTGATCACTGGGGAGTCAACCAGCGTCGTGAGCGAGACGGTGGCGAACTTGACTTCGTTTCCACTTTGGCTGGCGACGGGGAGCGGGGTGCCGAACTTCCATCCTGGGGGAAGTTTGAGGCTGGCGGAGTAGTTGATGTCGTCGGACTTGAAGCCTTTGGGGTAGAGCAGGACCTGGTTCCAACTGATGATTGCCAGCTTGTCGGTGGCGGAGGATCCGGCGGAGAATCCGCCTTCGAACGTGGCGGGAGAGAGGAAGTCGAGTTCGGCGGCGATTTCAGTCACACCCGCGGGGACGTCGACGTGGAGAGTGAAGCCGTCGAGCAGATCACGGCGCCATTTCAAGGTCTTGCCAGCGGCGGAGAACTTCAGGCCGGCGAGATCGATGACGGGCCCGTCGGGGGCGTGCTCGCCGGGGATCCATTTGGGGTAGTAAAGCGTGAGGTCGCCGGGGGTCGCGGGAATCTTCAGCGAGGCGTGGAAGATTTTGCGCGGAGCGGTGGTGGCGTCGACTGTGATGGTGACGATGGGCGGTGTTGCTGCCCACGTCGAAACTGCCAGGACTGCGACACAGACTGCTCCCAAGGCTTTTGAGAGTTTCATGCTTAACGGGCCCCCATGTTATGTGATGACGCGAATTCCCACTTTTGGCTGCAGAAGTAGAACTATAGCAGTCCGCGTATGTGGTGGTACAGGGAACGCAGCGACAGCATCCGTGCATGGAGTAGGGGTTCTTCGACTGCGTTGTCGTCCGCTTCGCGAACGACAACTCCGCTCAGAATGACAGGTAGCAAATGACATGTGGAAAATGATGGGACGAACGCAGCGTGGGTGGGCTGATATCATTTCGGCTGAATGTCGCGGCGCGGGAAATTCATTACATTTGAAGGGCTCGACGGAACCGGCAAGAGCACGCAGATGCGGAAGCTGGCGGCGGTGGTGCGGGCGTCGGGTCACAAGGTCGTCGAGACGCGCGAGCCCGGTGGGACACTGACGGGAGAAAAGATCCGCAAGGTGTTACTCGATTCGGGGACGGCAGGGCTTTCTCCGCTGGCCGAGATGGCGCTGATGTTTGCTTCGCGAGCGCAACACATCGCCGAAGTGATTGAGCCGGCGCTAGCGCAGGGGAGCATTGTGCTGTGCGACCGGTTCACGGATTCGACGGAGGCTTATCAGGGAAGCGGCCGCAAGCTGGGAAGCCATGCCGTGCGCGAGTTGCATCGGGTGCTGTGTGGGAACCTGCAGCCGGATTTGACGATCCTGCTGGATTCGGACGCGGCGGCCAGCGTGAGCCGGGCGCGGCGGCGGAATAAGCGCAACTCGAAGACTGCGAGCGGGGGACACCACGATGAGAACCGCTTCGAGCAGGAGACACGGGCGTTCTTCGGGCGCGTTCACGACGGGTACCTGGCGATTGCGAAGCGTGAGCCGGGGCGGGTTGTCGCGGTCGATGCTCGCGGGACGCCAGGGCAGACTCACCAGAAAATTGTCGAGATTGTTTCTAACAAACTAGCTTTATCGAGTGCTGCGAAGAGGGTGCAGCATGTCCATTAACCGGCGGCGTTTTCTGGAGAAAGCGGCTTTGACCCTGGCCGCTTCCAAAATCATGCCTCGTGTCTGGGGATCAACCTCTCAGAATCCTGCCGCTTCAGCTGCGGCTTCCAATCAGAAGAAGGCTTACGGCTCGGGCTATTTCGGCGAATGGACTCACGATGAGTTCGGGTTGCCGGCGTTTCATTACACCTGCGATCAGCTGAAAGACCCCAAGGCTGTGACTGAAGTGAATCCGGGCGTACTCGCTCCGACGGAGCACATACATCAGGTGGGCAATGATCGCATTGTGGCGATCGCTTCGAACGATGGCCATGTTCGCGTGCGGCAGGATGAAGGAGCACCGAAGTTCCTGAACGACTTCGCGCCCGAGCGCGGCTGTTTCGCCGGCGGATTCGGATACCTTACCGATGGCACGGCTGTCCTGAGCACGTTCTACCCGGGGAATGCCGACAGTTTTGACCGCGTCTTTGGGATTGGATATTTCCGCAAGAAAGTTTCCGGGCACGGGTACGCGATTGATCAGGTTATCTTTGCGCCGTTCGGCGACGATCCGGTGCTGGTTTCGCAGGTCACGATTTCCAACGCCGGGCCGTCGGCGGCGAACCTGCGCTGGATCGAATATTGGGGATGCCAGGTTTATCAGTTCTCGTTCCGCGCGTTCATGGAGCTATTCGCCGGAAACAGCATGCATGAGATGCGGCGGGACTTTGGGGCGCGCTTTGCGCATCACTTCCGCCGTGTGGCTGGCAATTCTGGTTTGATGGAAACCAAGGAGTTTCTCGGACGCGATCCGGCCGAGGAGCAACGGTTTCAAGGTATGGTCGCTCGTCTGGAGAAGAGTCCGAATGTGTTTCTCACTCCGCCGGACCCAAAGGCTCCGAAAGACGCCGATTTTGATGACCTCAATCCTCCGCCAACGTTCTTGGTATCGCTGGATGCTCCGGCGAGCGGAATGTCGAGCAACGGCAAAGGGTTCTTTGGGACGGGCGGCACGAACCATCCGGCAGGACTGGAGCGCGACCTGGATGGCGACCTGGGGCAAACCGGGCCAGAGACTGCTCTGCTGCTGGAACGGAAACTCGCCCTCAAACCCGGGGAAAGCAGGACGCTGACTTTTCTCTATGGCTACGTTCCGGCGGGCGCTGACGTAAATGCTCTGGTTGCAAAGTATCGGACGGGTGCGTCGATTGCATTGCGGGAGTCCAGTGAGCAATGGAAGCGGCACGGTCTGCGGTTCAGTACGCCGGAAGAGCCGTGGGTCGAGCGCGAAGTTGCCTGGAACCACTACTACCTGCGAAGCGGCTTTAGCTACGACGATTTCTTCAAGCAGCACATCGTTTCGCAAGCCAGCATCTACCAGTACGTGATGGGATTTCAGGGAGCGGCGCGCGATCCGCTGCAGCACGCATTGCCGTTTCTGTTCAGCGATCCCGATCTGGTGAAGGAAGTTCTGCGCTACACGTTGAGCGAGGTGCGCCCGGACGGATCGATCCCTTACGGAATTGTGGGGCACGGCCTGCCGATGCCGACCACCAGCGACAATTCCAGCGACATGCCGATGTGGCTGATCTGGGCGGTCAGCGAATATGTTCTGGCTACACGCGACGTGCGCTTCCTCGACTCTAAGGTCGTTACGTTATATGGGGAGAGGGCTGGGCGAGGTTCCGTCCGCGATCTTCTGGCGCGCTGCTACCGGCATATAACTGATGATGTTGGGACCGGGGAGCATGGCCTGATTCGCATGTTGCAGGATGACTGGAACGATGCGCTGGTGAACGCGTGGACGACGCAAGCTGAGTCGAAGGAAGTTGTGGAAAAAGGTGAGAGCGTCCTCAACTCCGCGATGGCGGCATACGTTTTCGACTACTACGCGCGCATGCTGGCCTCTGCGGGCGGCAATGAGGGTTTGACGTCACCGATCCGGCAGAAAGCGAAGGAACACCGGGAAGCCGTGCGGGCGCAGTGGACGGGCGACTGGTTTCGGCGGACTTGGCTGGGACCGACTGATGGCTGGCTGGGCGAAAAATGCATGTGGATCGAGCCGCAGCCGTGGGCGCTGATCGGCGGAAGCGCGAGCGAGGAGCAGAGTCGGACGCTGATTCGCAACATCGATCAGAAGCTGCGGCAGGTTTCGCCGATTGGAGCGGTCCAACTCAGTGAAGGTCCCGATCAGGTGCAGCGTGGGGCGTGGAAGTCCGAGCCGGGAACGCAAGTCAACGGCGGCGTTTGGCCCTCGCTGAATCAGACACTGATTTGGGCGCTTGCTGGCGTTGATGGGGCGATGGCGTGGGACGAGTGGAAGAAGAATTCCTTCGCGCGGCACGCGGAAGTTTATCCCGAGATTTGGTACGGAACATGGAGTGGCCCGGATGTGCTGAACTCGGCGGTGAGCAAACATCCTGGCGGCACAACTGGAGGCCAACCATTTGGATGGACGGACTTTCCAGTACTCAATATGCACACGCACGCGTGTCCGCTGTATGCGCTGTCGAAATTGATTGGCCTGGAATTCACAGAATCGGGTGTGAGCCTGGCGCCGAAGTTGCCGCTGTCGAGTTTCAAGTTTGAATCGCCGTTGCTGGGGATGAGCAAGTCTGCTCGGGGATACGAGGGGTGGTACCACCCGAGTGCACACGGCACGTATCTGATTCGTCTCAAGGTTCCGGCGGAAGCGGCGAAGGGGCTCTCGCGACTCGAGGTCAACGGAAAAAAAATCAACGCCCGGCTGGTCGATGAGGCGTTTGAGATGCGCGGGCACGGGGGCGGTCAAACTCCGCTACGTTGGTCAGTGTCTCGAGGATAATAAGTCGATGCCTTTTTCTGATTTTCACGGCAATGCGGAAACAGTTCATCGCCTGCGCGATATGCTGGCGCGCGACCGCTTTCCGCATGCCGTCGTGCTATCGGGCGGGCAGGGAGCGGGCAAGTACACGCTGGCGCTGATGCTGGCGCAGGCTTTGAACTGCCTGGCGCCGACCACGACCGACGGGCTGCCCGATTTCTGCGGCAAGTGCGCCAACTGCACTCGCATCGCGCAGACGGCCGATCTGGATGCGCGTTTTGCCGAGGCCGTTGAGGCTCGGGAGAATCTCCGCGAGACCGACAAGAAAGAGACGCGGCTGTTCGTGCAGACGCATCCCGACGTACTCATCATTCCGCCGGATCCTCCGCAGATGATGATCAAAGTTGACCAGGTGCGGCGAGTGATTGAGACGATCTATTACCGTCCGGCGGAGGGCAAGGAGCGGGTTTACATCTTCAGCGACTCATCCTTCATGAAGGAGGCGGCGAACTCGCTGCTCAAGGTGCTGGAGGAGCCCCCGGAGTTCGCGACAATTTTCCTGCTGACGGAGAATCCCGGGGAACTGCTGCCGACGATCCGGTCGCGGTCGATGGTGTTTCCACTCGGAGCGCTGCCGGCGGAGGAGATTGAGCGGTATCTGGCAAAGCACCGTCCGGAGTGGAAGGCGCCGGAGCGCGCGCTGGTGGCCCGGCTGTCGGAAGGGGCGGTGGGGCGGGCGCGGGGGTTCGATCTCGCGGCTTATGTGGCGGCTCGCGGACATGCGCTGACGATTTTGAACTCGGCTCTACGGGGCGGGGAGCACAGCGAGTTGTTCAAGGTGACCGAATCGTACCGGCCCGGGGCGGAGGGGCGGGAGAAGACTGAGCATTTGATTCGGACACTGTATTCGCTGCTGCGCGATCTGGCGTCGATCGAGGCGGGCGCGCCGGAGTTAGTTCGGAATACGGACATTGCATCCGAGTTGAAGCGGTTAGCGGAGGCGGCGGATTTTCAGTGGATCACGGATGCGTCGGACCGGCTGGCTGAGGTGGAGCGCGGGATGCGACGGAATTTGTTGCGGTCGTTGTCGCTGGACGCGTTCGCGGCGGCGCTGGAGAAGGGATAGGCGAGCCAGGCGCGCGTCGGGCTTCTTCGATTTGGAAATTGCACCTAGCCTATCAATGAGTGCTAAGGCTGTTAAGAACAGTTAGGGTTCCGCCCTGCACGCCGGGCGCAGTCTCATCGACAGAGTTTGTCAGCAACCAACCGCTTCCTGGGGTCATCCTCCGCGCTTTCGGCCTTTCTGCCAAACGCAGAGTCTTCTAGCGCCAACGAAAATAAGGCCCTTGCCGCAGATTCGCAGTAAAACCAAAGTAACTCTCTATCGTGGCACTACAGATGCAAGATGTTGGATGCGATGTACCATCACGCGTGAGAGCGAGAGCAACTCCACACCCGAGGTAGAACCGTGGAAGGTCGTCGGAGAATAAGATTCGCGTCATCGGTCATCCTCGCTGGGTGCATGTGCCTCGTGGGATGCTCCGGCCCACCATCGGGCGGCGGGGGTGCAGGAACGCCGGCGTCGGTCGCGTATGTGTGGGGCTCTAACGCTGGGAATGGAGCGCCCCAGACGATTCTGAAGTACACGGCTGGATCGGCAGAGAGAAACGATCCCGTATCCACTCTCCAGCTTCCCTCGCAATACACGGGCTTGGGGCTGACCACCGATTCTTCTAATCAAATCTATGTTGGCGTCACGAACGCCGCGAGTGACTCACAGGTTCTGGTGTACGCAGACGGCGCAAATGGAACGGCGGTCCCCACGCGAGTTATTGATGTGGTGAGTGCACCGCAGTGTCTTTTCGTGGATGTGGCTGGGAAGCTCTATGTGGGTTCGAGTGTCGGCGCGTTGCAAAACATCGTTGTCTCTGTTTATGCCCCTGACGCCACTGGGCAAGCCGTGCCGCTCCGCACCGTGCAATCGCCAACGAATGAGTTCCTCGTCGACATCGTGGCTGATCCTTCGGGAACCATCTATGTTGCCGGTGCGGCTCGGTATGACCCGGGAAACATCCCGTACGGCTTCATTGACGTCTATTCGCCGGATGCAGCAGGTTCTGCCGAGCCTGTGCGCTCCATCAGCTTTCCGGTCTTCATCAACGGGGTCGCGGTTAACGGCAACGGTAATGTTTTTGTCAGTGTCGAATCAAGTTTAAGTACAGGCGTCAGCCAAGCGACGAGCGTCGCCGTCGAGGAGTTTGCTCCCGATGCCAACGGATATGCGACGCCGACGCGCGTCATCAATTTGCCCGAACAGGCAGTACCGGCCGGTGAATCGGGGTCGACGGGGGCTGGGGGCGGACCTGTGCGTTTTGACGGCGCAGGCAACATCTTCACTCCAGAAATCACCGGCATGGAAGGAAGTTTCAACTACGTCCTGTATAAGATTGCCCCTGCCACATCCAACCCAGTTCCAGTCGCCCAAATCGTTCCCGAGAACGGATACGACTTTATTTTCGCGCTGAACTGAGGCGCCCTGCGCCAATGCGAGTCCTGAGAAACTCGACGAACCGAGTGATGACCCAGCATGGACGAGTCTCCCTACGGACTTAGCTAGCGCGTATTTGGCGTGACATCGTCGCCTTAGCACTCAGTGACCCGATCGAGTTTCACGCACAGACCAGTGGCTCCCGGCGATAGTGCGCCAGTAACCGCGTCCGGGTTACTGTTGATTGCGGCGTGCTTATGTGAGGCGAATCTAACAATCACATTTTCAATCAGTTACCAACATTACTCCGATGGTTCTACTCCCTTATGGGAGATTGCCCGCCCCATCCTGCCCGCCTATAATCGTCCTACTCTGGTTCAGAATTCTCCGTCAGGTTCCGGGTAGAGGATGGAAGGGCGAGGCCTGTCTGACGCCCCTCCAACGATAGTTTGGTGAAAGGGAAACGCCCGGATTATGCGAAAGCACCTGCAACTCGCATTGATGCTGACGGCCTCAACGGCAATCGCGACCTCCTTTTTTCTCGATACAACCCCCGTGTGGGCGGCCGAGGGAGATGATGCGTCCCATGGGATCACAACGACGGATGAGAACGGGCGCAAGATTTATGTGAACGAAGATGGCCCCGCTCCGAAGCATGCCACGCCGGCGGCACAGCCCAAGCGGTCGTCGCTGGTGTACTGGAGCAGCAAAGAAAGCCGCTGGAAGCCGGTGCCTTCGGCGGGTACGGCCTCGATGCAGGCGGCGCGGTCGGCCGCGGCTGAGGTCACCCAGTACTATGCGCACGAGTCGTCGCAGTCCGCCAATGCCAAGATCGTGGCGGCCAATTCTCGCGGACATCAGGCCTCGCAGGAAGAGATTGACTCGTCGATCGTGATGGCTGCGGCCCGGCACAATGTGGATCCGAACCTGGTGCGCGCGGTGGTGAAAGTGGAATCGAATTTCAATTCTAATGCGGTTTCGCGCAAGGGCGCCATGGGGCTGATGCAGCTCATGCCGCAGACGGCCCGCAGCTTGAACGTGAAGAATCCGTTTGACCCGGCGCAGAACGTCGACGCGGGCGTGCGGCATCTGAAATCGCTACTGGAAAGTTACGGCGGCGACGTGAATTTAACCCTGGCCGCCTATAACGCGGGTTCGGGAGCGGTGGCGCGCAGTGCAGGCGTGCCGCACTATGCCGAGACCCAGAATTATGTGCGGAGAATTACCAACCTGTACTACTCGGGATTTGATATTTCTCCGTCTAGCTCGACGCATGATCCCGTGCGGGTTCAACGAGATGCGCGGGGCGTGCTTTACATCAGCAACACGGAATAGGTTGGCGGCATCTGTTGTAGATGTGGGAATCAGAATCCCCACTCTAGCCGCAAAAGGCGCGGCTAGAATGGGGCACCCTAAGCAGTAGACTAGGTAAGTCGTATTTGAAATCTCTCAGGTACCTTAGGCAGTTCAACTGCAACGTTGGATCGAGACAGTAACGGACCGACGACTTTGAAAATGAAATCGAGCCAGCGCGGTTGGCGCTGGGGAGCGCTGCTGTTGCTGGTGGCGCTTTCCGGACTGCCGAATTATGCCTTTGCCCGCGTGCATCACACGGAATCGTGGGCTCGCGACCGCTTTGCCGCTGCCGAGCGCATGCGGGAGGCGCTCAACGGACGTCCGCCTGCCGACCGCACGCGGCACGACTACCAGCGCGTCCTCAATGCCTACCGCAACGTCTATTTTGGGGCTCCCACTTCGACCAAAGCCGATCCCAGCGCAGTGGCTGTAGCGGAGACCTTGGTCGAGATGGGGCGGCGCTTCGACGATGACAAGATCCTGAACGAGGCCATTGCCCAGTACAAGTTTCTGCGGAAGGAATATCCCGGCAGCAAGTACCGGTGCGACGCCCTGTTCACCATTGGCGAGATTTACAAGGACGACCTGAACGATCCCGAGCAGGCCCGCGCGGTGTTTCAGGAGTTTCTGCACCGCTATCCGCAGAACCGTCTGGTGGAGGATGCCCAGCAGGCCTTGGCGGAAATCGACCGCGAAGCTGCGGCGGACAAGAAGGCCGAGGCCCACAGGAAGTCAGGCAAGGAGACTGCGGAGAGGAGCAAGACTGCCCGGGAATCATCGGGTAAAGACGCTGACTCTCACGACGACACGAAGGCAGACGCCCAACCTGAGCCTAAAACCGAGGTAGCCGGGAAGGAGCCGTCTGACGCTCATTCCGAACGGCTGCCGCGCGTGACCGGGATACGGCACTGGTCGACGCCGGACTACACTCGCGTCGCCATCGACTTGGAGAGCGACATCAAGTTCGGTTCGTCGCGCATTGCCAGTCCTGACCGGATTTTCTTCGACCTGCGGGGCACCAAACTCGCGTCAACGCTGGTGGGTAAGAGCTTCGATGTGGACGACGGCTTCCTGAAGAAGATTCGCGTTGCGCAGTTCCAGCCTGGGCGCACGCGAGTTGTGCTCGAAGTCGCTGATCTCTCGGATTATGAAGCCTTCCTGCTGCCGAACCCTTACCGGTTGATCATCGACATACACGGCAAGGATGCCGGGAAAGCCGCACGCGCCAGAGCAAGAAAAGATGCCGCGACCGAGACGGCCGATTTGGAAATGCCGCCGAAGGTGGGATCGAAACCCGATGCTCCGAAGGACGTTCCCAAAGACGTCCTGAAAGAAGCCGCGAAGGACGCACCAAAGGATGTTCCGAAATCTGAGTTGAAGGCTGACATGAAGGCTCTGGCCGGCAAGCCGGTCAGCAAGGCCGAGCAGATTCACGACGAACCGAACGCGGCGTCGAAGGACGAACCGGAGAACGCGAAGGCGCATTCGTCAGGGCCACCGCAGAAGGCGGCCGGTTACGATAGGACCGCGCCAGGCACGGTGAAGAAGGTTGTGGTCGAGGCGGACGATGATGACGATGCGCCTCCGGTGAAGGCGGCGAAGGTTGAGGCTCCGTCGCATGCGCGTAAGTCGTCAACCGCGGCTTCCCACAAAACCGATGCCGCTTCGGATTCCGATTCCACGGCTCCCGAAGAGAAGGCTGTGAGCGATACGCCGCCCACGGGTTCTTCACGAGGCAAGTCGTCGCGTCTCAGTGCCAGCCGGAAGGCAATGGACCCTGATGTCCGCGAAGCCAGGCCCACGGCCAGTGGAGACCGGTCGCTGATCCGGGCCCTGGGGCTGAAGATTGGCAGGATCGTGATCGATCCCGGCCATGGCGGCCACGATACCGGAACGATTGGGCCCGAAGGCCTGCAAGAGAAAGATCTGGTGCTCGAAGTCGGCCGGCGCCTCGGCAAGTTGCTCGAAACCCGCCTGGGAGCCGAGGTCGTCTATACCCGCAAGGACGATACGTTCATCCCGCTCGAAACCCGCACGGCGATCGCCAACCAGCGGCGGGCGGACCTGTTTATTTCGATCCATGCCAACTCGAGCAACGATCCGGACGCTCGCGGCGTGGAGACCTACTACTTGAACTTCACCTCCTCGCCGGAGGCGCTGGAAGTGGCGGCGCGGGAAAACGCGGTATCGGAAAAATCCATCTACGAATTGCAGGATCTGGTCAAAAAGATCGCGCTGAAGGAAAAGATTGAAGAGTCGCGCGAGTTCGCCGGGGATGTGCAGGAATCGTTGCACAGCGGCTTGGCGGCCAAGAGTCCGGCGATCCGGAACCGCGGAGTGAAGAAGGCGCCGTTCATCGTGCTGATCGGGGCCAACATGCCGTCGATCCTGGCGGAGATTTCATTCGTCAGCAACCCTGCCGACGAGCATCGTCTTGAGACGAGCGAGTACCGGCAACGCATTGCCGAGTCGCTCTATCGCGGAATTGCGAAGTATGCGGATGGACTGAGCGGTGTGAAAATGGCCAGCAAGCTCGACAAAGCTGCTGGCCAATAATTGCATTCAAGACCGAAATGAGAGGGTTCCTGCCTACTGAATCGAGCTGCCCACCTGCGAGAAAATGCTTCCTGCGTTGGAGCCGATCAGGCGCACCGTGCCCACGACAATCACGAGGATCACGGCGAGCATGACCGAGTATTCGGCGATGTCTTGCCCTTCTTCATCCGACCAAAGCCGATCCGACCAAAGATTGCGATATGAGTAGCTCATGAACTTCTCCCTTTCTTGCTAAGCGACCACTGAGGCCAGAGAAACCGATTCCTGCGAAGCGGGCTGGCGCCTAAATTCCGGAAGACTCAGCCCCCACGCTTCACTGTCGTGGCTCACTGCCTGCAGTCCAACCTGAAACTCGGACGTGCCCTTCATCTTCTTCGTCCACACCACGCGAAACTGTATTTTTCGCTGGCGATAAAAAACCGTGATCTCGTCGTGCAAATTCAGTTCGTGACGGACGGAGCCCAAACGCGCTCCTTCCGGGGTCACATCCAGCGTATGCACCAGCTCTTCAAACGGCTTTCCCGAACTGTCTTTGGCTTTTACTCTTACGGGAAGAACTGCTTTCGTGCGATTCCCCCGCCGCTGTTCCGTGTCCACACTGCTTGCTGACATTCCTGCACCCACTGATAGTTTGCCCGCAGATGCGACCGTTGTGAATGGCTCCGATGAGTAGGAGTGAGGCACTTAGGTAACCATCCTCCAAGTACTGCTCAAAGTTGTGGCGGATCATGGGGTTACGAGGTTTCGGAAACCTTTCTCCCCTGTCTGTGGTCTAATTATGAGCAGGAGTTCTGAAGTCCGGGGCCAATTCATGAGTATTTCCCGTTCTGTAGGCGTTGTGATTTCTCTCGCATGCCTTTTGGGCATGGCTGTTGCCGCAAGCAAGCCCGCAGTGCAGGCGCCGGCTCGCGCTGCCGAGCAAGCTCCGGCTCTGCTTCCGCAAGAGTTTGGGGGGTGGCAGATGCAGGGGACTCCCCAGGTCAGCAAGGACCCTACGCAAGCGGATCCTACCAACGCCGCTGTTCTTAAGGAGTACCGCTTCTCGGATTTGGCGACTGCCACGTACACGCGGGACGACGGCCGCACGCTGAAGCTGCGCGCCGCGCGTTTCGCCGACGCCTCCGGTGCCTTCGGCGCCTACACGTTCTATCTGCAACCGGAGATGACGAAAGAGAAGATTGATGATC
Organism: Acidobacteriaceae bacterium; assembly: GCA_003166855.1. Taxonomy (GTDB): domain Bacteria; phylum Acidobacteriota; class Terriglobia; order Terriglobales; family Acidobacteriaceae; genus Sulfotelmatobacter. Next base: position 4,396 of record PMUM01000358.1, on the reverse strand, counting down.
AGGGTGCATCTCTGGGGCTGCGCATGCTCTTCTACCGCGGGAATGTGCTGGTGGATGCGCAGTTCAGCAAAGAATCGGCGATGTCGGGAGCGCAGTTGCGTGAACTGGCGGGGTTATTGCCGCATCCCAGTGGAAATTCCGCGAACCTGCCCACGTTCATCGAATTCATGCCCCACCATGACTACATCGCGAACACGCAGAAATATGTGATGGGCCCCGCGGCCCTGGCTGCGCAAGCGCCGCCGGTTTCCGCGGACTTGGTGGACTTCAATGCCAGCTCGGAAGTCAGCCTGGCGCGCTACAGCACGGCGAGCGGGGAAGCGACGCTGATGCTGATCTCGTACCCCACGCCGCAAATGGCTGCTGAGCATTTGCGCCGCATCGATGCCGCGCATCAGATGAGCCAACCGCAATCAGGTGTGTCCAGCGTTGAGAGTTCAGGTTCGTTCTTTGATAAGAGGACGGGGCCCATTGTTGCGATCGCAACTGGACCTGTTTCCGACGGCGATGCGAAGTCTCTGCTGGGAAGGGTCAACTGGGAAGCGAGCGTTACCTGGAACCAGCCGACCGATAATGCGCAGGCGCGCGACCTGTACATGCTGATTCTCAACATCGTGGTTCTCTGCGGGATTCTCGCAGGACTGGCGGTGGTGGCCGGCGTGGCGTTCGGGGGAATTCGCATTTTGATGAAGCGCTGGTATCCCGACAAGATCTTCGATCGCCCCGAACAGATGGAATTCATCTCGTTGCACCTCACCGAAACGGTGGTCAAGGGAGCCTCCCAAAGCGGGACGGATGGGGGTCGCCCGGCACCCCAGAATCGCTCCTAGTTTCCTCCAAACATCGTCCGAACTCGGGGTAAGTAGCTTTAGATAGATCGGCTTAGGACTTCCCTGGAGGGCTTTTGTCTCAATTTGCTACACTCGCGAGGGATATTGATTGGTTCTGTAACTCATTGAAAACAAAGACATTTATTTCACAAAAATCCCTTGACACCCCTGTTTTTAGACTCATAAGATTTGCGCAGAAAGTTTTGACGGATTTCAAAGCTCCGTTGGAACTATTCTCCCTTGAAGAAGAGGCTGCCCTGTTGCCGGGTGGCCTCTTCTGTTTATGCATTCGTTTATTGCGCGGCACGTAAACTCCTGGATGCCCACACAGTTTTGATGAGATGGAACTGTGGCGCGCTTTCTACGTATCAACTGTTGTAAGTATTTTGTAGCGAACAGACGTGGCGGAAAAGTTCGGGGAGGAATTCATGTTCTGCGATGGATGCGGCACGGCAGTACAGCCAGGTCAGGCGTTTTGCAGCAAGTGCGGCAAGCAGATCGTCGGACCAGTGTCGCTCATGCAGCGCCGTCCCGGACGCGTGCAGGAGCATTTCCGGTTGGTGGGCCTGTTGTGGTTGGCGCTGTCGGCGTTCACCACGATCGGCGGTGTGATCCTGTACGTCATTGCGAATACGTTGCTGGTACACCTGCGCCGAGCGGGAATCGAGGGTGGACCGCCCGCGTTCCTGACTCCCCTGTTGAGCACAGTCGCAATTCTATTGCTGGCCAAGGCTGCATGCGGGTTCATTGCGGGATGGGGACTGTTGCAGCGGGAGCCGTGGGCTCGCGTTCTCGTTCTGGTCGTAGCTTTTGTTTCTCTGTTCACTAACATTCCGTTCGGAACGGCGCTCGGCATCTACACGATGTGGGTCCTGCTCCCCGCCGAGTCGGAGCAGGAGTATGAAGCGATGGCAGAGGCGCGAGCGGCATAACCGAGCCTCGCATCTCTGCTTTACGCTTTTCGGCCCCTAGCTCCCAATGGGACTGCGATTCACGCGGGCATCCGATCTCGCGTGGCTGGCGTCGCAGGAGATGACGGGCGAGGCGTGAACGTTGTAGTCGACAACTCGACCACGCTCTGCATGCCAGTTCAATGAATTAGTCGAAGCTATAATCGCCTTTCCATGCTTCTGCTGCGAAAGTGGCGACTCCACGTATTCGTGTTGGCGGTCGCCTGCTTTGTGCCTTGCCTCTCTGCGGAAATCCGCGAGACACGCGTACACCTCGGTAAGAAGTTCCAGTGCGTTCATGGTGGCTTCTCAATGATTGGGGGAGGCCAGGTCTGTGGCACACAGGGATATGCTCGGGTATTTACCGGAAGCGTCAAGTCCGCGATTGAGATATCCGATACGGACAAGCAACTCACATTAATCCCAGACGAAATATTTAGCGGTGACCGAGCCAGCGAGGTGACGGCAACGGTGGACCAGGCTTGTATGCCCCAAGGTCAACCAGAGATTCAGGCTGGTCAGAAATGGCTCTTCTATCTTGGGGAAGACGGAGACCTTCCTTTTGACAGCCCAAGCAAGCCGTTATCGGAGGCGCAAGACGATATCGCCGTCTTGCGACATTTGGCCCGTTTGACCGGCCATCAGGCGATTATCACAGGTAATGTTCAGAGGATTGGGGAGACGAAAGATAAGTTGAATCCGGTTGCCGTGACAAATCGCAAGATTGTCGTGAAGGGCGTGTTAGGAGAGTACGTCGCGTTGACCAACTACAACGGGCACTTCGAGTTCGAACTTCCTCCAGATGCCTACGAAGTGACAGCGAACACGGAACCCGGTCTGCGGGAAGCAGAGAGCATCATGCCGAGAGGCAGCACGTATATTGCGAACGGCGCATGCCTTAACATAAATTTCACTCTTCTCACGGACGGAAGGCTCGCGGGCCGAGTTACGGCCAAAGACGGGAAGCCTGCGCGCTTCGTGAAGGTCGCGATCATCCCGATTTCTCCCGTGCACCCGCAATTCACAGTTGATGCGGACGAGTATGGGCATTTCGAGGTCGGAGGCCGGCAACCCGGTCAATACATCATCGGTGTTGGCCTCTTGGCTCCGTTCGATAGTGCGGAGTGGAAATCCCGCGTCTACTATCCGGGCGTGCCCAACCAACGACAGGCGAAGATAATCGAACTTGGCCACGGCGAGTGGCGCACCGACCTGAACTTCAAACTCCCATCGATTTCCAGTGGTCCACGCCGGGCAAAACTGGCCTCGCCCGAAGATCCGAAGTAGTTCTTCCATATCTCCATCAGAGTGTTGACGCTCGGTCTGCTTCTTAACTCGCGTCCGAAGATCGCCTCATCTAATGCTCGTCAGAAGTTGCACTGTCATGAGCGCGAAACGCCGCCTCCTTCCTACTGATCTTTTTGGCAGCCAATTGGACTGCCGTCTGAACGAATCCATCGGGTGCACGGATTTAACAAGAATGTGACCGTTCCGTGACAAGTGCATTGCGTCGCCAGAGCTAAGGTATGCGGCAGTTCAATTCGACAGAAGCAGCAGACCTGAACATGACAGATTTTCAAGTCAACAGCATTAGTCAGGTGACGCAGTTCGGGGAAATCTCCCTGGATTTCCGAAGGATGGAACTCTGTCGCGCCGGTCAGCCGGTTCAGATCACTCTCCGGGAGTTCAAAGTGCTGAAGTTTCTAGTTTCCCGACCGAAGATTGTCATATCCCGCCAACGGCTCATCTCTTGTGCATGGCCCAAGCGCAAGCGTGCCAGTTACCGCACGGTCGATAACTGCATCGCGAAACTGCGGCAAAAAATCGAGAGCAATCCTGACCGTCCCGCGTTTATTCGAACCGTGCACGGGGTCGGCTACAGATTTGTACCTCAGGACGACGACTACGCCGCTAGCAGCGTGTTGCTGACTGCGGGTGCGGAGGCAAAATGAGAATCGGAACTTTCAAGAAAATCCGCCAGCAGTCGTTGGTCTTGGTGATTCTGCTGGCGGCCATACCATCGGCACATGGAATTCCCGCTTTCGCCCGCAAGTACGGCCTGCCCTGCTCCGCATGTCACGAAGCGTGGCCCATGCTCAACAATTTTGGCCAAACCTTCAAAGACAATGGATACCAGCTGGGCAACGGGCGTGACGCTCCGATCTATCAGGACCCTTCCTACTGGCCGATTATGTTTCGGACGATCCCGCAGTGGCACCGCGAGAACAACAATCGGCAAGCGGTGGACATAGTTCCAGGCAGTGGCGGCAGCGGGCTGGTCGAGGGATCGGTAACGACATCCGGCTTCGACCTGGGTGGGCTTGACGTGATTACGGCCGGGACGCTTTATCAGAACATCTCCTTCTTCATTCAACCCTTCATCGGGAACAGCAGCATTAGCTTGTCTCAGGCCTGGGTCCGCTTCGACCATCTTGCCGGATCTCGCTGGTTGAATTTCAAGATGGGAAGGTTCGAACTTGACGAACCCATCTCTCAGGAGCGTTCTCTCACGCTCAACAACACCGGAGGCTTGTACCAGACCTATTTCTTCACTCCACCGGGCGACAACAATTTCTTTGCGGGTATTGGTTTTCCGCAAATCGGTGTCGAGTTGCT
>PMUM01000229.1 GCA_003166855.1 Acidobacteriaceae bacterium | reverse complement strand
CGGCCTGCGCGGCCAGAGCCTTCATTTCGGAACTGGATCCCTCGGCAAAAGTGCCCGAAGTCAATCGAAGCTGAAAATTCCGCAGCCGCTCAACCGAAACCGCGGCTTGCTTGAGTCCGTCAAAGGTGAAATTGAGCTGATTGCGGTAGGGAACCGACGTCAGAAGATAACGGATCGACGACGGTTTATGCCCCATCAGCACCAGGTCGCGAAGCGTGAAGAAATTCCCCTGGCTCTTCGACATCTTCTCGCCTTCGACCAGCAGAAACCGCGCATGGAACCAAAACCTCGCGAACGGCTTGCCAGTAAAGGATTCCGACTGCGCGATTTCGTTTTCGTGATGCGGAAAGATCAGGTCTTCCCCGCCCGCGTGCAGATCGAAGCTCTCTCCCAGTTCCCCCATCGACATGACCGAGCACTCCAAGTGCCAGCCCGGACGCCCCGATCCAATCGATGTATCCCACGAAGCCTCCCCCGGCTTGGGCGCTTTCCACAGCGCAAAGTCGCGCGCGCTGTCTTTGTCATATTCGTCGACGTCAACGCGTGCGCCGTCCAGCATTCCGCTGAAGTCTTTTTTCGAGAGCTTGCCGTACTGGGGGAATTTTGCGATACGAAAATAATAAGAGCCGTCGTCGGTGCGATAGGCGATGCCTCGCTCCACTAGTGTGGCGACGAAGGCCGCCATTTCCGGAATGTGTTCCGTCGCGCGCACCAGAGTCGGCTCCTCAATGCCGATCATGGCGGCGTCTTCCAGGAAGGCCTTTTCATATTTCGCGGTGTACTGCTGCACGCTGACGCCGTCGCGCGCCGCGTTGCGGATAATTTTGTCGTCGACGTCGGTGATGTTCATGACGTGGCGCACGGTGTATCCACTCTGCCGGAAGAACCGGCGCAGAAGGTCGACCGCGACGAAGGTGCGGAAGTTGCCGATGTGTCCGTAGTCGTAGACGGTCGGGCCGCAGGCATACATGCGGACTTCGCGGTCGCGCAGCGGGTGGAATTCCTCGATCTGCGACGACATGGTATTAAAAAGACGAAGCGCCATAGGAAGTTCGAGCACCGGGAAACGAACTAAGCTTGAACGAACTAAAGATTCTAGGTTCGCCGCGAGAGTGGGTCAAATCGCGTCAGACAGCCGGATTCCGGGCCGGGGGCAAGGCATGCGTGTGCTCGCGTAAACGCTTCTGCACCAAAATGACATAATGCAGCGCAGAGATGATGGTGAAGATGAAAGTAGCCCGCAGAAACTCGGTACGCGCGATCCATATCCCGCGCGTGGGACGGATCTGAAAGAGCAGAACGAAGAACACGGCCGCGATCTGCGATACCGTGTTGGCTTTACCGAAAATGCTGGGGCGAAAATTGCGCAGGCCGGCGATGGCGAACAGCACTGCACTGGCAGCAAGAATCGAAATATCGCGGCTGAACACCACCACGGTGAACTTCCACGGAATCTTGTGCAGGATGGAGAGCACAAGAAACATTGTGCTCAACAAAAGCTTATCGGCAATCGGGTCGAGATATTGTCCAAGCAGCGTCTGCTGATGAAGCGTGCGGGCCAGCAAACCGTCGAGGCCATCGCTAAAACCGGCGATGACGAAGACAACCAGGGCCCACAAATAGCGGCCATCGACCAGATGAATCACGATGAACGGAACGAAAATCATTCGCAGTAATGTGAGTTGATTCGGAGCGGTAAAAATCTGGGAGAACCTCACACAGGCTCCTTCGCAGACTGCGATTGGGAGACGTCATGCAAATCGTTGCCAGCTGCATTTGGAGTGGGTGCGAGAGCGATGGAAGGCTCAAGCCCCGTTTTCGTGAGGAATCGTTGGGAAAGGGAAGGCAAGCCTCCGTCCGGCAGATCGAGTTCGACACGCTCGATGCGATGCATGGGAAAGAAAACGACGGCCGGTGTGAAGGGCTCACCGTCCCTCACCATAACGGTAAGATCTTCAAACGAGGCAAGTTCAGCTCCGCTTAAACTGAGGCCCTCGGGAGCCAGCGCAAGAATCATCCCCCAGAATTTCTCGCGCGGATTGCAGAGAGTTGCAATCACAAGGGCGCCGGGTAAACAAGGCCCCTGAGTTTTGGAAGCCGTTGCCGAACTGCGCTTCGACGAATTCTTCTGCACTCAAGGATTGTCGCCGGGACCAAGGCGCATTGCAACTGTCTCTATGGATCGATGTGCCTTAGTCTAACCGATAGATCCAGCTAGACCCCCTGACGGAGTGGCGAAAGCAAACCCAGTATGGGAAGGACGAAGACTTTGTGTTTCCGTCACTCAAGATGAGGGCAACGTGCCAATCAGTTCATCGGCTTTCGACAACGACCATCTTCGTCCGGCTGCTCGTAATGCGGGAGCCAGGATTCCTGACGGACACCGTTTCGGCTTGCATAACCTCCGCCATAGCCTCAGCAATTGGCTCGTGAACAAGGCGAAGGAAAATCCCAAAACGGTACAGGCGATTCTGGGGCACAGCCGCATCCAGACCACCCTCGACCTCTGCAGCGACTCTGATCTTGATGCCATGATCGAGGCTCAGGAACTTGAGCCGCCGCTAGGGACCGCCCAGCCCTTGCAAACACGCGTTAAGGCGACGTTTCAATGGATTGAAGAATGGATTGGAGAAGGAGTATGGTCAGCAAGCCGAGTAACGGCGTGGTCAGATCTCACGAAACTACTACCGTATTGGCAGCCTAGGAAGAATCCTTGAATCGGC
>PMUM01000147.1 GCA_003166855.1 Acidobacteriaceae bacterium | reverse complement strand
GGTTTACCACTTGTTCGGCGGTACGCTCGCCACGCGGGTCCATCCGCATGTCGAGCGGTCCATCCGCCTGAAAACTAAATCCGCGCGCCGCATCGTCCAACTGCAGGCTGCTCACTCCGATGTCGGCCAGGATCCCGTCCGCAAACTTCGAACCGAACCGCTTTCCGACTTCGGCAAACGAGCACTGCATCAGCGTAATCTCGGGCCAATCGGCAGTCGGCGAGACGCCAGCGCTACCAGTCAGCCTTTCGCGCGCGATGGCCAGCGCTGCAGGATCCTTATCGAGGCCAATCAAATGTCCCGGTGCGCCGAGGCGTTTTGCGATTTCGTAACTGTGCCCGCCCAAACCCACCGTGGCGTCGATATAGGTCCCACCCCGCCGCACGGCTAAAAAGTCGATCGCTTCTTTTAAAAGAACGGGAACATGGCTCGCTGCTCTTCCACCACCATGCCCAACCCCCTGAGGGGTGTCTGTTGATCCCTCGCCCACTAGATGCCCAGTTCGTCGAGCGTCTTCTCATCGTCAGGCGTGAACTTTTCTTCTTCGATCTCTTTCTTGAACAGCTCCAGGTTCCTGACCGTGAGAAACGTCAAATTCCCCAGAACCGCTACCTCGCCCTTAATCTGCCCGGTTTCGCGCAACAACTGCGGCAGCAACAACCGTCCCTGCCCGTCCATCTCGACCTGCTGCCCGTAATAGTTGGTCCGGTCGAGAAACTTTTTCTTCGTCGGATTGAAATTGGAGAGCCCTGCCAGCTTCTGCTCGATCCGCTCCCATTCCTCGAAGGGATACACTTGAGCAACCTTGCCATCCAGACTTGTGATGTAGAATTGCTGCCCGTACTTCTCGTCGATCACCCGCTTGAACTCGGCCGGGACCTTCAACCGTCCTTTTTCGTCGACCCGGGTTGGATGATTGCCGCGAAACATGTCTGGTAGCCGCCACAACAGCAACGAGGGAGGTCAAAAGGGTGCGAAGGTCGGTCAAAGTCGGGCGATTCGGGCTGTTTGTCGTGCTTTTGGGTCGGATTTCCACCGGCTCCTCGTTTTCAGCTCTCGCGTCCCATTGCCCTAACTGTGCTTACCACTTCGTACCACTTTGTACCACATCTTAGCGCTAAGTCGTTTATTGTCAAGCAGAAACTTGATGGTAGTATTCCCACTCTGGCAGTGATCCGAGAAAATACGCTGGCTTGTGGTTAACTAGTCGAGCGACCACAAGGGGTTGGGTTTACGCTCTTGGTCCTTTCGCTATTTATTCGCTAATATTTTTCTTGCTCTCCGCGACTGGCGCGGATTTTCCTGTGGAAAAGCGCGGATCGGTCCGCAAAGTGGGCGAGTGGCGACGCCCTGAAAAACCTAAAAAACGCCCTTGTCATCCTGAGCGTAGCGAAGGACCTATGCAACTGGCTGGGAGTGCACAGATCCTTCGGTCCGCAAACGGCGCGGCCCTCAGGATGACAAAAGCTGGATATGCTCCATCATCTCGAATTTGAGCAGTGGGTTCCCTTCCCTGTTGAGCGCGTCTTCGCGTTCTTCTCCAACCCGGAGAACCTGCCGCGGATCATGCCCCCTGCGAGCCACACCAAGCTGATCGCGCTCAACCGGAAGCCCGCGCCACCACCGCCGCCGGGGAGTGCGGGCGACAAGGCAGCTGGCGTGGGTTCCACTATCGCAACGTCGTTTCGCGTCTTCCCTTTCCTGCCTCTGCGCGCGCAGTGGATCGCACGCATCACCGAGTTCGAATGGAATCATTACTCCGCTGACGTGCAGGACAGAGGTCCATTCAAGAACTGGCATCATCGCCACGAATTTCGCGCGGAGGCCCGCGCAGGTGTTGTTGGAACGCTCGTCCGCGACGTGATTGACTATGAAGTCGGTTTTGGCTTTCTGGGTGCGATCGCGAACGCGCTCCTCGTGCGCCGCCAGATGCAAAGCACCTTCACGCAACGGCATCAAACACTCCCCAAACTCCTCTCTTAGAGGTATCCCCTGCCCACTGATTGGTGTACACTTCCGCGCATATCGTCTTGGGCCCTGTTCTGAAATAGAGATTGAGGAGGCGCTGCATGGCACTCAACAGAGGCAGAATCTGGTTGGGCGGTTTGGCGGGAGGCGTGGTCTGGAACGCGTGGAGCTTTTTTATCTACCGTTACATCACCGGCCCGCGCTACGTCATCGCACAGAACGCCGGATGGTTCCTGAAAACGCCACGCTATCCCTACTTCATCGCGCAGTGGACCATTCTGCTGTTTATCCTGGCGATCGCGGTCGCGCATCTTTACGCCTGGGCGCGTCAGGGCCTTGGACCAGGCCCCGGCACGGCGCTCAGAGTTGGTTTTCTGGCGGGCTTCTTCGCGGGCTTCCCGGAAAACTTCGCACAGGCGTCGTGGTCCGCCGTGGGCCGTGCCCTTCCTGCTGGCTGGATGATCGAGATGTGGCTGGGCGCCATCCTGGCCGCGCTGGTCGCGGGTTTCGTCTACAAAGAATAATCACGAAATGAAAAACCACGGAGGACACAGAGGAAAAACTGGAAATCTGGATTTTTGCCTTGATCGCGAAATTGTTGCCTGCGCTGAGTGGTTCTTAATCCTCTGTGTCCTCTGCGTCCTCTGTGGTTCTCATTTTTTTCACTTCGCTGGCTCCACGAACACCGCTGTGCCGTAAGCCAGCACTTCGGTGACACCTTGCATCACTTCAGTCGCGTCATAGCTCGCCCCGACCACGGCATTGCCGCCTAACTCGGCAGCGTGTTGCAGCATCAGGTCGAAGGCTTCCTGGCGCGTTTTCTCGCACAGGTTGGTGAGCAGCGTGATGTTGCCGCCAACCAGTGTCTGCAATCCAGCCCCGATGGTTCCAAAGATGGAGCGCGAACGCACCACAATTCCGCGCACCACTCCGAGCGTGCGGGTCACACGAAAGCCGTCCAGTTCAAACTGCGTGGTCACCATATTGTGGGCCACCATCCTGCCAGCGCTGTAGCCAGTTGCCATGCGGTCGGTCCTTTCTGTAATGCCAGGGAACTGCTAACTATAACGCGAGCAGAATGTCACGGCGAGTGATTTGGAATTTTCGGTGGTGGTGCGGTTTGAAGTGAGATTCGTATCTGGGCATGCCTTCTAGGCATGCCGCCGAGAGGGTTGGAGTGCCCAGGCTTTAGCCGCTGCGCCCGCGGCGGGCCAGCCCCGGTGGCTAAAGCCGTTCAGAATTGTGGCTTTTTGGCGGCATCGCTGAAGCGATGCCCTGATACGGCCCTCTTCTCAAACTGCACCTTGACCGAATTTCCGTCCCTCTCATTCCAGCTCGGCGGTGATGAAGAATTCCTGCGACGAGTTGTCGTACTCGACGCGCAGCACGTTCGGCTTGCAGCAGACCTGGCAGTCTTCCACGTAGCTCTGCCGTCGTCCGGCGGACTCATCGACGGAAGTAGTGTTCCATTCTCCGCACGAGGCGCATTGGAAGCCGGACTCCATGGGAGAAAGCATACCTCAGCTGGCTGAGGCCAGTTCAGAGGCATCGTCAAGAATTCAGCTGCGCAGTCCAAAGAACGGCGTTGAAAATCCAACCGCTGTCCGTTAACTTTCTTCCATCGCCATTTCGCTGTTTGCGACGCGCTGGCTCTTTCGTGCTGGTTCTTGATTCACGGCGCGAAGCCTGCATCTTTCCGATTCGCCCAGTTTGTGCATGCCTGCCGCCAAAAGTACTCGATCGAACCCCCTGTTCTGCCTTGCCGCATCTGCTTTCTGCCGTATCGATTCAATAGGTTGCGCGTCGACGCCGAGGGCCACTCAACTGCAGGAGTTAAGCCGAGTGAGTATCTTCTCCTCTTTCAGGTTTCCTGAAACTAAGTCAGCCCATCTGAAGTTCTCTCCACTTAGCGACGACAACCCTTAGGAGGTTGATAATGTTTGCACGCAACGTCTCTATCCATCTGAAATCCAATATGCTCTCCGATTACGCGCGAGCCTTTGAAAAAGACGTCCTGCCTTTACTTCGCAAACAGCATGGTTTTAAGGACGAAATCACTCTCGCAGGTCCCGGCGGAGTTGATGTGACCGTAATCAGTCTGTGGGAAGAAAGGCGCGATGCCGACACTTACAACACCAATACGTACCCGGCAGTCTTGAAGACATTGGCAAGATTCGTCGAAGGCACACCCCAAGTTCACACCTTTGACGTCGTCAGCTCGACCTCCCATAAGGATGCCGTTCCCGTACTTGTGTAGAGGGCACGCTGGGCCTCACGGCAAAAGGAGGCGGCCTTAAGTGGCCGCCTTCTCGGATCGCCAAACGGTTTGCACTGGATCGCGCCAAAACGGTCCCAAGCGGAATCTATGAGCAACGGGCCGGGGGACGCCAAGACGAACCCACATCAGACCGAGGTAAGTGAAGAACAGAACTCAAGCGGGTCCGCTTTGAGGGGAACTGAAGTATGGCGAAACGCAGGTTTAGGATCGTCAAACGAGAGAACAATATTCCTGTGCTTGGCGTGTGTGAATATTGCAATGCCGAGTTCACGGCAGATCCCGAGACTATAGGCGGACCTCAGGACGCACACGCCTTTGTCCAAAAACAGTTCATCGCGCACAAATGCAGCCGGCGGGCGCCAGCCGATACAGAGTGCGCAGCATGAGCAGAGGCACCGAAATCGCAGTGCGCACCTCCCCTATCTGGGGCGCGTAAAACAGGAGTGATCGGCATGCCTCCGGATCCACGCCACGGAAAATGGAATTCCGACCAGACGGAGGTTCTTGGGTTGCTGATTCTTAAGGAGACCTGCACGGCTCCTCGGAGGGAGCAAATGACCACTGCAATGACAGACCTAGACGCTTACACAGAAGAGGAACTGGAGAAGCTGGCTCGCGTGCTTGTGCATGCTCGTGGAGAAGTGCTGAACGATGCTGAAGTGCAACAATTCTGGCAGTTCCACAAAGAGATTTCGCGGCGTAGTGCGGCATCAGGAAGTGCCGCGTAGCGGGGCGAATTGTTGACTGATGCAGGCCAATAGGACTCATTGACACGGTTGAGGCGGGGGCGGTTGCGCGGTAAGTCGTTGAGCCTTCGTGCAAGTGATTGATAAATCGTTAGAGGCCATTTGCAAGCCCCAGGACGCGGTGTTCTAGCGCGGACGATGATTTCCTCGACCCCGGCATCGATCGTCGACGCCAGGGCCGTTTCCGGCTCCGGAAAGGGCATTCTGGGGAACGAGCGAGGGCCACTTTAGGAGCCGGCCACCGATTCCTACTTTGTACATAAATGTACGTACATATATATATGTATACTTAAGGCTAACTCTAGACAAATACTGCACTTGCACCGATTTTGCCGCTTCCGAACTACCCCTTCCCGCCAGTTTTCCACACTCGCTACTTGAGTTCCCCGCTTGCAATCGAAAACCACAAATCCCCATATAATGGCCGGATTGCGTTCCTTAACTTCTGGAGGGGTGGATGATCTCTCGGCGACGATTTCTGGAAGTGGGCGGTGTAACGGCTGGGATGGCGGCGGCACCGAATTCTCTGTGGGCGGCAGCGGCAGAAAAGGACGACGCTTCCCTGCCGCCATCGATCGCACAGTTGAAATCGCGAAAGGGCGAGGCCTCGCCGATCACGCGTGAAGAGCGCCATGAACGCCAGCAACGCGCCCGCCAACTGATGACCGAAAACGCGCTCGACGCCATCCTGCTCATGGAAGGCACATCGTTGCGCTACTTCACCGGCGTCCGCTGGTGGGGCGGAGAGCGTACTTTCGCCCTGGTGCTGCCCGCCAAGGGCGCGGCGTTTTATGTGTGTCCGGCATTTGAAGAAGGGCGGGCGCGCGAGCAACTCAGCAACGCTCCGGACGGCGAGCAGGCCGATGTACGCGTGTGGCAGGAGGATGAGAGCCCGTACCAGCGCATCGCGGAGGGAGTAAAAGAACGCAGGATCGCCAGCGGCAAGCTTGGGATCGAAGAGAGCGTACGCTTCGTGTTTGCCGATGGCATTGCGAAGGCGCTCTCGCAGGCGGCTCCGCAGGTGACGATTACGAGCGCGACTCCGGTGACCGCCGGATGCCGCATGATCAAGAGCGCTCACGAAATCGCTCTGATGAGGCTGGCTTCGCAGGTGACGCTGTCAGCGTACGAGGCGGTTTATCGCGCGCTGCGTCCCGGCATGACCCAGCGCGAGGTCTCCGGTCTGATTGATGCGGCGTACCGCCAGTTGGGATTCCCTGGCGACGCCAGCGTCATGGTGGACCAGGCCACCGCGTTTCCGCATGGATTGACCGCGCCACAAGTGATTCACGAAGGATCGATCGTCATGATCGATGACGGGTGCACCGTCGAAGGCTACCAGTCCGACATCACGCGAACATTCGTGATGGGCAAGGCTTCGGGGCAAGCAGGCGACAAGATGAAACAGGTGTTCGACATTGTGCTGCGTGCGCAGTCGGCCGCGCTGGCGGCGGCGCGTCCGGGAGGGGAATGTGGTTCGGTGGATGCAGCGGCCCGCAAGGTGATCACCGATGCGGCGTACGGTCCGGACTACAAGTACTTCACCCACCGACTCGGGCACGGCCTGGGAATGGATGGGCACGAGTGGCCATACCTGGTACGCGGGAATTCGACCAAGCTGCAGGCGAACATGACTACCAGCAACGAGCCGGGAATTTACATTCGCGGCGAGTTCGGCGTGCGGATTGAAGACGACATGCATATCACGGAGAATGGCGCGGAGCTGTTCACGACGCAGACGTTGTCATTGGAAGAACCGTTTGGGAAGGCAGCGTAGAGTTCTCAGTTCTCAGTAACGGCATCAACCGGCTGGCTCGAATGTGGTGAGTTGGAGATTGGATTCGACTCAGCGAGGCCTAGTCGAGCGGCGGTATTTGGCGTGGAGCCAGGCCAGTATCCCAAGGGCGCAGACTTCGATCGGTCCGGGCGGCGCGATTTGCAGGCGCCACAGATTGGCGTAGTCCTGGGTTGCAACGTACACGGTCCATATGGCCCCGCCAGCGGCGATCAGGCTGGCGAAGCGCTCTTCCGCGCGAATGCTCTGCAGGATACGCTGCTCTGGAGCCAGCTTACCGGGCTTCGGAATGGCAACGACAGGAACGAACTTGGACTGCGACTGAATGTAGCCCTCGCGCCCAAGGTCCAAATCGATGTAGTCAGTTGGATGTGATTTCGCCACGCTTTAGAGTGACACGAAACAGGGATTCTCGGCTGGTTACGTCAGTGCTTGTACGGTGGGCAGGCGAGCGCATCTCCTGGCGTTCCGATTTGCCCCAGGCCCCGCCAGATCGCAGCTAGGCTTCTGGGACCGGCGGGCAGCCGGGGAACTCCTTCACGTAGGTGTTGCCGATGTAGCCGAGATAGCTGATGCCGATTTCGCTGGTGAAGAAGCCGTCGGCGGTCAACTTCCGCAAGAATCCGAAAAACTCGATTCCCTGCCCCAGGCTGGGATCTTGCTTGAAATTCTTGCGGTAGGCGATGAGGTCGAGAATTTCTTTCTGCTGCGCGGGCGTGCAATCGAGATAGGCCATGCCATAGCGGTCGATGCAGGTGTTATCGAGCCACATCAATCCGCCGCCGAGAGCGACTTGATAGTCCTTGTTTTCGCTGGTGATCAGATCGATAAACTCGGGCGCGCCTGCCTCGATCGCTCCTTTAGCCTCTACGTCGGGGGGAATGATGGTCTGGCAGAGCGTCTGCAACGTCTTGTACGAGTGAGCCGAGAAGAACTTGGGCGTGTAGACGTGGTTTTCGGCCGCGGCCTTTTCCGCGCGCACCATACGATGGGCGTATTCGGCGGCTTCCAGAGGAATCACGCGCAGTACGGAGCCGGTGATCGCAGTGATGGTGAGCGATTTGAGAATGTCGCGTCGAGAAATGGGCATAAGCGGCCGGCTTACAGATTTCCTTTCTTCGCCTGATCCAGCAGGTAATCGGAAGCGCGCCAGGTCAGCGCCATGATGGTCAGCGTGGGATTCTTGTCGGCGTTGGTGACGAAGGTGGCGCCATCGGTCACAAATAAATTCTTCACATCGTGCGCCTGGCAGTATTGATTCAGGGCCGAGGTGGTGGCGTGCTCGCCCATGCGAACCGTGCCCACCTCGTGGATAATCACGCCGCCGTCGGCAATGCCGTAGGGATTCGGTCCATCGGGACGCGCGGTGGAAATGTAGACTCCGCCCGCGGCTTCGACAATCTCGCGGTAGGTTTCCTGCATGTCCTTGGCCATCTTGATTTCGTTGTCACTCCACTTCCAGTGGAAGC
Source organism: Acidobacteriaceae bacterium (assembly GCA_003166855.1). GTDB lineage: Bacteria > Acidobacteriota > Terriglobia > Terriglobales > Acidobacteriaceae > Sulfotelmatobacter. The sequence goes on along the minus strand of PMUM01000147.1, from coordinate 13,049 downwards.
GCAGCACGGGAATGCCCCACTGATCGACGGCTGAAGGATCAATTTCGCAGTAGCAATTTTCGTTGGGGATCATTTCGCCGCGTCCGGCGAAGCCGATGTAGGTGCCGTATTTCTTTTTGCACTCCTGCTTCAAGGAGGCGCCGTAGCCTTCGAAGTCATCACAGAGGTCGTCGTAGTCGCCGACGCCGGGCATGCCGCGTCCGCCGCCGAATTCGGTGTGGTAGCCACGCAGGAATTCGTTCTTGCGGTCGAACTTCCACCAGGGCAAATACATGTGCATGCCGCCGACGCCGTCGTGATTGTGCGCGGGCATTTTTTCGAGCTGCGGAAAATATCCGCCGCCATCGCTGCCCACGGTGTCCATCAGATTGCGGCCCACGACGCCGGAGGAATTGGCCAAGCCGTCGGGGAACAGCGTCGACTTCGAATTCAGCAGCAGGCGCGCGGATTCGCAGGCACTGGCGGCGACGATGAAGGCGCGAGCGTGAATGCGTTTTTCTTCGTGCGTGGCTTTGTCAATGTAGGAGACCGCTTCGATCTTGCCATCTTTGCCAACGACCAGTTCACGGGCCATGGCGCCGGTAATCATGGTGAGGCGCCCGGTCTTTTCCGCGGGCGGGATCATGACCTGGCTGGAACTGAAGTTAGAAGCGGTGATGCATCCCCGGCCGCATTGGGCGCAGTAGTGGCAGGCAGCGCGGCCATTGTGGGGCTGGGTCAGGATTGCAAGGCGCGACGGAATGCAAATGATGTTCAGGTGGTCGCAGGCCTTCTTGATGATGGTCTCGGTGCAGCGGGGCTTGGGCGGCGGCAGGAAAATTCCGTCAGGGGCGCTGGAAATATTCTCCTTGGTGCCGAAGACTCCGATGTAGGACTCAACTTTGTCGTAGTAGGGAGCGACGTCGTCGTAGCTGAGCGGCCAGTCGTCGCCCATGCCGTCGTGAGAGCGAACTTTGAAATCAACGGGAGCCATGCGGAGGGCGATGCGTCCCCAGTGGTTGGTGCGTCCGCCGACAATGCGCGAGCGGAACCAGCGGAACCTTGAGCCGGGCGCGGAAACGTACGGTTCGCCTTCAATTTCCCAGGCGCCGTTGGGAGCGAGGAATTCGTCTTCAAGTCCCTGACGGGCGCGGCCACCGACGCCTGCGCCGCGATGGGGCAGGTCATAAGGCCAGACGTGCTCTTTGTAGTCACGCTCCGGAATGACCGGAGGGCCAGCTTCAAGCAACGCGACGCTCAGGCCGCCTTCGGTGAGAACCTTGGCCGCGGTGCCTCCCGAGGCACCCGAGCCGATGATGCAAACGTCATAAGTTTTCGGCGTGCGTTTGACCTGCATGAACTCCCCTGCGACAGAATGTTGAACCCCAGAACAACAATAATCCAGAGTGCGCCTCTTAGCCCGGACCTGGCGTGGAGACCGGCGGCGCCGGACGCTTCCAAGGCAATCGCCAGCCTTTCGGCCCGAACCGTCGCCAGAAGAAGCGCAAGACACGAACTACGACTACGACCAACGCAACAATGGACAGAAACCAAACGGCAATCAATGGCAGATTGATGAAGAATGCGACGACTGAGTCGACCCAGTCTGCCAGTCCCGCGACCATTTCGCTCACGGCGATTTTAGCCTGACGGAGCGGCCGCCAATGGATTCCTGCCACCGCGGCGTCGGCCTCGGCTCGAAGCTGAATCTCCAGCGTCGACATGTCGATCTGCACGGTAAGGAACTTCATCTCGCCCTGCATTTGTTCGACCCGGCCGCGCACGTCGGCTAGTTTTTCGGTTACGTCGAGGGTGTCTTTGATGGTCGTGGCGCGTTTCAGAATCTGCAGGTATTGCGCTTCTTCGGCCTGGGCGTTGCGCAGACGGGCATCCAGGTCGATATATTCGCGGGTGACGTCGCGCGCCTCAACGCTCTCGCGGTCCACAGTTGTAGCCAAGGCCTTGATCTGGGCTATGACTGGGTCGAGCCGAGCGGCGGGAACCCGAACGGTGACCGAAGCGGAATGGCCGCCGCTGTTGGTTTGGGTCGACTTCTCGACGAAGCCACCTACGCCGGTGACGATCGACCCGATCTTGTCAATCGATTGGCTGACGTCGGGGACCAGCAGTTCGAGCGATCCGTTGCGGATGATCTTGCGGGTGTCGAGAGAGTCGGGTTGGCTGACGGATGCGAGGGCGACGCTGACGGAGGCGGGAGCCAGATTGAAGTTCTCTTCGCCGCCTCCACCGCCGAGGCTGGCGGTGGCAGCGGCGAAACTCTGCGGGCGGCTACCGCCCGCCACGCGGTCGTTGTAGGTTGAAAGCGCGCGCTTGCCGGGCAGTGGCGCCGCTTTCTTCTCGCAGGATGTCCCCAGCAGGACGAAAGCCATCAACAACGCAGCGAAGGCTCGCCGGCCCGCGGTCGATCCGGGTGCGGTGATCGAGGTCATTGTTCGACGCTCAACGTTCGATGCTCGACAGTCCACGCCTCAAATTACCAGCGCAGAGTGTTCAGATACTCGTAACTCTTGGTGATGCTTTCGATCGGCTGCTTCGGGTGATCGTGCTCGACGATGTAGTGCTTGATCCCTGCCTTGTCGGATTGCGCGAAGATCTTCTTCCAGTCGATGAGGCCGCTGCCCACCTCGGTCAGGTCGACGGTATCTCCGTAATTCTGCGCGCCTCCAGCGGTGATCTTGGGCATCGTCTTGAGGTCTTTGACGTGAACCAGCGGGAACCGTCCGGGATAGGCATTGAAATACTTCAAGGGGTCGCCACCTGCCGCGGTGATCCAGCAGAGGTCCATTTCCATCTTCACCAGGCTGGCGTCGCACTGCTTCAGCAGTTCGTCGTAGGGCAGCTTGCCGTCGACGGGAAGGAATTCGAACCAGTGGTTGTGATAGGCGAACTGCATGCCCGCTTTCTTGGACGCTTCACCGCAGCGGTTGAACTTCTCGGCGGCTTGCTTCCAGATGTCGGGGGACTTGCGAAGATCCTCCGGGATCCAGGGACAGACAATGTACTTGATGCCGATGGTCTTGGAGGTTTCGATGACCGAGGGAAACTTGTCGTCGAGTTCATCGTATTGCACGTGGGTGGAGACCGGGTCCAGGCCATTCTTGTCGCAGACCGCGCGGACCTGAGCACCGGTGCGGCCGAAGTATCCGGCAAATTCGACTTCCTTGTAGCCGATTTTGGCGACCTTGGCGATGGTGCCGTCGAAGTCGTCTTTCATCAGGTCGCGCACGGTGTACAGCTGTACGCCGACCTTATCAATCTTGTGATCGCCGGCGGCCCAACCCAGGCGGCTGCTTAATAAAGTGGCGGCGGTGACGGTGGCTGCGGTTTCCAGAAATGTGCGGCGGTTCATGCCCTGCAGACTCATGATTGCGTTTCCTCCGATTGCTCCGCTGGGGGCGGAAGTCGAATCCGGGAGCATTATACGCGGGAGGAGAGCCTGAAAAGCTAGAAGAAAATAGATTTAGGAGATTCCCGGGGGAGAAGGCACCAGACTCTTAAGAAGGGAGAGGACGCGAGGATGCGTCCTCTCCGAGAAGACTGGGACCATCCTACGGTTTTACAACCTGCAGATTGTTGGTGACCGAGAAGATGCCGGAGACTCCGTTGGCGCGGATTCCGACGAGATTCTTGTCGCCTTCACTGTCCACAACGCCTTCGAGGGTTGCGCGGCCACTCTTGACGATGATTCGGATGGGCTTCTGCACCCCGAGTTCATACCGCTGCAGCGCGGGGTATTGATAGATCGCGCGAAACAGGCGCTGGCGGAGGCGGTCGTCCATGGAAGATGGAGGCAGGACCTCGATCTGGTTGTCGACCTTGTCGACGCCTTCAATCCGCTTCACAGAGTTCTCGGCGTCGGACTTGGTGACAGGCTTCACGACCGCCCCGAGTAGCGTGACGGTGGACCCCTCGACTTTGAAGGCAATGTAGTCGAAGACGCCGAAGTAGGGGAGCATCAACAGTTCGTGGCGAACCTCTTTGACAATCCGCTCCTGAGACTTGGCGGAGGGTTGGTCCTGGGCAGCGCCCAGAGTGGTAAGAAGAGCAAGCAAAGCGACGAGCAGAACTGGCAACCTGTGTCTCATGTGTGGTGTCTCCTTGCAGACGAAATTCCCAGAGGTGGAAAGAGTCTACTACTGGAGGGGGTCTTTTTGCGATACGGAGGAAGTTGTAGAAGTTGTAGGCCCGTGGGGCCTGGCGAATGGGAGCGGCGAGCGAACCCGGCACCGACGCGGATTCAATACCTTGAGCGGTTGCGGAAGAACCCGTCCATCATGGAACAAGAGACCACAGGGACTGAAGCCTACAATGATTCCACTGCCTTACGCGGCCCTGAAAGGGCCGCTCTTCCACGCTAGCGCACGCATTTGTAGTTTTTCCGCAACCGCTTAGGCCGTGACGCTGACGTTGCTTCCCTGCGCTGCGCTAACGTCTGTGCTGTTGAACAGGTTGACGATGATCTGCTGGCTGCTGTTCTGGTTCAGATTGAGCGTGATCTGCTCGGGGCTCTGATTCTGCTGGGCCACGCCGATGGTGAGCTGCTCAGTGCCATTGGATGCGTTGCTGATGCCAATGGTAATCTGCTCGCCCGGCGTCACGTTGCCGAGATTAAGAATGATCTCAGGTCCACTGGGGGATGCGGTTGAGCTGGCGGCAGTGGGCTGCGCATCGGAACTGCTGGCAGACGCCGTCGCTGCCGGAGACGCTCCGCTGAGGTTCACGGTGACCGCCGGCGATGGTTCGGGACTGGGTGATGGTACGGGAGCGGGCGATTGGTGGAAGGTGCTCTTCAGTTGGGCGAAAGCCTTTTGCGCGCCCGCCAGGTCTCCGGATTGCAGGGCCTGACTGACGGCAGTAAACGCCTGCTCACGCTGACTGATCTTGAATGGATCGCCATTGGCGAACGGGCCGCTCTGTCCCAAGGTCTGGATGGCACTGATTTCCTGCTTGGCGCCGGTGAGGTCACCCGACTGGAGCGCCTGCCCAAGCTTCTGCAAATCGGCTTGCCGCGCCTGAAAGTAGGTTTGCAAACCGTTGTTAATCGAACTTGTGGAAACTGCGGCCGTGGACATAAGTCTCTCCTAAGACAAGGATCCTTCCCGACATCAGAACCCTTGCAATATGAAGACTAATCGGCTGGGGCTGAGAGAACTTTAGGCGATTGCAAAACAATGAAAACCACAGAGGACACGGAGGACACAGAGGGTTTACGAGCGTTCGGTCAGTGCCAGTTTCAGGTCCCGGGCGCGATCGTGCAGGCGGATATCGACGCAACTATTCAGGATCCAGTCGGCGCCGGCTTCGCGCAACACAGAATCCTGCACCGTGGTCTTGAAGGCGATGACTCTCGCGCCTGCGGCCTTGCCGGCGCGGACTCCGGCGGGGACATCTTCCAGAACAATACATTCCGCTGGGGGAAATCCGAGGACAGCTGCGCCTTTCACATAGGGCTCGGGATGCGGCTTGCCGTGGGTGATGTCGTTGGAGGTAATCAGCTTCTTGGGGAGCGGCAGGCCGGCGGCGCGGATGCGAACTTCGGCAAGAGGGCGGGTACACGAGGTGACGATTGTCCAGCGGTCGGCGGGAAGGCTGGCCAGCAGGTCGAGCGCGCCGGGCAGCGGTATGACGCCTTCGAGGTCGTCGATCTCGCGGCGTTCCACTTCGCGGTTCTCGGCTTCGTGATCGGCATTCGGGAGATATTCGCGGACCGTCGTAAGGCTGGGGCGGCCGTGAGCGCGGGCCACGACTTCCTCGGGATTGAATCCGTGTTCGATGGCCCAGCGGCGCCAGACGCGCGCGACCGCGGGAGTGGAGTTGATCAGGACTCCGTCCATGTCGAACAGGAGAGCGGCGCAGTGGACTTGGGTCATAGGGTGAAGGTGATGTCTCTTGACGCTACCACGTCCTGCGGATGGGATGGGCTTCAGTGTTGAAAACGACCTTGCTCAGGTCGATGGTGTCGGGCGGGGCGTAGAGCAAGAATAGATATTTGAGAGTTTCGGCGAAGAAGAAGCTTTCCATCTCGTCCTTTTTGGTCTTGGTTGCAACGTCGCTCAGGGCAGCGTAGCCGACGTCGGTGCGGCAGTATTTCACGAGGCTGTCGAAGAACGTCTTGCCCATTTCGCGGTAGCGCGGATCTTTGGTGAAGTGACGAAGGTAGTAGGCCGACTCGATGATCTCCGGACGCAGTTCGTAGCCGCCGGAAGTGATTTTCATGGTCATGTAATTCATTTCTTCGGGCTCGATGCCGAAGGTGGTCCACATCTTGTAGGCGGAGTCTTCAAGTTTCCGCGCACGGTCGAGATCTCCGGATAAGGCGAGCGTGCCGGGGAAGAACGCGTCGAGCGCTCCGAAGGTGGTGCCGGTGCGGGCGCCGGTGTTCATGTTGGCCTGGCCGTACCAGAATCCGGTGGGGGCCTGGTCGGCAAGATATTTGTTCACCGCCTCGATGCTCGCCTTCCACATGCGCTCACAATCTTTGTCATCAAAGAGCAGCCACGCTTTCAGCAGATATTCGTAGTAGGAGTCGATGCCTCCGCTGATGTGGCTGGTCGGATCGGTCCATTCGCCGGTCTTTATATTGATGGTCGAACCGACCAGGCCGATGGGCGAGCGCCGGTTGTAGAGTTCGACGAGGGCGTGCTTGGCTTTGTCGTAATAGATCGGCTTGCCGGTCAGCTTGCTGAGGGTCCCGAACTCGAGGAGCAATGTACCGATCTCGGCGGGATTCGTGGACTCGCCGCGGACGGCGCCGGTTTTCAGGTTGACGTAGACGTATGGCATTCCCGTCGGAGAGTTGAAGGCGGGCGACAGGCGCGCGCCCAGATCGTCGGCGAGGGCGAGCAAACGCTTGTCGCCGCTCAGTTGGTAGCTGCTTAGGAGTCCGCCGAGCAGGCGAATCGTGATTTCGAAATTCTTGACGTAGATGTCGCGGTCGAACGACAGGTTCTTAGCGATGTAGTCGCGGGTCTGCGCGGCTTCATCGGTCATGCCCATCAGAATCATGGTATCCAGACCGTCGACGGGAGACATGAGCAGAGGCACGCCATACCAGTCGTGATGGCCCTTGCTCAGCGGCTTGAGCGCGTCGTGGCCCCAGGCGTATTGCTTGTAGCCTTGCCAGGCGTGGAGAAATTCCTGGCGCACGCGCTCCGCCATCTCGGCGTCGGTTGGGATGTCTGGGCTGGCGGATGCTGCGGGCCGCGCCGATGTCGCGGACCTTTGGGGAGAGAGGCGTGCCGCAGTGGTCTGCGCTGCACTAGACTGAATGAAGGAAGCGACCAAGCAACCAAAGACCACACTCAACAAACATCGATTGCGAGTAAACATTTCGCAAACGATTGTAAACCAAAGGCGAGTGGAGCTTGGCGGTTGCGAGTATCCTGAGGTGATATCGATCACCTGATTTCGTATCTGCGGTCACCTCATCTGCGGCTGCACCGGCATACAATTTTGATCGTACGGCTGGCAGGAGTGCGCCATGCTGTCCAAGTGCGCGAATCCCGAGTGTTCTGAGATCTTTCGGTACCTCCACGCGGGAAAAATCTTCTACCTGGCGCCGACCCCGGACATACAAATCGCGATGGGAATGCAGCATCCGGCTTTGCATGAGCGCTTCTGGCTGTGCGACCGATGCTCGAAAGAAATGACAGTGGTGTGGGGTGGAACACAGGCGAGGGTGGTGCGCGTACCCGCAAAGGTGGTCACATTTCCGCCTGCGCCCGCAAAGAAGACCAAGGTCGGCGGAAGACGATCGAGAGCACGGGCCGCGTCCGCTGGCCGGGAAGATCGATGAGGTTAACGCGGCCAAGGAGGCAGCCATGACGGTTGCAGAACTAAACAAACAGTCGAAAGCGTCGAAAACATGTGCAGCTTTTCACCACATTCTTGTCGCAACAGATTTCTCGGAGCCTTCCCGGCGAGCGCTATGCGATGCGCTGGTGCTGGCTGCGGAAAACGATGCCCAGTTGTCCCTAGTCCATGTATTGCATTTTGACCGCAACTATGCGGCGCTGGAGGATCCGTACGAACTGAACCTGGAGCGGATCGCAGCCGAGAAGGAAATGAAGGCATTGGTCGACAAGTTGGGACCGGAGCAGAACATTGACACCACTTTGGTCAAGCACGGACCTGTGGCAGAGCAGATGGCAGCGGTGATCGAAGAAAAACAAATCGATCTGCTGGTCATCGGCACGCGGGGACGGGGAGGTCTTCAGAAGCTGGCGCTGGGTTCCGTGGCAGAGGAGTTGTTGCGCATTGCACCCTGCCCGGTGCTGACGATTGGTCCCAAGGCAGACATCGCAGCCCTTACACGAGGACATGGCTTTCACCGAATTTTATTCGCCACCGACTTTGGCAAGGGGTCGGCGAAAGCTCTTCCGTTGGCGTTCGCGCTGGCTCGAGAGCAACAAGCGAAACTGATTCTGCTGCACATGATCGATCCGATGCCGGCGACATCGGCGAGTCTGTCGGCGTACGCACCTGCCGGGGCAGCTGCCGACGAGGTGAACGAGTGGGCGGAAACGTCGCGCAAGCGATGCCTTACGCAGCTACGAGAGTGTCTGCCTGCGGAGACTGGCCTGGAGCAGGCAGTTGAGTTCGTGGTGGGAACGGACTTCCTGCCCGAGGGAGTGCTGACGGCAAGCGCGAAGTTCAAGGTTGATTTGATTGTGATGGGAGCGAACCGGACGGCGTCGGCGAAAGCAGCGGCGCATATTCCATGGTCGGCGGTGCATGAGGTGGTGCGGAATGCGCCGTGTCCCGTGTTGACGGTTGCAGGATGAAGATAAAAAGGTCGGCGCGCCGCTGAGAGTCGGCCTCGCGGCGACGTGGCCAAACGCCTCACTGCGTTCGGCGGGACAGCCGAGGAGCCTGCCCTGAGCGAAGTCGAAAGGCGGCTGTCCCTACATGTTCCAGTTACGACTGGACGATCTTTTCCAGCGCCGGCCGGTTGCGGATGACCAGGGTCGAGCCCTTGAGTTGTAGCAGCTGTTTCTTTTTGAATTCAGAAAACAGACGGCTGACAGTCTCGCGGGTCGTGCCGATGATTTCCGCAATCTCCTCATGGGTGAGCGTGAGCTTCACCTGTGAAGATCCGTCGGTCTGCGGCGTCTTGGTCGACCAGGACAGAAGCAGCTTGGCAAACTTTTCCGAGGGCGAGGTGCTGAGACCCAGAGTGCGGATCTCCTCGTACGCGGTGTAGTAGTTGCGGCTCAACTGTTCGGCGACGCGCAAGGCCACTTCCCCGTTGTCCTTGAGAAACTGCAATAAGGATTCGCGGGGAATGAAATTGGCCTGGCCCGGTTCCATCATCTCGGCGGTCACTTCGTACGGACGGTTGGAAACCACCGAATTCAGGCCGAGAACATCTCCTGACTCGGAAAGTTTGGTGATGATGGTTTTGCCTTCGCGGGAAGAGGTGGAAAGCTTTGCCTTCCCGGCACAGAGCACAAAGACGCCTCGGGGTTGCTGCCCTTCAATGAAGAGCATCGCTCCCTTGGGATAGACAGCGGTGGATTTTATTTCGTTAAGTCGTTGTCCAGCCTGAACGGAAAGGTTACAGAATAGATGTTCTTCGCGGACAGGACACGTAAGGCAATTATCAAGAATATTTAGTCCATAAGGGGCGCGCACTGAGCACCTCCTTCTGCGAGAATTGTAGCACCGCATTTATGCTTGTGATCACCATCACCAGCGCACGTGATTTGGGGCACAGTACGATCACAGACAGGTATAGAAAACTGTGACATGATGGGTGAAGTGTGCGGTGCGCATGCTACTTATTTGCTTGCGAAAGTTATGAAAAAATGTGTGCATCCGCTCTAGCGGGAGGACCTCTTTGAGCGAAGTATCGAGCCTCTCCGTGCCGTCGCCCGTCGGCAAAATCTACACCGCACCAACTCCCGCACGGGCGGGACTCGATTCCCTTTTCTTGCCACGCTCCGCGGCGGTGATTGGTGCTACGGACCGCGCCGGAACTGTGGGCCGGAGCGTGGTTTCGAATCTGCTGCAAAGTAAATTCCCCATCAAGGTTTACGCGGTAAATCCCAGCCACGGTGAAGTCCTCGGCATCAAAACGCACAAACGTATCGGAGACATCGACGGAGGCGTCGACCTGGCGCTGGTGGTGACGCCGGCGCAGACTGTGCCGCAAATCATCGGAGAGTGTGTCGACGCGGGAGTGAAATCCGCGGTGGTGATCTCAGCGGGCTTCCGCGAGCAAGGACATGACGGGGCGGTACTGGAGGACGAGATCCGGAAGCATCTCGACCGCGGGTCGCTGCGTTTGATTGGGCCCAACTGCATGGGCTTCATGAATCCGACGATTGGGCTGAATGCGACGTTTGCCAAGTCGATGCCGCAGAAAGGCAGCGTCGCGTTTCTGAGCCAGAGCGGCGCGCTGCTAACTTCGATTCTCGACTGGAGCCAGCGCGAGCAGGTGGGCTTCAGCACGATCGTTTCGACCGGATCGATGCTCGACGTGGGCTGGGGCGATCTCATCTATCACTTTGGAGACGATCCGCACACCAAGAGCATTTTGCTCTACATGGAGTCGGTGGGAGACGCGCGATCGTTTCTTTCGGCGGCGCGCGAGATCGCGCTGAGCAAGCCGATCATCGTGATCAAAGCGGGGCGCTCGGAGGCGGCATCGCGGGCAGCAGCGTCGCATACGGGAGCGTTGACGGGAAGCGACGGTGTGCTGGATGCGGCCTTCCGCCGCTGCGGCGTGCTGCGCGTGCAGAATCTCGCCGATCTTTTCTATATGGCGGAGGTGCTGAGCAAGCAGCCGCGGCCGCGTGGTCCGCACCTCACCATCGTTACGAACGCCGGCGGTCCCGGAGTGCTGGCGACGGACTCGCTGATGGCAACCGGCGGAGAACTTACCATTCTCTCGAAAGACTCTGTGCGCGAGTTGGATACTTTCCTTTCGGCACACTGGAGCCACAGCAATCCCGTGGACGTGCTGGCGGACGCGGATGCCGAACGCTTCGTGAAAGCAGTCGAGGTGGCATCGAAGGATCCCGACAGCGATGGACTGCTGGCGATCATCGCGCCGCAGGGCCTCGCCAATCCGACGCAGGTGGCGGAGCGGATGAAGCCGCTCGCGCACTCCACGGGCAAGCCGCTGCTGGCCAGTTGGATGGGTGGCGACGATGTGGCCGAAGGGACTTCCATCCTCAACACGGCGGGGATTCCAACGTTTTCGTATCCCGACACCGCGGCGCGCGCATTCACTTACATGTGGCGATACACCTACAACCTGCGCGGGCTGTATGAAACTCCTGCGATGGTGGAAGGAACGGAAGCCGCTGCCGACGCACGCATCAAGGTCGCCGAATTCGTACAGCAAGTGCGCGCGAGTGGGCGGACGTTGCTCAATGAATTTGAGGCGAAACAGCTTCTCGCCCACTACGGAATCCCTGTCGTCGACACACGCGTGGCGGAAAACGAAGAGCAGGCGGTCGCTTGTGCCGCGGAGATCGGGTATCCGGTGGTGTTGAAGCTTCTGTCCAATACCATCGCGCATAAAACGGATGTCGATGGCGTTCGCTTGAGACTGCAGACGGCAGAACAAGTTCGCAACGCTTATCGCGCGATTCAGGCGTCGGTCACTGAGAAAGCTGGAGCAGAACATTTTGCCGGAGTTACGGTCCAGCCCATGGTGAAGCGCGATGGCTACGAACTGATCCTGGGCAGCACGATCGATGCGCAGTTTGGTCCCGTGATTCTATTTGGCTCCGGCGGAGTGATGGTTGAGGTGTACCGCGATCGCGCTCTGGCTCTGCCGCCGCTGAACACAACCCTGACGCAGCGTCTGATGGAACAGACGAAGATCTATTCGGCGCTGCTCGGAGTGCGCGGACGTAAACCCGTGAACCTGCCCGCCCTCGAGGCTCTGCTGGTGCGGTTCAGCCAGCTGGTGATGGAACAGCCGTGGATCAAGGAGATTGACATCAATCCGCTGCTGGCCACGCCGGAGCAGTTGGTGGCGCTCGACGCGCGCGTGGTCGTGCACGATTCCTCCATGCAGCTGGCGCAGTTGCCCCGGGCCACGATTCGTCCGTACCCGCTGCAATATATCTCGAATTGGAAATTGAAAGATGGCACGCCGGTGACGATCCGTCCGATCCGCCCGGAAGATGAGCCGCTCATCGCGCAGTTCCACACCACGCTTTCCGAGCGAAGCGTGTACCTGCGGTATTTCTGTTCTTTGAGCTTGAGCACGCGGGTCGAGCATGAGCGGCTGGTCCGCATCTGCTTCGGCAGCTATGATCGCGGATTCGCGCTGGTCGCCGATCGCCTGAATCCTGAGACCGGGCAGCACGAAATCTTGGGAGTGGGGCGCTTCAGCGCCATCAATCGCGCCGAGGCTGAGGCGGCCGTGCTGGTTTCCGACCGATGGCATGGCCGCGGGCTGGGCACGGAGTTACTCGCCAGTGTGGCACGGGTGGCCCGCGAAGAGAAATTCAAGAAACTTTCCGGCGAAATCCTGCGAGACAACCTGGCCACGCAAGCCATCTTCAAGAAGGTGGGGTTCCGGCTCAGTGCAATGGACGATCCTTCGTCCGTATCTGCGCTGCTGGAACTCTAACCGGCAAGAACTCATACCCGTTCAGCTAACCGACACGGGCTTGACGATTTCGAGTTGCGGCTCGAACTTCAAGTTCGTCCCCAACGCGCGCGACACCAAGCACAACTTCTCGGCGCGTTTCAGCAGATCGAGCGCACGATCCCGCTCTTCAGCGGATGCGATCTTGAGGTTGGGACGCACCACGATCTGGGTGAAACTGTAGCCCGAATCGGCCTTGCGCACCGTTCCGCTGGCTTCCACCTGCAGGTCGGTAAAGTCGAATTGCGCGCTGCCGGCGATGGCCCGCAGAGTCGTGGTGTAGCAACCAGCCACGGCAGCGAGCAGAAGTTCCTCTGGCGTCCAACGGCCTTCCAGCCCGCCAAACTCGGTGGGAGCCGTGAAGTGTATTGCGTTGGGCGCGGAATCTGATTTTGCTATTCCGGTGCGACCGGACGTCCACCATGCTGCTACTCGATAT
>PMUM01000345.1 GCA_003166855.1 Acidobacteriaceae bacterium | reverse complement strand
GCTTTGCGGCAGACTGTATCCGCTTCCACGCCGCACGACGTGCCGCGTCCGTAACGCCCTTCACCTGGTTGAAGCGCGCAACAGCGTTGCGTACGTGAGAGGCATTTTCCAGCGGCTCCTTGCGTTGCTTCGGAAACGCGAACTTGGTTGCAGATATCCGATCACGAACTGGCTTGGTCAGCTTTGCCATTATTTTTCTCCCTCGGAGCTCCCTGCGCATGGGGGGTCCAGGACACTCATTCTCACGTTCGACTAAGGCAGCTTTTCCAGTTCCTTCCGCGTGGTCTGGTTGACGTCTTCTTCCCGCGTGGATTCGGCCATGCGCGGCTCATCCATTCCCTTTTTGACGCGAGCGAGTGTCAGTTGGCTGGATTCTTGCTTCGGCTCATTCTTATCCATACTTACACGATGTCACGAGTGCAAAGGGATTACATGTCAATTTGGAACGGGGTTGGCAGTTTCAGCATTGTCTTATATACCGAGCAGTCTTGAACAGTCTTTACCAATCTGCAAAATGTAGCATCTCAAATGTAAAACAACGTGCCCTTTTTAGAGGGTTGGACTATCGAAGACGAACAGTGTCGGAAGATCGGTGGAGGGTATAAGGCAGTGAAGTTCAGATTTTTACTGTTTCTCTGGACGGAGCCAGCGTGTTATCTACGCCGATCCGAGTCCAACGTCATAAACGCTTTAGAGATGGGCACGAGACAGTGGGTGCGAAGCCATTTGGGAGCTTCTCCCGGTTTGCGTCTCTCGAACCATCTGTGCGGCGATTGAACTTCATAATCCTGGCGGAGCGGCTGAGGGTCTGCAGCATACTTGCGAATAATCGTTGCCAGAGAGGTTCAATTTGAACCTGCACTGCTTGATAACTTACCGCAGCATTCGGGCCGCTCTGATAGGCCTGAGCGGTCCCACCCACCGCCGAGGGCCTGGATCAGCAACACGGTATTCGCCATGCGTCGTCCTAAGATGTTGACCGCCGTGACCTCATCCGAGAGGGCGGCACTTTGCGCGGTGATCACCTCGAGGTAACTTGTGACTCCACCTTTGTAACGCGTGACTGAAAGATCGAGCGAGCGCTGGGCGGCCGCGACTGCTTCATCCTGGACCTTCGCCTCGTTCTCCAGAATCCTCACCGCCGCCAGATTGTCTTCCACCTGTTGGAATCCAGTCAGAACGTTCTCTCGATAAGCAGCGACTTGATAGTCATAAGCGGCACGCGCCTGATCGTTTAGGGCACGTCGCCTTCCCACATCGAAGACTGTACCCACGGCAGACAGTCCGATAGACCACAAGCCGCTCGGCCCATTGATCAGTGTCGTAATGGCTGAACTTTCAAATCCTCCGGAGGCGCCTAAGCTGATCAGTGGGTAATAGGCCGACTTCGCCACTCCGATCTGGGCGTTAGCAGATGCCACCAGCCTCTCGGCGGATGCAATATCGGGGCGTCTTTCCAGCAGTTCCGACGGCAAACTGACAGGAACATGAGGAGGTGGTGCCGTGAGGGGCAGCGGAGGAAGGCTGAACTCTGCGGGAGGCTTTCCGATAAGAATCGCAACCGCGTGTTCGTACTGCGCACGCGCTACGCCCACATCAATCGCCTCTGCCCGCGTGGTTTCCAGTTGAGTCTTGGCTTGTTCAACTTCCACTTCCGAAGCAATCCCTCCCCGGAATCGGCTTTCATTCAATTCCAGGGCTTGCTCGTAATCCTTAACGGTAGAGTTCAGAAGTTGATCCTCGGCGTCCAGACTGCGGGCCTGAAAGTAATCAACGGCCAGATCCGCGTGCATGCTCAGGTTGACCGTGGCCAGGTCTGCCGCACTGGCTTGTGCTTGCTCACGGTAGGACTCCACATTTTTTCGCACGCGTCCCCAGACATCGGCTTGATAGGAAATGTCGAACGGCAATACGAAATCGTTGTAGGTAGCGCCACGCAAGATTGTGCTGGTGGGACTGTTGGCGGAGACGTGCGTTCGAGTCGCAGATGGGCCGGCCGTTACGGTCGGGTAATAGTCAGCGCGATAGTAGCGGAGAGTGGCGCGAGCTTGCCGGAACTGCGCTTCTGCCGCCTTTAGATTCTGATTGGATACGTTGACCTGCAGTTCCAGGGCATCAAGCTGAGGATCCTGGAATATCGTCCACCACGTGCCGCCAAGATTCTGGTCATTCGGTTGGGCGGGCTTCCAGTCCCCCACCTCCTTATAGGCAGGAGGAGCCTGTACCACGGGCGGGTGGTACTTTGGGCCAACCACGCATCCCGTCAACTGCAGAACTCCGATCGCTATCAGAACACGTCCGGTTGCTTTCCGTGAGCTTCTGAAAATCAGTTTGCGGGGTAGCTTCACTTGATATCTCCCGGCAATGTTGCCTGAACAATTTGGACTTCCTGGCCGGAAACAATCGAGTCGGGTGGATTAACAATGACCTGATCATGCGGCTTGAGGCCGGAGACGATCTCTATCTGGTTGCCAAAATCGTGCCCGGGAACGACGGCGGTCAGTTCGACCTTCCTGTCTTTCACAACTCCTACGCGTAACCCTTCGGTGCGGAATAGCAGAGTATTGACCGGAATCAAAAAGGTGGAGGCCTGCGTTGGTACCCCCAAGTGGACCTCTGCATAGGAACCTGTGAGCAGTGTGCCGGTCGGATTGTCCACATCGATTTCTACCAGCAGAGTGCGCGTCGTCAAGTTAATGTCATCGGCAGTGCGCACCAGTTTCCCCTGAAATTTGCGGCCCGGAAACTCGGCGAGACTGAGATCCGCTGTCATACCGACTTTGATCCCCCGCGAGTATTCCTCTGGAACGTTCACGTAAACGCGCAATTTCCCAGGTTGAGCGATGTGGAACAGATCCGTTTTGACATTGCTACTGCTGCCGGAATTGATGAGGGCGCCAATATCGGTGTTCCGCGCGGTGATCACGCCATCGAAAGGTGCGTAGACCTTTTCGAAAGAGACCAGCGCCGAGTACTGCTGTACGGCTGCCTTATCAGCTTCAACGATAGCGTTATTGGCGTTGTAGGTGCCGACTGCGTTATCGACGTCCTGTTGCGACACAGCGTTGCTTTTCAAAAGTCCCTGATATCGCGTTTTGGTGATGGAAGCCAATTCGAGATTTGCTTGAGCGGTTAACAAGTTGCTGCGCGCTTGCTCGAGTTGCTGATCGACTTCGGGCGTCTCGATTACGGCAAGTAGTTCCCCCTGCTTCACGTGCGCACCGATATCGAAATACCACTTCTTTAGATAACCGTTCGTGCGAGCATAGATTGGTGAGCTGATGTATGGCTGCACATTTCCGGGAAGGATGATTTCTTCCGCGGGGGCAGTTTGTTTTGGCGACACCACCGATACAGCCGTAAGAGCCGCTTGGGCTGTCTCCGTGTTTAGTGCAGCCCGCGCCCTGACTCGGGACCAGATGCCGGATATCAGGAGTGCGGCGACCGCGATCATCGTAACCGCCAAGGCCAGCCATTGCTTGTGCGTACGCGTTCTTGCTCCCGCATCACTTGCTGAGGGCGATCTGCTGGCCATTGTTCTTACGTCTTCAGCCTGAGGCAACATAAATGACTCCCTTTACCTTTGGTAACTACTTCTCGTTTTCCCGTTGGCCCGCATGCGTGCGTGCCCCCTGCAGGACGCTGAAAAATGCCGGAACAAACAACAACGTCGAAACTGTTGCGAAGAGAAGCCCACCGATGACCGCCCGGCCCAAAGGAGCGTTTTGTTCGCCGCCGTCGCCAAGTCCAAGAGCCATGGGTACCATGCCGATAATCATGGCCAACGCGGTCATCAGTACGGGGCGAAACCGCGTAAATCCTGCTTCAAGTGCGGCACCGAGCGAGTCCATTCCCTCCGACATTTTTTCCGTCGCAAAACTCACAACCAGGATGCTGTTGGAGGTTGCGACGCCCATGCACATGAT
>PMUM01000042.1 GCA_003166855.1 Acidobacteriaceae bacterium | reverse complement strand
GCTACATTTACGCCTCCTTGCAAATGCTCATCGCGATGTTTCTTTACATCAGAAAAAGGCCAGCGATTCTGACCAAAGCCGCTCCGGGCACCTCCCACAATCCTTAAGCAGTTTCAAAATGGCGCGCCAACATCCGAAAAGGGCGTTTTCCGGGACTAATCGGTAGGTCATTCCCTAAACCCGAGTTCAATGAGCGTTTTGTCCTGTTATCAACAGTTGAGATTTTCAATTTCCTGTTTGCCCGTGATAGGCCCGGAATAAGATGGCCTTACGATAGCCGCAACCCACGGTTTCCGGTCAGTGACTGAATCAACTTTCAGGATGGATCGGCTAACGGCTGATTCGCAGGCGCTGCCGGGAGATCCCTTTAATGTAGCGAGGCGATGAACAAGTTTATTTCGCGCAACACGTCGGCCTCGTTGCTCTGGAAGATGTAGTGGCTCGCATTGGCCAAAAGTATCACGTGGGCACCGGAAATACCTGCTTGCATTGCCTGCGCCTGCTCTGTGGTTTCTTCCCCGTCATGGGTTTCCGATGCGGTGCTTTCCGGCAGGGCGAAGATCGCAAGCACAGGGCAGCGGATTTCCAGATACTTTTGCTCACCCTCCATGACGGCTCGGCGGATGTCCGGCGCCTGGGCAAGGTCGGGCATGGCGGATGGGGGAAGCCGACCCACTATCTCTCGCGTATACTTCAGCTCCTCGCGCAAGTCCTTCTCGATCCTAGGCAGATCGGCCTCAAGCAATTGCTGTTCGATGGCCTTCTGTTCGCGCGGCGCCTGCGCCGCTGCCAGCCCGGCCAGCTTTCTTCTCAATTCGAGGGCATCGATGGGGAACTCGCCGTGGACTTTATCGTAGAAGGCGTATCCGTAACCTGCTTCGAGGTAGACCAAGCCTGCAACCTTGTCAGGATGGCGGCTTCCGATGGAGCTTAACTCCTGACCGCCAATGGAGTGGCCCACGAGGATAGGACGATCAATCTTCAGCGCGTCGATCACCGCCAGTACATCGTCGCCGAGGCGGTCGGCTGTATAGTTCCCGTTCCACGGCACAGGAGCGCTAGACGCGCCGAAGCCACGCCTGGTGATGCCGTAGACGTGATAGGAGGGAGTGAGTTTCTGCGCGAACTTGTCAAAGACATGCGCAGTGTTGCCCAGTCCGGCAAGCAGAATCAGCGGGCGATCCGAGCCTCCCCAGTCGACCACTTCCAGCCGGACATCCTTTTCGACCTCGACAAACTGCACCTTGTGCGGCGTGGGATCGAGCGTCCAGGTGGTTTCAGGGGTGGCGCGGGTGAAGTCGAGGGAGCTGAGCTGGCCCTGTGAGAATGTGCCGTGGATCGACGACCCGTCGGCGCTGAGTTTCCCTTCGTATGTTGCCCCGAGCGATTCGATGGAGAAGTGGAGGACTCGTTGAGAAGAGTGACGGAGGTGAGACGGATGGGATGGGGATCGTCGCCGAGGCTGTACAACGTGCCGCTCAGAGCGTTGCATTCGGTCTGTGAGATTCGGAGGACGGCTCGCAAGCCGGAGGCGGTTTGCATCGTTCCCTGCCAGTTTCCGGTGACGTCCTGCGCATGGAGCGCGGCCGAGAGAACCGCACCCAAGACAACAACCTGACAGACAGTTTTCTTCACATGCCGTCTCCTGTTGGTGCAGCTGCGCATATTATAGGGGCTGTTGCTGGGAAGAGGACGTGATGCGCCGCACCCAAGGAGAGTCTGATCACGGAATTTGTTGTGTACGACTGGCTCCATCTCTGTGTCCACGACCTGAATCCGGTTTCAAGCCGGCAGCTCTCTTTGCTCCTGACTTCAGTACTCAATTGACAGGTCGCCCGACCAACAGGAGCTTCCGCCCAGAACCCTATGGACCCAACCCATGGCCACGTTGACAAATCCCTCGGTTCGCCGGTAAGTAAGAAAGCTCACATGACTGTTTGATACGATTTTAAAATGGGGGCCGGGTCGGCTAAAGAACATCGACGATGATAAGCGTAATGTCATCCTGCTGGTTCGCCGCGGCGGGTCGCCACCTCTGGAGCTCTGAAAGCACTAGAAGCGACAACTCAGACGCCGGCTGCAAACGATGATTGCGTACGACCCGTTCCAGTTGTCGATCACCAAACGCTTCCCCCGTAGCGTTCTCGGTTTCCGTGACGCCGTCGGTGTAGAGCAGGAAGCGATCGGATGGTTCGACCGGCACGCTGCACACCGGATACTCAGAGTCAGGTTTGACACCGAACAACAGACCGTTGCTTTCGACACGCTGCATTTCACCTTTCGTATTTCACCAGCACAGTAGCGGCGGATGTCCGGCGCCAGAGTAGAGTGCATTGCGGTTCTTTGTGTCGATCCAAAGATAAGCCGCCGAGGCAAACTGACCATGCGCCTCGCTCGACAGGATGCGATTCAAAGCGCCAAGCACCTGCGCCGGATCATGGGCGAAGATGGTTACGGACTGCATGGCCACCTTGATCATCGAAGAAATGAGCGCGGCCGGGACTCCATGCCCTGCGACGTCGGCCACAAGGATGCCCAAATGGTTGTTGTCTGACCGGACAAATTGGTAGAAATCCCTTGCGACTGAAGTCATGGGAAGGTAGGAAGCAGCAACACGGAGATGCTCAAGCTCGGGAACTCTCGCCGGAAGAATTGAAAACTGTATCTGCCGGGCAGTCTCCAATTTCGTCTCGATGACAAGCAAATGGCGCTCGTTCGTAAACAGTATCTCCAGAGCTACATATCCCAGCGAAAATAGGAGGGCAGCAAAGCCCAACGAGGCCACCAATGGCAGGACGCGGTAGTGCAAGATGCTTGAGAAGTTGGTGTAAAGCACCTCCAAGGCAAAAATGAGTGTAGCGGCGGTAAGAATGCGGTACTTGGGTATCACGAGAAACTTGGAAAACCTTGGAAGGAGTACGACGGCTAAGAGTGATCGGCGAGAGAGCAGGGCACAATCCGAGCCACCGGCTTGTTACGGTCGCAAACCAGAACCTCTTCGCCTTCCCTTACGAGCTGGATGTGGGCGCTAAGCTGCGCCCTTAATTCACTGATATTGACGGTTCTCATGTCGCCACTATAGCGGATGTGACCATGTTGGTCATTACTCTCTGGAATGCGAGGGAAAAGGAGGCAAGGGAGACTTCCTCGGTTACGGGCCTGGGCTCTGGGATTGCGGCATTCATTGGTTCATCGGGGCTTCATTTTCGCATATTTGGCCCGCACCGGTAGAATCGAGATGTGTATGGCCAAACGTAAGCCGAAATCGCAACCCACCTGGACCGATGTCAAAGCAAAACTCGAGGACTTTGACCGGGCCGCATTGTCCGCATCCGCCACTTCGGCCTTTTCGCAAACCGTAGGCGTGGCAGTATGCTCGTGCGCTGCCGTGCTTCGCAAGCCCTTTCCCAATGAAGTTGACCAATTCAGAGTTCACTTCGGCGGCATGGGTCCAGGTTATGCAGTGCGGTCCATCCTTCACCACCACTAGGCGAGATCCCTTGATCAGCTTGGCAATCCGTAGCCCCGAGGCAGTCATAGGCAGAATCCGATCCGCATCGCCTTGCATGACCAGGGTGGGCACGTCGATGCCGGTCAGCCTTGCGGAAGTCCTCATGCCATGTCGGTACGCAAGCGAGACAGGCCGTCGCCGAGGCGCCACACGCGACGTTCCAGTTGGACTGAATGGCCTGTTCGCTGACACGTTTGCCCAGCAAGAGATCCGCGTTGTAGAAGTTCTTGAAAAACTCCGTGAAGAACGCATAACGGTCGGCGACGATGGCTTTCTGGATTCCCTCGAAGACACTGCCGTCCACGCCCTCCGGGTTGTCGTATGTCTTCAGCAGGAACGGTGGGACTGCGGCCGCCACTAATCGAGAAACCAACCAGCGCGAAATCACGCAGCTTGAGCTGCGTCACGAGCTTGTGCAGGTCCTCAGCGAAAGTGTCGTAGTTGTAGCCGGTTGTTGGTTGGCTGGACTTGCCGAACCCTCGGCGGTCATAGGTGATGACACGGCGACCTGCGGCCAGAAGCACCGCGACACGGCGGCCGGCGGGCGGATCGCAAAAAAGATTCTATATTCGAACCGCGGTCATACAAGTACGAAATTCTTGCGTTCCCGACCCGGACTGAAACCGTTTTTCAGCGAAAGAATACTTACTTCCCCCCAGCCGAGGCCATGCACCCCCGCACACGCCGGATTCGGTTGGGGCTGAGTCTCGCATCAGAGCTAACGGCCATGCGTGCACGTAATTATACCTGCGAAGAGAATCGAACGATTCTGGCCGGTTGGTTGGTAACCGGAAGTTATTTCGTTTCCACGGTGAGATTAGTCCTGAGAAGCGTGGAACTGGCGTTTGCCAGTCGGAGAACCGAATCCTTTCGATTTCCAGATAGCTTTCGAGAAACTCGAATTCTTGCGCGAGTGGGATCCATGGGCAACCTGATACCGTGTCAATCTCCGCCTTTCTGCCGTCACGAGTTCCTTAGTTTCAGAGAATTCGCTCGCCCCCGCCTCTGCGTTCTCGAGTTTTCTTCTTCTAATGTTCCAGCTTTACGGTTTGGAGAATCGGGTCTAAGGAGCGTTCGTATTTCTTGAGGGTTTCTTCATCGTTATGGGCGAGGGCTGTTTTTACAGCTCTCGCGGTGGTCGACCACCGTAGATCCTTGGGCAAGAATTCTCTCCCAAATGCAGCACATTTCGGCTGTGCTGGTGCGGATCGCTTATCGATTCGTTGCATTTTAGATGAACGTCTTCCGCATTATCGCAAGCGGCGAGATGGGTGTATGATCGCGGGCGTTCTTGAAGTGAAGAAGGAGATTTCGAATGATGGACGCTTGGTGTGTGTCGATTCGCTGCCAGCGAGAGATAGAGGAATCTGCGTGGTCATGCAATCGTCAAGCATTTGTCAGGAGCAATCATGGGCCAAGATAGCTTTATTCCGGTTGCAACGAATGCCCGGTCGCGAAACGACCTCGTCGAATGCGGGTTTAGTCGTCAGCCGCTGAAAGTTGATGTAGACATAGCGCGCACGCTGGAGGCGTTATCCCATGCAGCATGGTCGATTCCTAGGGACAAGTACTACGCTGGGGGCGACAGGTATCGTTCCTTAAACCGTCTCCGGGCCGAGATTGTTGAGGGCGGTGTAAGGGTTTGGTTGAGCGAGGAGAGCACGCCCTATGTGCAGCTGAAGAAATACAACACGACCTTAGGCGACCAGCAGCGAGAGTACGCTCCGCTGCCACCGGAGATCGCCGGTTCCATAGGCGTTCGCAAAATGATTGCTCACCACCTTCATTACCTGCCGCTCTCAGCAGTGGGTACGAGGTATTTGGTCAACCTCCATCTAATAAGGTTCACGGCTGCGCCGGGTCGGCCGTGTGACACGAGCCCACCGGGCTTACATAAAGACGGGGAAAAGTACATCGCCACGCATCTACTGGGCCGCTGCGGCGCTCATGGTGGCGAAGTCATCATCACCGACAATGACAAACACGAACTGGATCGCTTCACAATGCGCGAAATGGGAGAGTGTTACGTCTTCGACGATGATCGCATCTGGCA
>PMUM01000292.1 GCA_003166855.1 Acidobacteriaceae bacterium | reverse complement strand
GACGAGTTCGCGCTGTGGCTGAACCTGGATGCGGCCGCATACTGGTCGCGGCAGGGCCGCGAGAGCATCGATGCCGTGGTACTGTTTGGCGCGCTGCTCGCGATGGGCACATGGGGTGCACCATTGTTTCGGTGGGTTGATCCGTCCGGCAGGAAGCATAAGGGTGTGAGCGCGGAAAAATGAGATGCCTCCAGCCGCGGCGTTATCATGGCGCATTGCCGCGAACGCGGTAAAATCGGGCTGACCTTCCATGCGCATTTCGAGCCGCCGCGGAACGATCGCTTTCTTCCTCATACTAGGCATCATCCTGGTTGCCCTGGCTATCGCCCTGAACGTCGGGTGGATCATCCTCAACTGGCGTGAGGGGGTGCTGCTGTTTTTCGGCATCGTCTTCTTCGCGCTGATCATCGCGGGGATGGTGGTGAACACGATTTTTCTGCTACGCGAACTGCGACGCAGTGAGCAACACGACAGCTTTATCAACGCCGTAACCCATGAATTGAAGACGCCGGTGGCGTCGATCCGGCTGCATCTGGAGACGTTGCAGCGGCGCGAATTGCCGGAAACGCAGAAGCAGGAGTTTTACCGGCTGATGCTGAGCGACACCGACCGGCTGACGGAGACGGTGGAGCAGGTGCTGCGCGCGGGGCGAGCCGGCGACAAGAAAGCTGGAAAGGACAAGGCGGAGGTCAATTTCGGGCAGCTAGTTCGCGACTGCATGGACGCCACCCGGGCGCGGCATCACCTGCAGCCGGAGGCGATCCGGTATCAGGAGACATCGGACAACGGGGACGAACTGCGGGTACGGGGTAGCGCGGAGGATTTGCGGACCGCAGTGATCAATGTGCTCGACAACGCCGTCAAGTACTCGGGCGAGAGCGTCGACGTGCGGGTGCAACTGGAATCGCCCGACGAAAAGCACATCGTGCTGCGTGTGCAGGACCAGGGAGTGGGAATCCCTCCCGACGATATGAAGCGCATCTTTAAACGTTTTTATCGAGTCACACACCGCTCTCTGGCGCATGTGAAAGGCACGGGGCTGGGATTGTTCATCGTGAAGGCGATTGCGCAGAAGCACGGAGGCAAAGTCTTTGCCGAGAGTGCTGGCGAAGGGCAGGGAACCACGATCGTGCTGGAACTGCCGAGGTGGGAGGCATGAGCCGGGTTCTCGTGGTGGAGGATGAAGCTCATCTGGCGCAGGGGTTGCGGTTCAATCTTGAGGCCGAGGGGTATGCGGCGGAAGTCGTGGGCGATGGTGAGGCGGCCACCGATCGTCTGCTGGAAAAGAAAGAGAATTTTGACGCCGTGGTGCTCGACATTATGCTTCCGGGGAAAGACGGGTTCAGCGTGGTGTCGGAACTGCGAGCGGCGCGCAATTATGTGCCGGTGCTGATGCTGACGGCGCGGGGACGTCCCGAAGACGTGCTGAAGGGTTTTGCGTCCGGTGCGGACGATTATCTGGCGAAGCCGTTTGATCTTTCGATTCTGCTGGCGCGGCTGCAGGGGCTGTTGCGGCGCAGCCAGTGGATTCGCGGTGGGCCAGTACCCAGTACGGACGGAGCTCGGTCCGACGCCAGCAGCGTTGGGGACTTCGGAACATTCTCCTTTGGCGGGAAGACGCTTGATTTTGGCGCACTGGAACTGCGGTCGGGAGAGAGCACGATTCATCTGACGCTGATGGAGTCGGAGTTGCTGCGTCATCTGGTGAGGAACGATGGCAAGATCGTATCGCGCAAGCAGATTCTGGAGGAAGTGTGGGGGCTGCACGAAGACACCGATACGCGCGCCATCGACAATTTTGTAGTCCGGTTGCGGCGGTACATCGAGGATGATCCGGGGCATCCTCGACACTTGTTGACTGTGCGGGGCGTGGGGTACCGGTTTTTCGCCCTGCCGGAAAAAGAATAAGAACACTGCTCGAAAAGCCCTACGCGCGGCACAGTTCCGCCAGCAGCGTTTCCCGGCGCTGAAGCGCGATTCCATCCATGCGGTTCAGGATGACCACGTAAATCGGGATTGCGATTGCAGCGAACACTAGGAACAGCAGCGTGGCGATCCACAGATTGTGGTAGAGCCGCGCGATGACGAATCCCGCAATGCCCAGGCCTACGATCACGATCTGAACGCCGAAGCTTGCAAGGACGGTCGTCTGCGAAACGTTCTGCCGGCCGAAGGTGGAGAAGTCGCGCTTCCTGGGCGAATACATCGAAATCAGATTACCGGCCGCGAAGTTCAAAGGCACGGCGAATAGGAGTCCCGCCAAGGTTGCGATGGAAACAGCGAGGTGCGGTGTGCCGTAGAGGTAGGAGACGGCAATCCACGCCAATGCGGTATTGAAGATGAGGATGCTGGCGTGCGTGAGGTTTTTGGCCAGCACGATCTGGCGGAACGTGACAGGGGAGGCGTAGAAGAACTGCATACCGGCAGCGTCGCCTCCAAAGCTGTTGAAGACGAGGTTGGTGAGGACCAGGATGGCGTAGGCGGCCGCGCCCGGGAATGCCATGTCGGGCGTTCGGTTGAAGCCGCCGGATTGCCGCATGGGGTTCATCGGTCCCATGCGAAAGATCACCAGCATGAAGACTGGCATGATCAAGGTGAGCAGCATGGGGCCGCTGCGGGCGAGGTAGCGGACCTCTTTTTCGAATACGGCTGCGACGGAGGGTGAAAGGCCGGGCAGGTTCCATCCCACTTGCAGGCCTTGTGCCTGCGCCACTTTGGGACGCGCGGCGGCTTCGCTGAGATTCTCGCCGCGAAACTGGGCGCGCAGACGCAGGTGCAGCAGAAGTCCAACCCCGGCGGTCAGCATCGCGAGCACGACCAAAGAAAGGGCGCCGAGCGGGAAGTGTGCATGGGAAACCTGGGCAATCGCATTCGCGGCGATGCCCGGGGGTAACAAGGCTTGAACCTGCGCCGTGATCTGGGTCGCGCGGCTGAATTCGGGGTGCGGTCCTTTGCCGAGATGTTCGATGGCCGGGCCGATCAATTGGAAACTCAGCATGGCCAGGATGAAAAGCACGCCCATGATTTCGCGCGTCCGGCGCTGCGCCAGCCAGCGCTCAAGCCAGGCAAAGACCGTCTGCATCAGGACGAGATTGAAGAGTACGAACGTCAGCAGCACAAGGAGTGCCCAGGGAAACAACGCAGGGCGTGCGAAGCTGGTGCCGAGCAGAACTCCAAACAGGGCCAGAGTGCCGAGTGCACTGGCCGGGTCGAAATAACCGTAGGCCAGCCGAATCAGAAAATACGAACGGTAACTGAGGGGGAAACGCAGCAACTCGCCGGAGTCGGGATTGTTGGTGAAGGCGGTGGCCATCACGGGAAAGACTTGCCAGAAGAAAAAGATGGGCCATAAAATAAGCGCAAGATATTCGGCCTGGCCTTGCGATACGACGTACCAGGAAGCCCCGGTGGCGACGGCAAAGCCACCGAAGCCCCCGAAGGAGAAAGCTGCGGTCACAATGACGCGCGAGACCAGTTCCATCTTGCCGCGCTTGCTGCGCAGGCCATTGACGAACATGCTCCAGCGGAGTTCGGCGATGGCGGTCAGCTGGGTTGAAACTTTTGGAGGCGTCATTTCGGGTGGCCTCAATTCTTGCACATCCGGATCGGATGCGCATCAGCGTAAGGCGTTGAAACAAAAACTGTTCCGTGGCTAGAGCGGGACCTCGCAGAGGCTTGGTGTGATTTTAATCACAAGCTGGGGTGGGCCGGCTCACGGCTGCCTTTCAATTGCCGATGAGAACTTTAGCTGTAGAGGAAATAAAGATCATGGCATCGGAACAGATTCCGCTGTGGGACACCGTCACGCATCCTTTCGCGAGCGCGCTTGAGTTTGCCTTCGGTTGCCACCATACCAAGTTGAGCCGAGTTTTCACGATTGAAGGACATACCTACAAGGTCTGCTGTGGTTGTGGCGCGCACTTTGAGTATTCGCTGGAAACCATGTCGATCACGACTCACCACAAGCCGTTTCACCCTCTGCGAACACTGCGCGCCAGTCGTATCTATCGCCGAAGAAAGTTCCTCCGCCGGACTGCGCGATCGTAGCGAGTTTACTTCTGCTCGAAGGATCTACCCCAGCCACGAAAGCTCCTGCTCGGTGCGGCGTTCGCCGCCGACGATGCGCAGGAAGAGTTGCTCGAGCGTTAGCTTTTCGCCCGAAGGAGAGCCATTGCCGGATGCGGCGGGGGTTTGCGCTTCGACTCCGGCGCGAAGTTCTTCGAGGGAGCCTTGGGCGACCAGGCGTCCCTGATGAATGATGGCGACGTGGCTGCACAGGCGCTCAACGATTTCCAACACGTGCGAGGTCAGGAAGATCGTGGCGCCGCGGGCGATCATGCCTTGCAGCATCGATTTCAATGTTCCGGCGGCGATGGCGTCCACGCCTTCAAACGGTTCGTCGAGGAACAGAACCTTGGGCCCGTGAATCACGGCGGCCGCGAGGGCCAGCTTTTTCTGCATGCCGTGGGAATAATCGGTTACGAGTTTTTTCGGCTGGTCGGCGAGTTGCATGAAGTCGAGCAACTCTGCGGCGCGCTTGGCTGATGTAGTGCGATCGAGGCCGTACATGCGTCCGGCAAAACTCAGGAACTCGGCGCCGGTGAGGCGGCCGAACAGCGCCATGCCTTCGGGGACGACTCCGATCTGACGTTTCACTTCGACCGGGTGCGCGTTGAGGTCGATGCCGAGGATTTCGATGCGTCCGGAGCTGGGCGCGAGCAGTCCAGTGAGCATCTTGATAGTTGTGGATTTCCCCGCGCCATTGGGCCCGAGGAAGCCGAAGAACTGTCCGGGGGCGACGCGCAGGTCGACGTTGTCGACGGCCACAAGTTCTCCGAAGCGACGGCTCAGGCCTTGGGTAGAGATGGTGGGTGCGAGGTCCATCGAGTCTTCGAATCTAGCATACTGGGCGAGAGCGTGCGGTGAGGGTCAGAGATTGGCGCGGCTCAGCGGAAGCGGGTGGTGCGCCAGAGAGCGATTCCGCAGGTGGCCAACAGGGCGAGCATTGCGACCGTGAGTGTACTCGCCCAATCCAGTGAGATGTCTATGTGCGGGAGTCTTGCTATGGCAGCGAGAACAGCGAAGAGAGTTGTCGTGCCGAGGATGAGGACCCAATCGAGAAGCGTTCGTCCGGTCGCTCCGCTTCCATGTGCGCGGCCTTCCATGCCTGCGCGGACGTATTCGGATTCGACGTTGTAACGTTGGCCTTCGCGGTCGGCAGCGTCCTGCCACGATGAGTGTTCACGCTCGGTCGCCGAGGAGAGCGCAATCGCAACTGCGCCGAGGGCCATGAGGATCGAACCTCCTGCCACTTGCGCGTAGACGGTCTGGCTTGCGCCGCGCAGTTCATGAAAGACGAAGATGCCCCACAACAGTCCCCAGAGTTGGTTGGTATTGGAGAGCGGTATTCCGCGACTGATGCCGACGTATTTTGTGGCGTATTGCTGGAACAAATCTCCAAGGACCCAGACGAAGCCGCCCAGCATGAGCCAGAAGAGAACCTCGCGGGCGCCGACGAGTTCGTGCCAGAGCGGGATGGCGCCGCGGTAGGTGACCGCCAGCACGGTCATGGTGGCGAGTTCTCCGACGGTGAAGAACGTGATGAACGACAACGGATTCATGCCGGTGAGATAGGCCTTGCGGTAGGGAATGTACATCGTTCCCCAGAGAATGCCGGCGCCGAGTGCAGCGAAAATTCCCAGGGCTGCCTTGCCAGGCGCAGCTTCATGCGACGACGCGATGGCCAGCAGCGTGGCGCCCCCGAACATGCAGACTGCGCCGCCCAGGACACCGAGCCAGCGTTTCCATCCGGCGTAGTGCAACTCGTTGAAGAGGAGGAATCCCCAGAAGATGCCGAGCAGGCTGTTCGTATTCCACAGAGGAAAGGCGATGCTGAGGCCGACATTGCGGATGGCGTAAATGGTCAGCGTGTTGGCGACGGCCCACATGCATCCGGCAAGCACGGCCCAGACAATCAGGTGCGGTGCCTGGCGGACATCGTTGCTTACATGCGCCGTGCCGCGGATGAACGCGGGGACGCTCCAGCGCGCGAGGAAGACTCCGAGCACCATGATGAAGGAAACCGTGATCGGAGAGATGTCGGGGTTGACGAGCTTGATGGGAGCTTCGGCGCCGCCCAGCCAGGCTCCGGCGGCGAAGCCACAGAAGATGCCGAGGGCTTGCAGGCTGCGCAGGCGGGTGGCGTGCACGGGAGTTTTCGCAGGGGGAACTGCTTGCGCGGTGCCGGAGGGTGAGTTCAACGGAGCTTGTCCAGAAGGAAAAGGCCGCCGAGAAGAACGATCAGCGGAATCCAGAAGTGGAGATCGGTCAGAATTGCGCGGAACAGATTACTGGAACCGCCGGCCTGGTTCGGAGACATTGCAGCCTCGGAATGGAGTTTGCTGAATCTGGGGTGACATCTTAGGCAGGGGCCGAGCCGGAGTCAACGTCGGGAGGGGCCAAGTCGGAGTTAACCTCGTGAAGGACGGATTTGAGGAGGTTCGTGGAAGGGCACGGCTTNNGGCTTCAGCCGTGCCGTTAGAGACGCAAAAAACTGGGCTTTAAGCCCCAGTGGTCGTTTTCGACGCGACGAAAGAGTTTTTCAGCAGTCTGCTAGGACGAAAAGACCCGTGTCCGTGCGGATCAGGACGTAGATTTCAAGAAGTGCTGCACGCGGACGGGCCTTCACGACGGATCGTTCCGCAACCACTACCAACGATAGCTAGCGAGGGCACGGCTAAACACCGTGCCTCTTTCCTTATGAGCGCTAGAGAGATTTTTCGTCAACAACGCCAGCTCCGAATCGTGATCTATCGCTTTCCATGTTTTGGGTCATACTCGAAATGTACAAGGCCGTCGCGGTAGTCCAGTTCCACATCAAGCAGCCAAAGCGTTTCAAATCCTAAGATACCGGAAACGTCCGTCCCAAATGGGCGGCCGATGGAGGAGAGGTCCACAGTGAAGATGTCCTTGCCTGTCTGCTGCAAGTGTCCGAAAGTCAAAGTGGCTTTGTCGGAACTGTAGACTTTGTTCACTCTACCGCTCAAACCTTCCACTTTCACATCATAGTTCGAATGAACGTGGGTGACCTGACGCCCGGCTCGCACCGAGAGAAGGTTTGAATAGCTGCCAGTGTCGAGTAGAAACAGCATGGATTTCGATTCATT
>PMUM01000111.1 GCA_003166855.1 Acidobacteriaceae bacterium | reverse complement strand
GGAGTTGTTAGATAAATACAACCTCCAGACGCTGCCCGTTGTGGACGAGCACAGGAAGCTAACCGGTGTCATCACCTCAGACGACGTAATCAGCATGCTCCGGGCAAAGCTGTAGGAAGTAGCCTGCCCACAACCCGCACCAACTCTGCCATCCTTTATTCCCTCTGCGGTGCACTTTTCGTTTGGCTAGATTCGCTGCCTACGTTTATCCTGTGGCGTCGTTCGTGGCCTAGAATCTGCTTCATCCATATGTCAGCGAAAA
The DNA here is from genome assembly GCA_003166855.1 of Acidobacteriaceae bacterium. Taxonomy (GTDB): domain Bacteria; phylum Acidobacteriota; class Terriglobia; order Terriglobales; family Acidobacteriaceae; genus Sulfotelmatobacter. The sequence goes on along the minus strand of PMUM01000111.1, from coordinate 14,415 downwards.
GTGCGCATGAAGTTCCTGAAGCGTTCGAAAACCCGGATCCTGTTGTTCCTCGCCGTCGTGGGGCCGGGTTTCATCACCGCCAACGTCGATAACGACGCGGGCGGCATCTTCACTTACTCGCAGGCCGGGGCTCAATTCGGACATCTTTTACTCTGGACCATGATTCCGATCACGCTCGCCCTGATCGTGGTTCAGGAGATGAGCGCCCGCATGGGTGCCGTCACGGGCAAGGGACTGAGCGACCTGATCCGTGAAGAATTCGGCCTCCGCATCACCTTCTTCATGATGATCGGTATTCTGATCATCAACTTCGGCAACGTGGTGACGGAGTTCATCGGCATCGCCAGCAGCCTGGGACTTTTTGGTTTGTCCAGATTCATCACGGTACCCGTGTGCGCTGTGATTGTCTGGCTGATCGTTGTTAAAGGGCAGTACAAGAGCGTAGAGAAAGTCTTTCTGGCGGCGTCGTTTTTCTATGTGACTTACATTTTTGCCGGCGTCTTCGCCCATCCCTTGTGGAAAGATGCGACCATTGCAACCTTCAAACCTCCTGCCCCCAGTGCGTTTCGCGATCAGGCGTACTTGTTTATGGTCATCGGGCTGGTGGGTACGACCATCGCGCCCTGGATGCAGTTCTATCTGCAATCCTCGATCGTGGAAAAGGGCGTGACCAAACGGGGCTACAAGGCATCGCGCCTGGACGTGGTCACAGGATGCGTTTTTACGGACATTGTGGCTTGGTTCATTATTGTCGCTTGCGCCGCCACGCTCTGGGTCCACGGGTACCGCGACATCAAAACCGCGGCGGATGCGGCTCAAGCACTTCGTCCCTTGGCCGGGGACTACACTTACATCCTGTTTGCCGTCGGTTTGTTTAACGCTTCGCTGTTCGCAGCGTCGATTCTGCCACTCTCTACTGCCTACACGGTATGCGAAGGCCTCGGGTTCGAATCGGGCGTGGGCAGGAAATTCAACGAGGCTCCAGTGTTCTACTGGCTCTATACGCTCTTGATCGTAGCGGGCGGGGTCCTCGAGATTTTGATTCCGGAACAGCGGCTGATCAAAATCGCGGTGTGGTCCCAGGTGCTGAACGGAGTCGTGCTCCCTTTTGTGCTGGTGTTCATGCTTCTACTCATCAACAAGAAGGAATTGATGGGAGAGTATGTCAATACTCGATTGTTCAACGTGGTGGCATGGGCGACGACGGTTCTGGTTATCGGACTATCCGTGGTGTGGGCATTCGCTTCACTGAAAGGGTAGACCGTTACAGCAGTTTGCCGGCGGCGAGTTCGTTGACCAGCGTCAGGTCCGCTTCCAGGAAATCGTACTTCGGCAAGTCCTTGGGCTCGGCCCACTGCATGTCGCGAAAAATGCGGTTCTCGAGTTCCCTCCGATAATCGCGCACAATAAAGAAGCGGAGTTCCACCATCCCGCCGTTCGGGTACTGGTGCCGGATCCGCCGGACTTCGTCTCCAATGGTCGCCAGGATTCCGAGTTCTTCTTCCAGTTCCCGGCGCAGGGCGTCGCGCGGCTGCTCGCCCTCTTCAATCTTTCCCCCGGGGAACTCCCATTTCAGCGGCATGGTCTGGTGTCGCGTGCGCTGGCACACCAGCAGCTTGCCGTCTTTTACGATGAGACCTGCGACCACGCGCTTCATATTTTGGACACATCAGGCTCGGGCACGCTCGAGGCTTGCAGCGCGCTGGCCACCGGATCGACGCAACTGGTGAAGGTAAAGGCGAACGCAGCAACGCCGTCGGAACATCGCAGCTCAAGTTCGTGCTCGCCGAATTCGTGGTTGTCGACCAGCGAATACATGCGAGCCGAGTCGACGACGATGTAGCTTTCTTCCGTGCCCGCGTTGGCGTTGGGCCGAAAGCGAATATCTCGCGTCGCCCGCTTGCGGGGCAGCGGCTTGCCGTCCTGCAGGATGACTACCTCAGCCGCGGTCGCGTGGGGAGAAGCCATGACCAAGTTTACGGCGGACGCATCGTATTTTAATCGCAAAGTATGCGGCCCTGCTTCCACTGCCTCGAAGTATTCGGCGGTTGAAGCCCACCGCCCGTTCGCATAGAAGAAGTTTTCTTCCGCCTTCTCCGCGAAAACATAGTCGGCAATCTGATCTTCTTAAGGCCACCGTCGTTGCCAATGCGTCCGCGCCGATTCCCCAGGTAGATTTCGCCCGACGCCCGATAACAAACCGCGCCAACGTGATCTTCCTCACGCACTGGCTCCATTAAGGTTGGCAGAGCGACGTTGGGATCAATCTCCCGCAGCAACTCCTGAATCACCTGCTCGCACTCCCCATAACCGCCCTCCCCGAAATGCCCGAAGCGCAGGTACCCGTCCTTATCGAGCAGGTACTTAGTCGGCCAGTAGCGATTCGCAAACGCCTTCCAGATCTCGCGATTGCTGTCGATCACGATCGGGTAAGTGAGCCCGAACTCCCGGATAGCTCGTTCCACGTTCGACTCGTACTGCGCAAAAGTAAACTCCGGAGTGTGCACTCCAATCACGGTCAAGCCCTTATCCTTGTAACGTTCGTGCCAGGTCTGCACGTAAGGCAGCGTGCGAATGCAGTTCACACAGGTGTAATCCCAGAAGTCGACCAGGACCGCGCGCCCGCTCAGCTGCCGGAAGCTCAGGGGCGTCGAGTTCAGCCAGACCCGCCCGATCTCGGGCGCACGCACTTTGCCCTTCTCGACTCTCATTCGCTTGCTTTCATATATGTCGCTTATTGTCCTGAGGCTTCCAGTTTCTTTCCGACGAGCATGGCGCAGTGCTGCACAAGATCCTGATGTTCGGGCGTGAACGCGGCAGCGAAGTGGCTGTCAATATCCAACTCGCCCACGACTTTACCATGCACAAACAGCGGCACGACGATTTCCGACTTGGTCTCAAGCGAACAAGCGAGGTAGCGTGGATCGCTGTTCACATCATCGACCACCACGGTTTGCCCGCTCGATGCCGCCGCCCCGCAAATGCCCTGGTTGAGCGGAATACGCGTGTGCGGCGTCATAGCGCCCTCGAACGCGCCCAGAACCAGCATCGGCGGCTGCGCACCCGGCTCCAGCAAGTAGAAGCCGACCCAGTTATATTTCAGCATCCGCTCGTGGAGCAGTTTCACCATCGTCTGCATGAGTTCCTGCGCTGTGGGGGCTGCTTGAGCCAACGCATTGAGTTCGAGCCGGATTTCTTCGATTCTGCGGGCTACGGGCATGTATGAAATCTTAACTCACAGCGCAAAATTTTCAGGCCTGCAACCGGGAACCGCAGTAATCTCGCCGGATTCCTTTGGTGTCAGGGAATAATTCGGGATGAATCGCGAAGGCCAGCGCCTCCAAACCCTGCAGCAGCGTAGGCGCGGGAGTGTTAAGGAATTCGTCGCGAATGCAGAACACGCGGCCAGAAAGCGCCGCCGAGGTCTGCTGCCAGCCGCGGTTCGCTACGATTTTCTCCAGAGGGACTCGATCTCCCGCTCCGCACCATGCAGCGATCATCACTTGCGGATCGAGCTGCCGAATTTCCTCAGCGGGAAGCTGCCGGCCTGGAGTGCCGAGGAACTCGCCTCCAGCGGCCTCGACCAGTTCCGCGACCCACCGCTGTGAAGCGATGACTGGCTTGCCCCACTCTTCACACCATACTCTCGATCGAGCGGTTGTAGCGGTTCGTGTGCGAACTTCGTCGATCCGGCGCTGCATAGTCGCGATGACTGCTTCGCCGCGATCCATCGCACCGACTGCGCCCGCGATGGTTGCGATGTCGGTATAGATGTCCGCCAGGGTCTTCGGAGCCAGGCCAAGAAACCGCGCACCTGACCTGAGGATTTCGCTCACCGCCTTCTCCTGATAAGGAACTGACGCAATCACTAGATCGGGCCGTGCAGCAACAATCTGTTCTGTGTCGGCTGTCCATGAGTCGGCAAGAATTAATCGCGAACCGTCGGCAACTTCCGGGACTACATCGGCGCAATACCGTGTACAAGCCACCACGCGGCCCAGTTCCCCGACCGCATCGAGAATCACGGTCGCGCTCGGCTGCAGGCACGCGATGCGGCGAGGATAGTAGGAGCCGGGCATTGTCGAATCTAAGGTTTCACCTGTCGCAGCGCAGCCGCAAGCGTGTCCAAAGCTAGTTGCGCGGCATGGGTCGAAGCTTGGGGCAGGCCGCCGACCGCGGCGATCAAGGTTTCGCGGCGCAGGGATCGACCATCGTCCAGAGTCTGCCCCGCCACCAGTTCCGTCAAGGCTGACGCACATGCCATCGATGGCACGCATCCTTTGGCCTTGAATCGAATCTCCGCGATGCGTCCGGACTTCATTTTCAAGCTGAACCGAAGCACGTCTCCGCACGCTGGGTTTTCGATCTCCGCGATGGCGTCAGCGTCCGCCACATCGCCCGCGTTGCGTGGGTTCTGGAAGTGATCGAGCAGTTGTGCGGAGTACATACCGTTCCGATTGTAAATGCCGCGCCTGCCGCACTTCGCCTGTCGGCCATCTTTGACGAAGGATCACCGCCCGGTCCCGTCTGGGAAGTAGATGGTCCAGCCACGTTGGCGGGCTGCCACTTCGAGATCGGGATTGGGATTGACCGCGAATCCGTACTTGGCGATGGCCAACATATCTGCGTCCCAGCGGGAGTTGCCAAACGCCGCGTCGATCTCTTTGTTGACGACTTCGCGCAGCGCCTTGGGTTTGCCCGGCCCCGACGGGATGCGTACCAGTCGGTCGGTGATGACGCCGTCTTCAAGTTCGACTTTCGTCGCGAGGATGCGGTCTTCGGCTATGCCGAACGCCTTCATGCCGGTGCGAATTACCCACTCGTTCGAGGACGACACGGCCCAGATCTCGCAGCCATTTTCCTGCAGGCGGCGAACCAGTTCCTGCATCTCGGCAAATATCTTCCCGGGGAACGCGTGCGTCATGAAATCCGCCGCGGTCTTCATCATCGCCGCCTCGGTAATTCCCTTATGCATCGTGACCATCTCGCCGCACATTTCGTCTTCGCTTACCCGGCCGGCTTTGTATTCGACGTAGCGTGCGCGCATGGCCTTAGCAACCTCGTCCGAAACGACTCCTTGCTTGATCTCCCAGTCGAAGAACCGTTCCCCGGCGTCGCCCGACCAGAGCGTGCCGTCGCAATCAAATGCCGCTACCCGCGGCTTCAGCCCCAGAACAGTCTCGAGAAATTCTTGCTTGGTAGGATTCAGTGCGCGCGCCCCGGAAGTTTCCATGCACTTCGACGATAACGTGCCGATGCCGGATTGCGCAATCGCGAGTGCAACGGGAATGGCTAGGAAATCCTCATTAGCAACGCGGCATAGTCGTCTGGAGTATTGATGTTCAACGCGACAAACGGATCGCTTACCTCGATGTATTGGATGTGATCCTGATAGCGATGTTCGACGTCGCGGGCGCTGGCAGTCGGTAGCGCCTGCAGGAAAACTTCAATCAATTCGCGGCCCACAAGATAAGGATGCCCGTGCTTGCCCGCTAACTCCGGCACCACCGCCCATACCTCCTGCGGAGCGGCTTCGAACGCGTCTCGCAGCAAGTGAACGGTTTCCGAATCAACCGGCGGCCGGTCGACGAGCGTGATGACGGCAGCGTCGCGGCCGTGACTGAGCACATCCTGCAAGCCTACTTGCAGGGAACTGAACTGTCCCCGGGACGGATCAGGATTGATGACGACCGACGCCCCATTTGCATATGCAATCGGCGCCAACTCCGCCTCGTTCTTGCCCGCTACGACGACCACGAAGTCAGTGGTGAGCAGCAGAGAACGAATCGCCGCCGACAGAAAAGTGTTCTTCGACGGCAGTTGCCCTTCAACCTTTGGCGGCCAGGGCAGCAGCGCTTTGTCCGTGCCCATACGCGAGGATTCCCCAGCGGCCAGAATGACTCCGGCGAAACTTGGGGAACGCGCCATGTTGCGGAAGATAGCAGAAAGCGGGAGGAAAGTCAGTGAGCCAGGTTGCTTAAGCGGAGTGGTCGCCCTCGTCGATGGCCTCTTCAATTGCGTTTGCGACGGCATCGGTGGCGCCAGATTCCTCTCGCGCGCCCTTAAACCAGCTGAGATGCGGCAGCGCAGAGTTCGCGTGCCGCCTCACCGCGATTAACTCCGCAGTAATGGCGACCGCAATCTCCTCGGGCGTAATCGCCCCAATATCGAGCCCCACCGGAGCGTGCACTCGATCGAACAGATGTGCGGGCACGCCCTCGTTCTGCAGCGTCTTGAAGATTTCGATCACCTTGCGCTTCGAACCGATCATTCCCACGTAGCGCGCCCGAGTCTGCACCGCCCAGCGCAGAATCCGCATGTCGTCGCGGTGCCCGCGCGTCACGATCACGATGTAGGAAGACTCATTCGGGTCGAGCTTCTGCGTGGCCTCGTCAAAATCGAGCGCGTGAACTTCGTGGGCGGCAGGGAATCGTTCCTTGGTTGCGTAAGAAGACCGGTCGTCGGTCACGGTTACATCAAATCCAGCACTTGCAGCGGTCTGACAAAGGCTGAGAGCAACATGACCTGCTCCGAATACATAAAGTAATACTGGAGGTAGCACTGGCTCTACGAAAACCTCGAGCGTACCTCCGCAGACCAGGCCGGTGTCGTACTTCGGATCCTGGTTCAAGTCGAACTTTAAGGTTCGCGGCTTCTCCGATTCCATGACTTCGCGCGCCGCCTGCCAGACGTCGGCCTCAACGCATCCTCCGCCGATCGTGCCGACAATCGAGCCGTCATCGCGCACCAGCATCTTCGCCGTCTTGAACGAGGGAATCGATCCGCGCACATTGACGATGGTGGCGACGGCCCCGCGGCGTCCTCCGCGGCGAAGCTCGACGATCTGTTCGTAGATATCCATGCAATCCTGCTGATGATTATCAGTCGGTTAACACAGGAGAGTCAATCGGTCAGTGAGTCGTTCATCACCGTCTCTGGCGTCATCCTGACCGGAGCCATTCTTCAGGCGAAGGGAAGGATCTCGCAGACTACTGACCCTCCCGGTCTGGCGCCGATTTGTGTTAGCGTCGTTTGGTTAAAGGAAGTCCCATGAAAGCCGTCCGCATTCATCAATTCGGTGGCCCCGAAGTCCTGACGCACGAAGATATCCCAGACCCGCAGCCGCGCAAAGATCAAGTGTTGGTGCGCGTGAAGGCTTGCTCACTCAACCACCTCGATGTTTGGGTTCGCAAAGGACTGCCGGGTATGAAACTCCCGCACATCCTCGGCAGCGACGTCGCGGGTGAGATCGCCGAAATCGGCGAGTACGTCACTGGATTCACGGTAGGGCAGCGCGTCTTGGTTGCGCCCATGCATTTCTGCGGACACTGCGTGAAGTGCCTGTCGGGTATGCAGAACAAGTGCCGCGAGTTCACGGTTTTGGGTAATGGAGTCGACGGCGGCAACTGCGAGTTGATCGCCGTGCCGTGGGCGAGTGTCATCCCAATTCCCGACGCGCTGGATTTCAATCAGGCAGCCAGCGTCCCGCTCGTATTTGTGACCGCATGGCACATGCTGGTCGGACTCGCCGCAGTACGCCCCGGACAGACGGTGCTGGTGTTGGGCGCAAGCTCCGGCGTGGGCATCGCCGCTATCCAGATCGCCAAAATGTTTCGCTGCCGCGTCATCACCACCGCAGGCGACGAAGCAAAACTCGAAAAGGGACGCGCGCTCGGCGCCGACTTCGGCATCAACCACTACAAGCAGAAGATTTCCGACGAAGTCCGCAAGATCACGAACAAGGAAGGCGTCGACATCGTCGTCGAGCACGTCGGACTCGCCACCTGGGATGAAAGTCTGCGATCTCTCAAAAGCGGCGGCAAGTTGGTGACCTGCGGGGCGACCACCGGACCTGCAGTGGGCCTCGATCTGCGCCATCTGTTCGCGCGCCAGTTGAGTCTGCTTGGTTCCTACATGGGGACGATGGCCGAACTGCACGAAGTTTTAGGCCACGTATTCGCGGGCCGTCTCAAGCCGGTATTGGACAGAACCTTCCCGCTGAAAGATCTGCGTGGAGCCCATGAATACCTGGAGAAGAGCCAGATGTTCGGGAAAGTGGTGGTGAATCCGTAAAAGACTCCGTTAGCACTTTGCGCCCGGTGATTGCCAAGGAACAGAGTTCAGAGTAGTACAATCGCCGCCTGTGTTCTTCAAGATCATCGGACGTGTTTCGGATGTTGAAACGATCGCCTCGGGCAAGGGCATTAGGGAGCGGCGCCGATTGTCGAAGGCGTACGGTGGCCGTCGCTGGAGAAAACTGAAAGGAACAGCGGCAGTGCAGTTCGTTGATGGTACGATATGCCATGCCGAAGTGCACTGGTACGAAGCGCACGGGGTCGGCGCAAAAGAGTTCAAGATCAAGCGCATACTGGGAATTCAATGAAGCGTTCTGAACCTCGATTTGTCGTCTGTGTGAAGAACAAGGGCTACGCTGCCTCACTCGAACTGCGGAAGCTTTATCAGGTCGTCGCGGATGTAGCTGCGGCTAAACTCGGCCAGATCAGGGTGATTGACGAGTCGGGGGAAGACTATCTTTATCCAGAAGAATACTTCGTCCCGGTGCAGCTACCCCAGGCCGCCGAGAGGGCTGTGCGGCGGGCGGCCGCTGCAAAATAGCTCAGGCGTTAGGTCTGATGTAATCCCCACTAGTTTAGAATATACCTATGGCCCGCGAACTGAACTTCGGACCCTACGTCGACATCGAAAACGGCACCAAGACCGTCAAAGACCTCACCTTCGGCAATCCCACTCCTGAGGGACTCATCCTCACGACCATGGACTCGGCCGTCAACTGGATGCGGAAAAGCTCCATCTGGCCCATGACATTCGGCCTAGCCTGCTGCGCCATTGAAATGATGTCGATGGGTGCTTCGCGCTTTGATATCGCCCGCTTCGGAGCCGAGGTATTTCGCCCGTCACCGCGCCAGAGCGACCTGATGATTATCGCTGGCCGCGTCTCGAACAAAATGGCGCCGGTCATCCGTCAACTGTGGGAGCAGATGCCCGAGCCCAAGTGGGTCATGTCGATGGGTGCCTGCGCGACTTCAGGCGGCGTTTTCCAGAACTACGCGCTGGTGCAGAGCGTCAATCAGGTCATCCCCGTCGATGTCTACGTTCCGGGCTGTCCCCCGCGTCCCGAACAACTCATCTACGCGATTACGCTTCTGCAGGAAAAAATCCAGAAAGAGCGCGGCACCATCAAGAAGGCGTTGAACATCGTCTAGGGAACTGGTCCAGGAACCTGGTCCAGAAACATGTTTCGAAATCCGTCGCCCTTTCCGGTACTCCCTGCGCTCTAAGTCGTCAGTTGTAGATCTCTCACGGCAGCTTAAAAACAATTGTGATTCGCTTCTGAACCTCGATGGGTTTTCCGTCGAGCGTGGACGGACTGTAGCGCCATTGTTTGACGGCCGTAGTGGCGGCGGAGGCCAGCAGCGACGGTCCGCTGATGACCTTTAGGTTGTGGACCGAACCATCCTCCGCAACGGTTGCGTCAAGGGTTACCAGGCCCGCAAGCCTCTGGATCCGCGCCTCCGGCGGATAGATCGGATTCACCCTGCGGATAAGGTTTGCTTCAGTGACGCCCGTCGAAACCCTTGCCCCAAACGCCGGCAGCGCGGCCGGAGACGAACTCAGACTGGGAAGGTCAGCCGCAGTTGTCGACGGCATCACCTCGACGGTGGGAGCCGGCTCGCTGGCCATACTCTCACTCGCGGAGTTCAAGGTCGCCTGCTTGGAATTCGGTTCCGACATCTCCGTGGCGGGACTTGTGCCGGAGTTTGATGGACGCGGGCCGACCATTTCTGAATCGATCTCGGCGGCGTTTCGCAGCACATCCTTCGTCGTCGATCGGTCGGATTGGTCGCTGGCGACGCCCGGGCTGGGTTTCATCGGTAAGACGCGCGGCGCGGCATGGGCCGAGGTTTCCTCGGGAGGGTTGGACGACGATAAGGGTGTCTCGCTGGCGGCGATCTCCGTCGCAGAGTCGCGCCAACTCCACCACGCCACCATCGAAACCAGCAGCAACGCAATCACCACGACTGCTGGAATCCAATAGCGCCGCTTGAGTGAATATTCGTCGGAAAACCTGGCGGCACGAATGTGCTCGATGCCATGAGCAGTGATGTCCCGAGACGTGATGCCCTGAGGGACGATAGCTGAAGGAGTAAAAAATGAGGGCTTGATCGCTTCCGGAGTCGTGGAAGCGGTATCCCGATCATGAGTTGGGCCTTCGCGGTCATGAGCGGCCTCGGCGACCTCGGCCAGCGCTCGCAGGGTATCGATTTGTTCAGTCCCGAAGGCGTAAGCACGCGTCGAGAAAGCTTCCATGAGTCCGGCGACGCCCATGCCACCGCGCAGCGGCACAACCACGATCGAGCGGACCCCAAGGCTAAGGCAGGCTTCACGGTCGACGCGAGGGTCGGATGCGGCATCGTTGCACACGAGGACGGTCGCGCTGCGCAGACACTCGCCTGAGATTCCCGACTCCACGTTCAGAGGCGCGCCCAACGCGGGAGCGATGTCGCCGCTCCGCGCTCGGCATAGGATGACTCCGTCGGTTCGCAAGGCGAGCGCCGTTCCGTGTGCGCCGGTCAGCACCCGCGCCGCATCGGTAGTCGCACGCAGGATCGACTCTGTGGAGCGGGTGCCCCCATCTAGGGCCTGGCGCAGAACGTCGATCAGCCCAAGAGGGTCAGAAACACGGAGTGGACCTGGCTGCCCGAGACCTAACGGAATCGGCAGTTCGTCACGGCCGGGAAAGGCTGAACCTGAGAAGTTCGGAAGCGGCGAATTGTCCATGGCACGGCCCTAAGCGATCAGAGTTGGCCAGTGACGAAGCCGCGGGTGGCAACGAGTTTGTCGCAAAATGAGGGGACTGTCAATCCCTATAAGGCCCTCCGAACGCCGCGCTCAGAAAGGCTTCCGGCGACCCGGATCTCCGGCGGGATATTTCGATCTAAATATTCTGTGGGATTGCACCCCGCGCTATAATGACGCCAGGCCCTGGGGTGTTTTATGCAGCGTATTCACGTCGCGTCCCTCCTGTTCCTCCCCATTCTTCTTCCGGCGATCCTTGTCAGCGGACAAACCGCCGACTCTGCTCAGTCGCAAGACCATCCGCCGGCCGCGGCGTCAACCACCCAGGTGCCAAAGTACTCAATCCCCGCGCCGCCCATTCCTGTGAACGCTCCACCCATGTCGAAGCAGACACGCTACGAAATCATCCGCGACTTCGAGACTCAGATCGTGTATGCGCGGACGTTCTTTCCCATGGGCACGAAGGGAGTCAAGCTGAAAGGCGGCGTAGCGACGCCGAACGGTCCCGAGTTGCAGCAAGTTCTTGCCATCTTCGGACCTGCGGTGAAGCCGGGCGATCCTGCCCACATCTCGTACGTGCACATCAAAGACGACCACATTCACTTCGATATCAACGGTGGTCCCGTGCATCGCAAGAAGTGGTACGAGCATATCCAGGTGGCGGGTGCCAACGGCGCTCCGGTGCAGACGGGTCCCGATCAGGCGGCGCAGAATCCTCATGGAACTTATCTCGACGTCTACTTCGACAAATATGTTCCGGAAATGACCGCCCGGCAACTGCGCGATCTGCTCTATCCCGTGCTCGATTTCAATTCGCGAAATAAGGAAGAGGCATATCTCGACACCGTGCCTCCCAAGGTAAAAGAGGCGATTCAGGCGCACCGAGTACTGGTGGGAATGAACACGGAAATGGTGCTGCACGCCAAGGGCAAGGCTCCCAAGAAGGTGCGCGAGCGCGATGGCGAGACAGAATACGAGGAATGGATCTACGGCGAACCGCCGCAGGACGTGGACTTCGTCCGCATCGTGAGCGACGAAGTGGTGCGCGTCGAGACCATGAGAGTCGGCGGCCAGAAAATCGTGCGCACCGAAAAAGAAGTGATCCTCGAGAAGCCCGACAAAGATACCGAAGCAAAGAAGGAACAGGACCGTTCGCCGAATGCCCCCAGCCTGCGCCGGCCTGGAGAGGACTCGGACAATGCCCCGAAACCCTCGGACGGAATCTCCCCGGTACCCATCGCGGCGCCACCTGACACTCAGCAGCCGGGAAGCCAGGGCCCGGGCGACTTGATGGCAGGCCACAGATGAACGGACGCTAAGCGGGAAACAGTCGCGCAGAAAGCGCGTTCTCTGCGCTTTTCACTGACACGTGAGCGTAAACCACTTTACTGATTGTCCCCCCGGCCGACCCGCTCTGATTTACTTTATAGCGACCGTGGGCGCCACGTCCGCGAATGAGAAGGCCAGCGAAACATTGGAGTACTCCTGCCCGTCAACTTCCACGTAGGGATAAACAAAATAGTTCAGCGCCTTGCCGTCCTGCGGAGGACTCAAGCGCAGATCGCGTCCCATGCTGAACTGCACGCGGTTCACGTCGTGTGATCCGAAGAAGTAGTCGCGCTTCTCGGGATGCTTCCATGCTTCTGAGATGTCAACCGGAATCCATCCCTTGCCGTCGATGTAGAAATCAGACCAGCAGTGATACCCTGCAATCTCGGCGGAGTGCTTGTCGGGCGGCAGCGGGAAGCCGATCTCGAAGCGGGCGGGAATGCCCTGTGATCGCGCCATCGCGATGAACAGCGAATGGAAGTCAGTGCAGTTGCCCTTCTTGGCATCGCAGGCATAGAGCACGTCGCCGTGTCCCCAGCCCGTGCCGGTCTTGTCATATTTCATGGTGGTGAATACGTAGTCGTAAATGGCGCGAGCCTTGTCGAGCGGCTGTGTCTTGCCTTCGGTTACTTTGACGGCGAGGTCGGCAGGCAGGCCGGTGACGGGGACAAGCGCGTCGGGCTGCAAGTCTTCTTGCCGTTCCTTGATCGCGAGGGCAGTCACAACCAGGTGCGGCGCGGGGTTCAGCGCCGTCCGCTCATGGCGCACCACGTCGTATTCCACGTCAAAATGCAGTTCGGGCTGAGTTGCGCTGCCAGTCTCGGCAAAATAAATCTCATCGCCGAATCTCGGTTCGCGAGTTTTCTTCACCGGTAAATCGCCCTTTGCGGAAACGATCTTTACATCTTGATATGCATCGGACTGGGCCGCGGGAATCCAAATGCGAGTCTTCTTCCCCGCAGGCAAGTTCTTCACGGTGAAATCATAGTGAAAGGTGAAGTGGCAAGACTCCTGCGCACGAGCGGACAGAGTCAAAGCAATGAGAGACAGCAACACGCAAGTTCTGNNGAACTGGCAACTGAGAACTGGGGTTGGGAAACGACACACGGGCGTCTTAGAGGGAACGCCGTCAAGTGAAGCCGCGCTTTGGGGAACGCATGGGAAAAAGATGCCGTAATCGATTCCGGCGATGCGGTATTTTAGCAGGACTCCGTTGGCAAGAGGAAATGTGATGTCAAGGAAAGATGCTGTCTTGTTGGCCAGTCGTACGCTGGCAGTGCTTTTGACGGTTTCGGCCTTAAGCGAAGTGTCGTCGTTACCTGGGAGCCTGCATTCGTTCCTCTACTACCTTAACTATGAGTCAGCGTCTTCGCCCGTGATCCGATACTATCGACACTCTCACCTTATCTCGCTTTAGGCAAAATGAAGTTGCTCCTGCGGTATTTTCCCCTCTGGCAGAATGATGCGGCGTCATTGACACTCCAGCTGTGACCTCCTACGATTCTCCGTTCACGGAATATCCCTATGCCAAATCGTGCAGCATTTCGTCGCACCATTTTTGTCTTCTCTTGCGCGGTAATTTTCATCGCCGCTTCAGTCCCGGTCCAGCAGGCAGACCCTGGGCGTTATTTGAATGACATCAAATCTCTCACCACCCCTGAGATGGAGGGTCGAGGCGCCGGGACCAAGGGTATTGTGCGCGCTCAACATCTGATCGAAAAGCGCTACAAAGAACTCCGTCTGCAGCCAGTGGGCATCAACGGCTATGCGCAGCCGTTCACCGTGATTACAGGCGCGCGATTGAAGTCCGACAACCACTTCGCAGTTCAGGCGAGTGAGGCAAAGAAGAACCTGAAAATCGAAGAAGAATTTGTTCCCTTCAGTTTTTCTTCGTCCGGAGAGGTCGACGGCCCGGTAGTTTTCGCGGGGTACGGCGCCACCGCTGAAGAATTCCATTACGACGACTACGCTGGCCTCGACGTAAAAGACAAGATCGTAGTCGTCCTGCGCTATGAACCGGCTGGCTTTGCGGAAAAAAGCGGTAATCATGGTCTCACGCAACACTCGCAGGTCATCACCAAGGCAATCAATGCGCGCAATCACGGAGCTAAGGCCGTTGTAGTCGTTAACGGCAAGCTCGGCGACGGTGAAGAGGATCTGCTGACGCGCTTCGGCAGCGTCAGTGGCCCTGAAAATATCGGCATCGTCTTCGTCCAGGTGAAAAATGCGGTCGCGGATTCGTGGTTTCAATCGGCCGGTAAGTCTCTC
>PMUM01000403.1 GCA_003166855.1 Acidobacteriaceae bacterium | reverse complement strand
GGGGCAACCAGTAATGGTTGTCTCTACCGTGATCATTAGCTATCGGTGACCGCGACCCATTAGGTCAAAATACATTGCTACAGCTAAATCGCTCTGACGTTCATACGCTCCCATGTCACAGCCGCTGGTGTCCTCCTTGTCAGGACTCGCCGCGCCGTGCTGATCGGTCTTCACCAGATGACCCGGGATTCTGACTTTGTGCAATTTTGGACAGTTCGCCGATACCGCACAATGCATCATAGAAGCGGGAATTGTTTGCCCATACGACACAGCGCTTACAGGGAGGAAATATGAAGAATGCGATTTTCGCGACCATCGCTCTTGCAATGATTTGCACAGCCGGGGCTGTCGCTCAGGATCAGAACCAAGATCGGCATGATCAACAGGCAACCTCACACCGCGTTAGAAAGACGACCGTGAGAGGCTACGTTCGAAAAGATGGCGACAATTACGTGGTGGAAGATGACCGGGACAAAACACGCTACCGGGTGCAAAACACAGAAGCGATACGAGAGCATGAGGGGCATCATGTTCAGATCAACGCGCGATTGCACGAAGACGATCGCTCGCTCGAAGTGAACAAAGTAAAAAGGCTTAACGACGACGAGCACCGCGACCACTAGTTAAGGAATAATCCCCGCCAAACCCGAGCAGTTTGTCAGCGAAGGGGCAGCCTCCGGTCCTCCCGGAGATGCCCCGACTTGGTAGCATTCTTACTCCCCGGGTATTGAATATCACTCGGAACCATAAAGCACAAGGTGACTGTCGAGAACAGCCTTTGCACTCAAAATGCTTGTCGATGAGGGAATGTTTGTTTTCGACCAGCTATGCGTAACGACTGTAAGTGTTTCCGTTGCCGAGCCTCTTTCGGAAAAATCAAAGCTGGGCCGTCCGCCAACTCAGGTCACCAGGTGCTGTAGGCCGTTCCGTCGGTTGCGACGCCGCTCGAGGCCGAGTGCACGTCGGTGATTCCGGGTTCCTGCTGGTCAACCGCCATCATCACGTCTTCCTGCACCACTTCCCAGTTGGTCTCCTTGGTCATGGGATCTACTGGAATCTGCCGCAGATAGCCGGCCTGGACGAGATCGTCGAGCGACTGGGGGGCCTTCTGCTTGTCGAGGGTGTACTGCGAGATGACGCTACGTAGAGTGCTCAAATTGGATCGCAAAACTGACTCGCGCGATTGGATGACGGTGCGGTTGTAATTCGGAATCGCGACCGCCATCAAAATGATGATGATGCTGATGACAATCATCATCTCCAGCAGCGTGAATCCGCTGGCATTGTTCCGCTTTCGGCTGCGGGCAAACTTGCGCAGGGACGCATGATCTCTCAATCTGCTCGCGGTGTGCCCCAGATTGTTCACGTTCCCCAGCATTTACCAGTCCTTGTACTTCGTGCCGTCGAGCGCGGTACCTTCCGACTTGGTGTAGACATCGAACACGCTTTGTCCGCCCCAGGAATCGGAGTCCGGATCGTCCTGCATCGAGCGCATGCCCCACTCTTTGCTCTTGGTCATGGGGTCTACAGGAATAGAACGCAGGAAGCGGATCTTCTTGCCACCCTGCGCTTCAATTCCCTTGGTCAGTTCCTCAAGCGTAGGGGGATAGTGCTGGGCGTCCACCTTGGTCTGAAACATGTTCAGGTCGGCGGCATCTTTGTAGCGGTCGATGGCGTCGCGCATTTCCCACAACGCCTGACGGAGTTCTTTTTCTTTCTCGCGTTGAATCGTGACCCGCGCCAGGGGCAAAGCCATCAGCGTGAGAATCGACATGATGGTCGTCGCGATGATCAACTCCATGAGCGTGAAACCCCGCTCAGGCTTCGCGTTCGGCCCGTGATGGAATCTAGGAACTGTCATTGTCTAAGCTCTGTCTCTCAGCTCTCACACCCCATTAACGTCTTCGGAGTGGATGAAAACTTTCCTCAGGGGCTAAAGAGTATGCGTGAGAACTGGTGTCGTCCCTTCGGGACTCGCTCTCTCATCCCATCCTACCCGGCACTTACNNTCTCACGCGCTCTCTAAAGCCCTAACAGAAAAAACGCTTGATCGCAGCGCTGAAAGCGCTGCGCCACCCCAAAGCAGCCACGCAACGGCGGCCACCCAAATGAGGCCGCCCAAAGGCTTCTACTGGATCGTGACTGACGCCTGCGCCCCGTTGACCGTGATGGCCTGCAAGCCGGGGTCGCGTGCTCCGCCTCGAGTAATGGTCAGGGGAGTCTGCCCATCTGTTTTTGCCTGGAACGTCAGCGTTACGACAGCACCCTGCCCGGAAACTCCCCCCACGCCGGGTGGCCGCGAGGCCGTAATCTGCGATTGTCCGACCATTTCGTCTTCGCGATGAGCCAGGGTTACGATCTGGCCATCCTGCGAGAGAAAGCCGCCATTCGACACGTTGACCAGTTGCAGCATTTTCGGATCGTAGTTCAACTGCACCGGCACGGAGTGCACATTCTGAGCGCCGGAAAGCAGCAGGTTCACCATAAACGTTCCGCCCTTTGCCGCCTGAATAGTGGGCGGATCAAAGAGGAAGCTGGCAGTGCCGGTCGGAGCAGCGTTCGGTGCTGGCGGCTGCGTGGTTGGCGCCGGTTGTATCGACGGCGTGGCGGGTTGCGATGGCGCCTGAGCCGGAGCAGCCTGGGGCCTGCTCGAATGGCGCAACTCGATCGTGGTCGAGGTGCCGATATCGATGGCCCGCTGGTTGATCTCGCTCACTTCGGTGCCACGGATGATGTGAGGCACGATGGCAAAAATGATTTCGTTTTCCGAATGATCCTGGGTGGTCTGACCGAACAGGTACCTCAGAATCGGGATCTGCGCCAATCCCGGAATCCCGGCCAGTGATTTCGTCTGCTGGTCTTCCATGATCCCGCCCAGCAAATTGGCTTCGCCATCGCGGAGACGAATTTCGTGCTCGATCTTACGCTGCCCGATGATGGGTTGGCTGATGCCGCCGATGTTGGACTGGCCGGTCACGGCCGAAACGTCCATGCTGATCTTCAGTGTGACTTCGCCATTGGAGTGCACGTGGGGCGTAATTTCGATATTCACGCCGACGTCGAGATACTGGAACTGCGTATTCACGAGCGGGTTGATACCGACGCCGCCGATGCCCGGCTGGAACGATCCGGTTGCAACCGGCACGCGGTCGCCGATCTTGAGCGAAGCCTTCTGGCCATCCAGAGCGCGAATCTGCGGATTCTGAAGGAGTTTGGTGTCGCTGTTATTCATCACCGCCGACAGGTTGGCGGAGGGAATGACGACCTGGAAGTTCGTGGCGTTCAGGCTGCCCAGCGTGTTCAGGTTGATCCCAGACGTTCCCGTGCCGGTCGTCGGAGTCGTAGTGCCCGTGGTGGTGGTGGTGGTCGTGGTCGTGTTGATGTTGTCCTGCAGGGTGATGGTGGCGCTGGTCGGCGGACTCAGTCCCAGCGTGCGCGACCTGTCTTTGCTGACCTGCATGACCGCGATGTCGACGATGACTTCCGGACGCGCCTTGTCCAGATCTTCCACGAGTTTTTCCGCCAGCGCGATCTGATCAGGGGTCCCGCGCACAACCAGGGCGTTCTGTGAGAGCAACTGCTGCACGCGCTGCACATCCAGCACGGCGCGAATTGCATTCACCACATCCTGCAGTTCAGTGGGAGCCGAGAGATTCGTAAGATAAAAAGTCTTGAGGACGCTCTGTTCCAGTTCCTTGCGCTTGGCGGGATTGTCGGTCGCGACGAAGATCGTATTCAGGGTGACCGGCCGCCAGAAGGTTTTCGACTCCAGCGCCGTGATCTCCAGCGCCTCTTCCAGCGTGACTCCGTTCAGCTCGACCTTGATCTGTTTAGGAGTGTAATCGGGATCGAACAGCACGTTGATTCCGGCCAGTTGGCCGATCGTTCGATAAACGGTGTCGGATTTGTCGGTCAGCTTGACCGTGATGGGGATGTTCGAGATAGGAGCAAGTTCGACCGGCCCGGCTGCATCGTGAATCCTGCGCTCCAGGCCAGCCGGCGGCCCGGCGGCCTGCGGCTGAGGATTCCGCAGGTCGTTGATCATCTTCAAAGTACGGTTCAGTTCCTGCTTGGCGATGAACAGCGACGGATCGATAGCCAGCGCTTTTTGAAACTCAGCGACGGCCTCGTCGAGTTTGCCGTCTTCGCGCAGCTTCTGCCCGTTGTGGACAATCGAGGCCGCCGCTTCAAAACGGACGCGTTCGAAAGCGGCCCGATAGCGCAGATCTTTCGGCTTGAGGTCGTAGCACTGCTTGAAGAAACCATAGGCCACCTCGTAGTGTTGGCGAGCCTCGGCGTCCTGACCTTTGGCGTAGAGATCTTTGACTTTGTCGGCGATGGCGGGAAGCGTGGCAATCGCGACCAGCAACAGCAGTAGTGCCGGGCGCATCAGGCGTCTCATTCGATATTCCTCACGAGATGATCCTCTTTATTACAGTGTTCGCCGGGCAAGCAGTTTTTCCACGCTTCGGCGCAGTCCCTTTGGATTCTTGCGCGGAAAATCCACTCCAAATATACGAAAAAAACTTTCGGTGAGGCGATTATAGCATCGCCGTTTCCAGCTCCCGAAGTGCTTGTGCACACGGGAGTTACACTCTTTGGTCGTAGGCCTAACGGGTCTTCCCGGCTTTCGCCTCCCGCCCCTCCGGCTTCCGGACCTTGGTGCCCGCCTTTTTGACCTCGGACGCCCGAACTCCGGCAGCCGAAAGCCGGAAGCCGAATCATGCGCTAAGATAACTATTCCATAACCCCATGGCCCGCCAATCCACCCACCAGACCAAGCCTAACCCGGAGAAAGCCCCGCGCCGCGACCCGACCGCCTCCGGGGACCGGGACGCCGCCGTTAATAGGATCGCTTCACATAACTACTTCTTGCTGGAAAAATTTGAGGCTGGCGTGGTTCTTACCGGGACCGAGGTCAAGTCCGTCCGGGGCGGTCTCGCCAACCTGAAGGACTCCTACGGCTTAGTGAAGGACGATGCAGTCTGGCTCCTGAACGCCCATATCGGCCCCTATGAGCACGGCAACATCTTTAACCATGCTCCTTTGCGCACCCGCAAGCTGCTGATGCATCGCGAGGAGATCCGCAAGCTGATCGGGAAGACCCAACAGAAGGGCTTAACCTTGATCCCGACCCGGATGTACTTCAAGAACGGCAGGGTAAAGGTTGAGTTGGCCTTGGCCAAGGGCAAGCAGCTTTGGGACAAGCGCGAGACCGAACGCCGCCGCACCGCAGATAAAGAAGCCCGGGAAGCGGTGGCGCGGGGAAGCAACAGAAAATAGCCACCCCCAATCCGAGGATTCCATCAAGACCGTAAACCTCAAGTCCGATATGCCGTCGGTTCAAGAGGCCTTGCAACGGCTGGACCGGGCGATTGCGCTTGCGCGCCAAGAGCGGCATTCTCTTCTTAAGGTAGTCCACGGGTACGGATCGACCGGCGCCGGCGGTGACATCCGAATCGCAGTGCAGAGGCGTTTGCACGAACTGAGTGAGGGCGGGCAGATTCGCGGGTGCATTTTCGGAGAAGACTGGTCGAAGACCGACGACGCGACGTGGCGTTTATTGCAGAAGGAGTCGGCATTGAAGAGCGATGCCGACCTCGGCCGACGCAACCAGGGCATCACCATCGTCTTGCTGTGACCCTTCGGAGAACCTCAGTATCCCTGCGTTGCCGGCGGAGCATTCGGTGCCACCGGAGCGGGCTCAGGAACCACGGCTACCGAGACCGGCTGAGGCTCAAGCGGAAACACCTGAGCGACCGGAACCATCATCTTCTGCTGCCAGTACGACACAACGACGCCCCGCTGCCAGAAGCGCGGGATCAACAACAGAAGCAAGATGAGTTGGGCGACGATGAATGCCCCGACTACACTTTCGGGGGCCACGATCTTCATCCACATCCAGATGCCGCCCAGCAGGATAATCGCCGCAACCATCGTCGCCAGCACGTAACTCCCAAGCAGACGGCCCAGGCCGCCGAACGTATACCGGAACCCAGTTGCAATGGACTTGCGCACCGCGCGCTGATCGCTCAGGACGATGTCAGCCTCGGCGAGATCGAACCAGATGCGGAAGATGGTCATGATCAGAAAAATGATGAACAGTCCGATGAACTGAACTTCGGGCAGAAGCAGTTCGTTGGTGCTCTCCGCCGCTTTGCGCTCCAGAAAACCGTGCAGAGCGAACAGCAAGCCTGTCACAATTCCCATCACGATGCCGGCCACAATCATCAGCCGGATGTACCGCCACAGATTCCGCCCGCAGGCGCGAAAAAAATCCTCGCGCGGCAGGCGGTACGTTGAGGCGTATCCCAAAAACACGCCGGGCAGAAACAACGCGCTCGCGACCAGGAAGAGTACCGCAAAGAACATTGCTGGCCCGCGGGAAGCGATGGTCGGCCCGAACTCTGGCCGCGCAAACATGTCGATAAGCACTGTCAGCGAAAAGCCGTGCAGCAGGCGCTCAGAATGCAGGCTGTGGTCCAAAATCGTTCCGGCCTGGTTGACGAACGCGACCGTACCGAACAAGCCGAGAAAGAGATTGAGCACATAGAACCAGACGATATAACGCTTGTTGCGCAATACCATGCCCAAGCCGCTGCTTAAGAGACCTTTATTGTCACTCATGCGTAATTATCCTCAATGCAACCTGCGAATCGATATTGTCCGAAGAAGACGCATCAAAATCGGCGGAGGCGACTCTTCTCATATCGCCCACCACCCCAGGGCCTGGCTCAGGAATTGGGCGATAAACAGCCAATAGTTCGCTATTTTGTGTGCCGGTTTGCTGTTGGGTTCGACTACGAAGCTGTTGTTGAAATCATTGCGGTCGATGTGCACGGTATGGTCGGGATCAAGTTCCGCCGACACGGCCTTCGCCTTTTTCTGATAGCCGAAGCGTGTCCAGCGGCTCTTTCCATCCCAGTGTTCGCGAACCTTCTCGCCGTTATCAAACGTGATCTCGACTTCGACCGGCATGACGAAGTCTTCTTTGCGATGCAGCGTGACGTAGGACTGGTAAAGCGTGTCGTCCTTCGCGCCTTTCTTCGCGTCCTTTTTATCTTTTTTTTCTTCGTACCAGTTCACGGGGAAAGAATTCACGTTGAGCACTTCGTAGTCCATGACCTGCGACCCGTATACGGCCTGGTCGAAGTACCAGCGCAGGTCTTTGCCGGACACTTCCTCAATGGTCTTGAGGAAGTCTTCCTTCGTGGGGTGGGTGAAGCGGTACCTCATGAAATACGCATGCATCGCCTTCGCCATCGTCTCTTCACCGACGATGCCTTCGAGGGTGAGCAGCACGCTGGCGGTCTTGCCATAGGTGACGCCGGCGTACGAGCCAGAAGTGGAGTAGTCATAAGCCTTTTGCGCCATAGGGTCGCGATCGGCCACGCCGATGTAGCTGAGCCTCTGAACTTCGCGCTCGCCAGCCGTCGCGCCTACCATATTGACCACTGATGTGTTCTTGCCCAGAATCGAATCCATAACCTTGACTTCGGTGTAGCTGTTGATGCCTTCGTCCATCCAGGCGTCTTCAAATTCGTTGGTGGCCACCATGCCGTACCAGTACTGGTGTCCAAACTCGTGCTCCACCACCAACTCCACTAGGTGGAAGCCGTCCGGCATAAACCAGCTCGAGTCGCCAGTAATAAAGGTTGGATATTCCATGCCTCCAGCCGCCGAGTCGGGTTCGGGATCGACCACGGTCAGCGTCTTATAAGGATACGGCCCATACCACTTCTCGAAGCGGTCGAGCGTATCGCGCGTGATCTTCTCGTGCCGCTCTGCCTGGCTCCAGTGCGCGGGCTGCATCAGGAAGCGTAGCTTGATCGGTCCCATCTGGGATGGATACGTGCTCTCCCGTACTTTGTAGCGCGGGCTGGCCGTCCAGGCGAAGTCGTGGATGTCGTCGCCGTGGTAGGTCACGGTCTTGGTGTTGTCGGAATTGCTCTTTTCGTCGACCTGCAGCCCGCTGGCGCCCACGACTTCATAGGCCGGCACGGTGAGCTTCACGTCATACACGCCGAAGTCGGCGAAGAACTCGGTCGTGTTGTGATACTGGTGGCAATTCCAGGCTCCGTGCCAAAACACGCCGACCTTGGGGAACCATTGACCGCCGAGTACGAAGTCGCGCTTCCACCCGGAGCGTGCCTGGGTTTCGGGAAACTTGGTTTGAAACGCGATCTTGAACTGGACAAAGGCGCCCGGCGCGATGGGCTTGGCGAGCTTGAGGTCAACTACTGTCTTGTCGTCTTTGTTGCCATCGTCGGGAGCAATGTACTGCAACTGCGAAGTCAGATCGCCCTGGCCGACCACTTCGAGGCTCTTGATGTCTTCCGAGCCGTAAAACTTGTCTTCCCAAGTCGCGTAGGAAGTGTCGCGGCTGCCCATGAGTTTGGAGTCACGCACGAACGTTGCCTTGGGCTGGAAAGCATTTTGATAGAGGTGGAAAGGGAAGTGGTCGAGCGCCTGCCCAGTCAGGTTGTGGTAAGTAAGCACCTCGGTCGCGTCGACGATGTATTTGTCGGCGTTGTACTTGGCGTCGATCTCATAATGCACGACGCGCTCCGACATGGGTTTGTCGGAGTTGATGGCCAGCGTGGTGTCGGGAATAGAGATTCCTGAGGATGGAGCATCCTTGGCGCTCTTGGCCGCGGGAGGAGCTTTGACAGTTGGAACCGCTGCTTGCGGGGCGGCTGCGGTCGCCGTCTTCCGGCTCATGAGTGCGGTGAATCCTAGCGCCAACGCGGCAATCAAAACGACAATCTTCCAGCGGATCTGCATGAAAAACCTCACCTGTATGGACTGCGGCTTTGAATCATAGCGCAGGCGCACGAATGCCGCCATCTTGGGCGCCCTTCCTCATGACGTCTGACAGTACGTTTCAGGTAGCAAACTTGTTCAACGATTCTTCGCGGCAGCCCTCGCGGGTAGGCCATTTTTTACAAACTTTGACCATATTTATAGATTGCGAAATCGACTGCTGACTTATCATCGGAATCGGCTGAGCATGCCGCATTCGCGTAGCCCGCTATGCCGCACATGCCAATGGAGGAACGTCATGAAAGCCGCTCTCGTTCTGATCCTCTTCGCTGCCTCCGCTTTTGCCCAGGACCAAGCCGCCATCGCCGCGGCAGAATCTGCCTGTGGCCCTAAAGACGTTAAGTTCAGCGTGAAACCGGACGCAACCCAGCACCCGGCGCCCCAACCTGAGCCGGGCAAAGCGCTGGTCTACGTGGTCGAAGATCTAGGACAGTGCTCCGAGTGCACAGGCCACGGGAATACATTTCTTGCCAACGTGAGTATGGCCTTGACGAAAGTGGGCATGGATGGCACATGGATGGGCGCCAATCGCGGCAACTCGTATTTGTTCTTCGCCGCAGATCCCGGTGAACACCATCTCTGCATCAACTGGCAATCAGCGCTGGAAGTGCGGTCCCGAGCCTTTGCGATGGCCAACTTCACCGCGGAAGAGGGCAAGATCTACTACTTCAGGGCGCGAGTTTTTCCCGGGAAAGACGATTACTCTTTCGATCTGGACCTGGTGAACACCGATCAAGGCAAGTTTCTCGTCGCGTCCTCGGTCTTCGCTATTTCGCATCCTAGGAAGTAAGGGCGGGCTATACCTACGCGACTTCGCGGTGTCCGGGGATGCAATACCGGACGTTGTCGGCTTGCGCTTTTCCCCGTCCGCCGACGATACTGGATGGTCAGGCCACAACTCTAATTTCCAATATTCAAACTATGAAAACGACCATTTCTCTCTCTACGCCCGCTGAACTGGAAACCGAATCACTGGTCGCCGTGGTGCTCGACCACGCTGAGCCCGCGCCCAATGTCAAAGAGAAAGACAAGAAGCCGCAACTCAAAGTTGCCACCAACGATCCGGCGGTGCAGTCGGTCGCTGCCGATCTGCTGGCAAGCGGCGAAGTCACGGGCAAGCCGTTCGAGACGAACCTGATGCACCGGCCAGTCACCCTGATGGCAAAGCGCCTGCTTCTGGTTTCGGGCGGCAGTGCGAAGAAGATATCGAGTTATGATCTGCGCCGAATCGCAGGCGCGTCGGTCCGCGCGCTCAAGTCGCGTGGAATTCGCAGCTTTGCGTTCATCGCTCCGCCCGGTATTCCCGCGGAAGAGGCTGTCCGCGCCATTGTGGAAGGTGCCCACGTGGGCAACTTCGACCCCGACTACTACCGCAGCGACCGCAAAGATCAGAAGATTGACGCGCTCACCATCGTTACCAGCGGAGACAAATCTGCCCTCGAAAAGGCGGCGAACGAGGCGCAGGTGATCGGCGAATCGCAGAATTTCACGCGCGATTTGGTGAATGAACCTTCCAATCGCATGACACCCACGATCCTGGGCGATCGCGCCAAGAAGATGTCGCAGGAAGTCGGTTTGAAGTGCGAAGTCTACGGCACCGATAAGATCAAAGAATTAAAGATGGGCGCATTCTGGAGTGTGGCGCAAGGTTCCGACGAACCGCCCGCGCTGATTGTCATGCGCTACGAGCCCGTGGGCGCACCCGAGAAGCCGGTGCTAGGTCTGGTGGGGAAGGGAATTACCTTCGACACCGGTGGCATCTCAATCAAGCCCGCCGACGGCATGGAGAAGATGAAATACGACATGGCTGGTGGTGCAACTATGATCGGCGCGATGCGCGCCATCGCGCTCCTGAAGCCGAAAGTCAAAGTCATCGGAATCGTATGTGCGACGGAGAATATGCCCTCCGGCAAAGCCCAGAAGCCCGGGGACGTGCAGATTGCCATGTCGGGCAAGTCCATTGAGATCATCAACACTGACGCTGAAGGCCGCCTTGTCCTGGCTGACGGCCTGTTCTACGCGCGCCAACTCGGCTGCACACATCTGGTCGATGCTGCCACCCTGACCGGCGCGGTCGTGGTCGCACTCGGCTACAACAACGCTGGAATTTTCGCCAACGACGACGATATGTACAACCGTTTCCACAGCGCGAACGCGAAAGCCGGCGAAAAGATGTGGCGCATGCCGCTGGATGATGAATACAAAGAGCAAATTCGGTCGGGCATCGCGGACATCGTCAACTCGGGCGGACGCTGGGGCGGCGCCATCACCGCTGCCATGTTCCTGAAAGAATTCGCTGAAGATACTCCCTGGATTCACCTCGACA
>PMUM01000217.1 GCA_003166855.1 Acidobacteriaceae bacterium | reverse complement strand
ATTCTTTGGTCCGTTCCATGACTTTGATCTCGAGTAGGTCACGGGCTTGGCGCAGTTCCGCTTCGCGCTCCTTCAGGACCTGCTCCGCCCGCTTCCGGTCGCTGATGTCAGTGCACGTACCGAACCATTTCACGATCCTTCCTTCGGTATCCCGGATGGGTGTCCCGCGCGTCTTGAACCAACCGTACGTCCCGTCGCTCCGGCGAACACGGTATTCCACGTCATAGGGGTGTCGTCCCGCTACCGATTCCATCCAGAATTGCCGGGTAGGCTCGCGATCATCCGGATGCAGTGTGTCCATCCAGCGCCAGCCGAGTAAGGCGCTCTCGCTGACTCCGGTATAGTGTGTCCACTGTGCGCTAAAGTAGTCGCACGCGCCATCCGGGCGGGCACCCCACACCAACTGCGGCAACGCTTCGGTAAGGTTCCGCCAGCGTTGCTCGCTCTCCCGCAGCGCTTCCTCCGCCCTCCGTCGCGAGGCACTGAGCCAGCACACTACAAGCGCCAGCGATGCAAAGAATGTCAGGGAGAGAACACGATAGGGCACACGAATCCCCGCGAGCTTGACGTAAGGAACCAGCGGCTGAAAAAAATAACCGAGGCTAAGAACTGAAAGGAGTAAGGCAGTGAGGCCCGGGGCCATCCCACCAAACCAGGCTGTTAGAGCAACAGCGGTAAGGAAGAGTGCTCCGCGAACATCGAAACCCCTCCCGACAAGCAACGCCACCGCGAGCGCGACTCCAACGGAAAGAAACGCGAGCCCGTAGCGCCAAACTACATGTCGAAGGATCAGGGGTGGAATCTTCCAGCCCGTCATGGTTTATCTGTCCGCTGTGCAGGATGCGACAGCATTAGAAGATATTGTATTTAAATTGAGCTATTGCAGCGAAACCGTCAATTTCTCAAGCATCCAATGCGTCCTTTACCACGAAGCCCAATGGCACCGAAGGGGATATCCAGCCGTACTCCATCAGCCGTACCACCGTTGAGTCTCATGGAGGCCGCATGTGGGCTGGCGAGAATTCTCCGTGCGGCGCATGTTTTCATTTCACGTGCCCGTCAACCGGTGCCCAAGATGACGCACTCAGTCGATCCTACAGCCGGTATACCAAAGTATGATTCCGCCACCACCAAGGCATGATTGTGCCCTTTTGATGGCGCTGCTAAGGTTGCATCATGGTCGTCCGAAAGAAGGGGAAAATGGTGGCAATTGTTGATGACGATGATTTGATGCGCAGCGCACTGCAGGGCTTGATGAAATTTGCCGGCCTGCCGGCGCAAGCGTTCGCCTCAGCGGAGGAGTTCCTGAAGTCCGGCCAGCAGAACGAGGTTGGGTGTCTGGTTGCGGACATCCGCATGCCGGGAATGTCCGGCCTGGAATTGCAGGCCAAGCTCAACGCTGATCAGTGCAGGATTCCGACCATCTTCATCACGGCACATGGGGACGAGAAAATGCGGATGCAGGCCTTAAGAGCAGGCGCAGTGGAGTTCATGGCAAAACCATTCGACGATGAAGCCCTGCTCGAAAGTGTCCGAGCAGCTCTTGAGTGTTGAGCCCAATAAAATGCGTGCGTGGGGCACGAGGGGGTTCTCTGTGGCAGCTACCGAGATATTACGGACCAGTGATCAAGCTTCTTATGAGCGCAGATTCGAGCAGATCATAGGCAATAGTCCTGCGCTGGAAGCGGTGCTCGAACAAGTCGAACGCGTCGCGACGACAGGTTCCACCGTGTTGATCCAGGGAGAAACCGGCACCGGCAAGGAACTCATCGCACAAGCGATTCACAACATCAGCTCAAGGTGCGGGCGGTCTTTTGTAAGATTGAATTGTGCTGCCATTCCACTGGATCTGCTGGAAAGTGAGCTCTTTGGCCACGAGAAGGGCGCGTTTACCGGAGCCATAGCGCAAAAGATCGGCCGCTTCGAGCTGGCCGACAAGGGTACGCTCTTCCTCGACGAGGTCGGTGATATTCCATCGGCACTGCAGCCCAAACTGCTGCGCGTATTGCAGGAACAGGAATTCGAGCGCTTGGGCAGCACTCGGACTCATCAGGTGGACGTGCGCCTTGTGGCTGCAACGAATCGGGATTTGACGGAGATGGTGAATCGAGGCGAATTTCGCAGCGACCTCTACTATCGTCTGAATGTCTTCCCCGTCCTGCTGCCACCATTGCGGGAGCGCCGCGAAGACATTCCAGCCCTGGTGACGCATTTTGTCGAGATTCTGGGCCGCCGGATGGGGAGGGAAATCGAACACATTCCTCCAGAAACGATGTCTGCGCTCAGTTCATATCAGTGGCCGGGGAATATCCGCGAACTGCAGAACCTAATCGAGCGTGCCGTAATCCTTTCAAACCATGGTGTGCTTCCCAATCCTTTGCCCACCGCAGAAACTGAGCAGCGCGCTGCCGTCTCGCTAGGTGGAACTACGCTGCGCGACTCCGAACGGACTCTGATTCTGCGGACGCTGGAAACAGTCGGCTGGATAATCGGCGGTCCGAAAGGCGCAGCCGCCAAACTTGGCTTGAAACGCACTACGCTGATCCACAAGATGCAGAAGCTGGGGATCGCCCGGCCGGCTCTCCAAAGCGGCGAGAACGTCATGGGTCCAGCACCGCAGGGGCCACGCTCTTTTGCACGACATCTGTCGTCTAACTAGACGACACACGATCCTTAAGCATCTCATGTCGACAAGGATGGGTTACGTATGGAGATCGGGCTTCTACTTCTACGACTGACTGCAGGACTGACACTCGCCGCACACGGCGCACAGAAATTATTTGGCTGGTTCGGTGGACCAGGTCTAGAGGCCACCGGTCAGTTCTTCGAGACGATCGGGTTCCTGCCCGGGCGACGCCATGCGCTGATGGCAGGCCTCGCAGAGACCGGGGGTGGTCTCCTTCTGGCGCTCGGGTTACTCACGCCGATTGGGGCCGCGGTCATTTGCAGCGTGATGCTCGTGGCATCGACCGTGCACATCAAGAAGGGCTTCTTCGCTCAGAACGGTGGGTACGAGTACACCGTTGTGCTAGGTGTCGCAGCGTTAAGTCTTGCGTTCACCGGCCCAGGCTCTCTTTCACTCGATGCACTGCTCGGAGATCACTTCAGTGGCACATTCTGGGGCATCGCTGCGTTGTTGGTCGGTGTCCTTGGCGGAGTATTTTCGCTCAGTCAGCGACACACGACACCGGGGCAGCAAACGACGTCCGCCGACACCGTTTGATAGCTCTCAGCCGGACCACCCGGTCCGGCGGAGGTCTTTCCAGGGACCGCTATCCGCGTAACGCTCGGGATGCAGGGTCTTCGAACGAGGGTCTTCCGCAGTGTCGAGTTGTAGGACCATCCACTTCGGATACGGAACGCCCGGATCAGACGCCGCGTCAAGGAGTCGGGTGTCGTCTTCCGAGAGCTGAAGGTCTACGGCAGCAATGTTATCCTCCAGTTGATCGGGCTTGCGGGCGGCGATGATCACGCTGCTCACGGCTGGCCGTCCCAGCACCCACGAGAGTGCCACACGGGCCGGGCTAGCGTCATGCCGTGCGGCCACTTCCTTCAGCACGTCCACCACGCGGTATCCCATCTCCTTATCGAAGGGCACGAAATTGCCCGCTTCGGCGAAGCGTGTGCCGGTAGGAGCAGGATTGGCGCGGCTGTACTTGCCTGTGAGGAAGCCGCCGGCAAGCGGGCTCCAGACCAGGATGCCGATGTTGTGATACTCAGCGAAAGACTGGAACTCGTATTCAAGACTTCGACCGACGAGGCTGTAGTACATCTGCGCCGTTACGTATTGCTCCAACCCCAGGTGCTCCTGCAGCATTACCGCAGTGGCTGCCTGCCATGACATGAGGTTGGACAGTCCGATATAGCGAACCTTCCCCTGGCGCACAAGATCGTCGAGCGTCCGCAGCGTCTCCTCGAGCGGCGTGTTGCTGTCCCATCCATGTACCTGGTACAGATCGATGTAATCGGTCTGCAACCGTCGGAGACTGCCCTCCACTTCGCGCATGATGTTCACGCGGGTCGCTCCGCTCCGGTTGAAATTCTCGCTCATCGGGAGCCGGACTTTGGTGGCGAGGACAATCTCGTCCCTCACGCCCTTCAAGGCATTCCCGACCTGAGTCTCGCTCTCCCCGAGGCTATACACGTCCGCCGTATCGATGAAGTTAATCCCCTTGTCCAGGGCTAGCTTCACCATGCGCGTTGTGTCCTCCTGACCGAGGTTTCCCATGTTCATCTTGCCGCCGAACTGCATCGTCCCAAGTGCCACGCTGCTGACGATGAGTCCGGTATTCCCCAGCTTCCTATATCTCATCTCCCCTGCTCCTTCCTCTGCAAACGAAAATACAGATGGCGCGTGATTTCATCCACACAAGCTTGCCTCGAGGATCGTGCGAGGACTGGTTCGCGCCTGTCTTTCCAGATCGCTCAAGCGACGCGCACCTTTTGCCAACATCGCCCAGGCCAGTGCGCTCATGTCCGGATCCGCGGACTTCGCGGCCCTTAGCAGCTCCTTGCCTGCCTCTTGCTGTCCGAACTTGCACCACATCACTCCACAAAGAAACATGTAGTTACTGTTCATCTCGGTTTTCTCCTCTCCCGGTCTGACGAACATTTTAGTGGTATCCCAGCACTGTGTTGCAACCACCTTCCACCACCCCAGGTGCAATCCAAATGCCAACGACGGCCCTTCTCAAGAAACCGCCGTATTGCCAGAATTTGGTCGATCCAATGGATCTTCCCCTCGTACAGAGTTACTACAGAGGGATTTAGACGAGTTTCCGCACGACCGGCGATTGGTTAAGAGTGTCAACTTTCAACGCATCTGTCGATTCACCGACCATTCCCCGGCGAATAGTATCCTCAGCCAGTCGAAATGCTTGACACAGGCGGTTTTTCTCCAGCGATCTTTGGCAGGGATTGTGCACTACGACACGCGGGGTTGAAATCACACGCCGTCCATACCGCAAGAATATGGGCCGACAGAAAGCTGTTGACACACCATGCCCTGGCTTCATAACTATTCAGCTGTCGGCCATAGCCTCATTCTCACGGCCATGGTTGCCGCTCTTCCCATTTTCTTTCTCTTCTGGGCATTGGCCTACAAACGCATGAAAGGCTACGTCGCTGCAAGCTTAACCTTACTTCTAATGCTGCTGGTGGCCGTCACTGCTTATGGAATGCCGGCTCGGGTCGCAATATCTGCAGCCATCCTAGGAATGGCAAGTGGCCTTTGGCCGATTGGTTGGATCATTCTCACTGCCGTCTTCTTCTACAACCTGACCGTGGAAGGCGGGCAGTCTGGAATTATCCAGAGCTCGATCTCCTCCCTTTCAGGGGACCGTCGCCTGCAGGCGCTGCTCATCGCGTTTTGCTTCTCTGCCTTTCTGGAAGGCGTATCGGGTGAAGGAGCTCCAGTCGCCGTTGCGGCGGCTATGCTGATTGGTCTGGGGTTCAAGCCTCTGTCGGCCGCCGTTGTATGCCTGGTGGCCAACACTCCTCCCACACCCTTCGGGCCGGTAGGTGTGCCGACCAGCATGATGATTTCAGTCACGAACATTAATAGTAGGGTGATGACGACAACAATCGGCTCTGACGTTGCGATTCTCGCGCTTGTCATACCGTTTCTCGTATTAGTAGCGATCTCCGGCTTCAAACGCACGATTGAGGTTTGGCCGGCAGCCTTGGTGGCAGGCCTAAGTTACGCGGTGGCGTGCTTTGTAGTGTCCCGTTACTTGGGAGTGGAACTTCCGGCCATTATTTCCTCGTTCGTGTCGATGGTATCTCTCATTGTTTTCCTGAAATTCTGGAGGCCAAAGCAGATTTGGCAGTTTGCATTCGATTCCAGTAACAATAGCGACGCGAAGACCAGCTACACTCGCCGCCAGGTCTTGACGGCTTGGTCTCCTTACTTGCTCCTCATGTCGATTATGAGTTTTTGGGGAACGCCAGCCTTCACTCGGTTCGTCGAAAACAAGCTTCACTGGGTCTCGAACATCCCGCACTGGCCGGGTCTGGACGGGATCGTCTACCGCACGGCTCCAATCGTGGACGTACCGACAATGTATCCGGCTAGCTATCGGTGGGACTTCCTTACTGCTCCCGGGACTGCCATGTTGATTTGTGCCCTCGCCACGATAGCAATCTTGCGAATCAGCCCATCGCGTGGCCTGAAGGTTTTCAGAGCAACCTGCAACCAATTGGTGTTTGCGCTAGTTACTTTGGCGGCGGTCGTCGGCATCGGCTACTTAGCCAATTATTCCGGGATGTCTTACACGCTGGGCTTGGCGTGCGCCTCTTACGCAGGCAAATTGTTTCCAATTTTCTCGCCCGCAATCGGCTGGTTGGGCGTGTTCTTGACCGGTTCAGTCACATCGTCCGCTGCCTTGTTTGGCAAACTGCAACAAGTCACCGCCACCCAGACAGGCATAAACCCTGTGCTCACGACCTCGGCTAACCTGTTCGGTGGTGTCGCCGGCAAACTGATCTCGCCCCAATCGATCGCTATTGCTTGCGCGGCAACCGGATTGATTGGCAGGGAGACCGATATCTTTCGCAATACGATCAAGTATTCGCTCACCCTACTGGGTCTGGTCGTCATGATTGTGCTGCTGGAGGCCTGGGTCGTTCCCGGAGTTATTCCTGTGGATCCGGGAGCAGGGATGGAGCACCTCGCGTTTCTACGTTAATTGTGCAGCAATGCGGCTGCCGGTGTGACTCCACACTCCAATACTCGACTTCACTGGGATAAGGTAGAGGCTGAGTCGATGGTGTCGAAATACAGGCCAAGGACCGTCGGACAGTTGACGCCGTGAGACCGCCAGCTGACGGACTCTTGCTTTTCGTAAAAGCTGTGTCGCTGGTTGCAGCGTCGTTTTCAATAACCTGAGGTTTTGGTGCCACGATTGCACTGCACTCAAGTCATATTAAAAGCAATTAAAGAGGAGGACAGATATGAAAGTCGGAATCGTTGGAGCGGGCGCGGTCGGCTCCGCGTGCTTTTTGTCGATGGTTATGCGCGGAAGTGCGCGCGAGGTCGTGCTAGTTAACCGGGACCGAAAGCGGGCCAAGGGCGTCGTGACGGACGTCCAGTACGGCACGGTCCTGTCGCCCCCGATTACGGTGCGCGACGGCGACTATTCCGATCTGGTTGGCTCGTCGGTGGTGATGATCACTGCCGGAGTCAACGAGAAAGGTGGAGGCGCAACCGATCGCAGCGATCCTGTCGGAAGGCTCCGCTTGCTCGATGCGAATGCTGCAATCTTCCAGGACATCGTCCCCCAGATCCACCAGTTCGCTCCCGATGCGCTGATTCTGGTCGTAACCGATCCACCGGACGCGCTGGCTGACATAGTCCGTCTGTTAGGACACGAGCGCGTGCTGAGCACGGGCACATCTCTCGACACGTTACGGTTCCGGTTTCACCTGGGGAAGCGTCTTAACGTCAGTGCGTCGGACGTGGAGGCACTCGTCTTAGGTGAGCATGGTGCTTCGGAGGTTTTCCTGTGGTCATCGGCGCAAGTGGGTGGCAGGAAGGTATTGGATCTCTTTGGGGAGAGCCCAGCGCCACAAACGGTGCGTGAGGAAATCGAGCGCGAGGTACGTTACGCTAACATCACGGTCATTGAAGGTATCGGGGCCAGTCAGTATGGCATAGGGATGGTCTCCGCCCGACTCACTGAGATGATATTGCGCGACGAGGGAGCAGTGATTCCGATCGGCTGTTATAACCCAACATTCGGTGTCACGCTTTCCTTGCCAAGTGTCGTCGGCCGGGAAGGTGTGCGTCGCGTGCTCGAGCCTGAAATGTCTGCCGCGGAACAACAAGGTTTGCAGCGCAGTGCTGAGGCGATCAAGGCGGCGCTATCTCGCCTCAGTCTCAAGGAATCCGGGCGGAGAACGGCTTGAGACCGGTCTTGAGAACAAATGCCCAAGAAAAACAGCCCTACGCCTCGGTTGGGGTAGGGCTGTTCGCCTAAGAACACGAAAAGTGGAGCGCCCATCGTAAGGGAACTACATGCCACTCTGCTCAAAGACCAACGATTCTTTGTTACGACCGAAGTCGATCTCTTTAAGCGTCTTAGTGTTGGCACTGCTTGTGTCAGTCACGATCTCGTCTTGATGCACTTGGGCGTCATTCGTCTTTAGTGTTCCAGGTACCGTGGCAACAGTCTTTCCATCGCGCACGAAATTCACCTGTACCTCCGGACCTGTGCCTTGCCACTCGACCTCGTAGCTGCCAGGTTTCAGTTGTGTGCCACCGACTTGTACGAAGTCCGAAATCTCTACCGAGTGCTGATTCTTGTCCCGTGCCAAAGCGGACACCGAAGACAATAGAGCGAGCATCGATAACAATGCTGCGAACCTTATTTGTTTCATTGAGTAAGTTCTCCTTTGAAATAAAGCAGCAGTTCTCACCCTGAGAGATGAGACCGCTAACTCAGACACTGAATGTCTTTTTCAATAGATGCCGATCAATCGATTTTAGGTGCAACCGTGCTCGTCTCTCGATGTAACTATAAGTAAATCTTCGTAAACAATATTTGATCGCTCGGGAGACAGTTCTGCTTGCGTGTCCACAGGTCGAACACGTTGCTCCTATGAGGACAGAAACATCGACTTGGAGGCATCTCGATCGTTTACTTCGGGAGTTAGTGTCTGAGATCCTTTGCGGGTTGTGGAACTTACGCCGGGCCTTTGAGGGACTTCAGGTAAGTGACAATCTGCCATCGTTGCCGCTCGGGTAGGCTAGCCCAAGACGGCATACCGTTATCGGCGGCGCCGGTTGTGATGAACCAGAAGACCTCTCCGTCCGACGCTGATTGCGTCGGTCCTTCAGAGAGTGGAGGGATGCTTCCGGTTCCACGCCCTTTAATTCCATGGCAAGCGCCGCAGTTCGTGGCGTACACCCGTGAGCCAGCTGCGGCCGCTGTGGGTTGCCCGGCGTAGGGGTTCTTCGATTGATTGCTCGATGGGGGCGCGTTATGAAAATGAGCGTCTTGCGCTAACAGCATTGAAGCCGAAAAGCAAAACGCAATTGCGCTTATTGCCGCAATTAGAGAATAAGAGCGGATATCGACCTTCATGACTCTCCTCCAACGACCTGTCCATCACCAAACGCGTGGTTTGGGCGAAGCGTCGGTCGCTCCCGAATAGAAGCAAGTTCGTTGCCATCCCTGGGGGCCATGCTTCCGCAACGGAATGCGTTCGCGCCGGACCCTGGTGACCGCCGCTCAACAGCCGCGTCGAAAGACTGACACCGTCGAACGGAAATTCCTCCTCATACCAGATCCAAACTGATGGTGAGCTGGGCTTTACCTTCAATTGGTTTCTATTTGACGTGGCACGTCGAATGCTTCACTGATAAAGGAAAGGGGGAGATCCTGATGGTGAAGCTCAAGGTGAACGGGATAGATCGCACGTTCGATGGCGATCCCAACATGCCCCTGCTTTGGTACGTGCGGGACGTCTTGGGGTTGACGGGGACAAAGTTTGGCTGTGGCATGGCTCTCTGCGGCGCTTGCACGGTTCATAAGAACGGCGAAGCGATCCGGTCGTGCATTACGCCGGTGAGCGCGGCAGCGGGTGGCGAGATTCGCACCATTGAAGACCTTGGGGCAAACGGACTCCATGCGGTTCAGCAAGCCTGGATGGATCTGAACGTCCCGCAGTGCGGATATTGCCAGTCCGGTCAGATCATGCAGGCTGTTTCTTTTCTAAAAAGCACTCCCCATCCTACAGATCAGCAAATTGATGACGCCATGGCAGGCAACATCTGCCGCTGTGGAACTTACCAACGAATTCGCCAGGCGATCAAGCTGGCAGCGGGGAAAATCGCATGACGCAAATCGAAAATGTAAGCCGTCGCAGATTCCTCAAAGGCGCGTTTGGGACGGGCGCGTTCATTCTCGCGGTTCGGTATGTCCCGCCAATGCTGGCGCACGCACAGACGACGGATGGCCAGACCGACGCGGATAGGGCGACCCTTCATCCCAGTCTTTTTGTCGGGATTCAGCAGGATGGAACCGTCTACATCGTGGCGCACCGGTCAGAGATGGGGACAGTCATCCGTACATCCTTGCCACTCGTGCTTGCAGACGAGCTTGACGCCGACTGGAAGCGCGTGAAGGTCGACCAGGCGATTGGCGATAAGCGCTATGGAGACCAAAATACGGACGGCTCACAATCCGTAAGGAGATTCTTTGACACCATGCGAGAGTCCGGTGCTGCGGCGCGCTTGATGTTGATCCAGGCGGCAGCGCTGCAGTGGAACGTTGCTGCATCGGACTGTTCCACCGAACTGCATGAGGTGGTTCACAAAGCAACGGGCCGGCGCCTGGGTTACGGTGAGCTGGCCTCGGGTGCAGCGCACCTCGCTGTGCCGAAGAAAGAACAGCTCCAGCTGAAGAAGCCCTCGGAGTGGCGGTATATCGGAAAGGGAATGACCAGCGTTGACCTGGAGAAGCTCTGCACAGGAAAAGCGATATACGGAATGGACGCGCGCCTGGATGGCATGGTGTACGCATCGGTCGAACATCCTCCGGTTTTTGGAGGGATAATAAAGACTCTCGACGATCAGGAGGCGCTGAAGGTCGCAGGAGTGCACCAGACCATCCGCATCGATCCATTTAAGCCTCCCGCTGCCTTCCAGCCTCTAGGCGGAGTTGCCGTGATTGCTGACAACACCTGGGCAGCGTTTCAGGGCCGCAAGAAACTGAAGATAACTTGGGACAACGGGCCAAACGAATCCTACGACTCAGTCGAGTACAAGAAGGAATTGCGGGAGACAGCGCACAAGCCAGGGAAGGTTATCCGAAGCGTGGGCGACTCCGACAAAGCGTTCCCTACCGAGAATGTGTTTGAGGCAGACTACTACGTTCCGTTGCTGGCGCACGCCCCGATGGAACCCCTGGTGGCGCTCGCGGAATTCAAGGATGGAAAAGTCACAGCTTGGGCGCCAACCCAGAATCCTCAGGCCGCGCAGGCAATTGTTTCCGCCGAACTCGGCATTCCGCCTGGGGACGTGATTTGCCACGTCACGTTGTTGGGCGGCGGATTCGGAAGAAAGTCCAAACCTGATTATGTTGCGGAGGCTGCAGTTTTATCGAAGAAGCTAGGCCGCCCCGTAAAGGTTGTGTGGACGCGGGAAGACGACGTGAAGTTTGACTATTACAATGCCGTGGCTGCGATGTATTTGAAGGCAGCGGTCGACGACAAGGGGAAGCCTACGGCGTGGCTGCAGAGATCAGTCTTTCCTCCGATCACCTCCATTTTCGATGTGAACGCTGTCTATGGCGATCCGCCGCACCTGGCACAGGGTTGGACGGATCTTCCCTATGATTTGCCCAACATACGCATCGAGAATGGTCCGGCGCAAGCTCATGTCAGGATTGGATGGTTGCGATCAGTGGCCAACATCTATCACGCGTTTGGAGTTCAGTGTTTCACCGATGAACTGGCCCATCGCGCAAATCGCGATCCGGTGGAGTATCTGCTCGACCTAGTCGGACCGCCGCGCACATTGGACTTCACCAATGTGCAGTATCCGAACTACGGTGCGGATTACAAAACGTATCCCTGGGAAACCGGCCGCCTGCGGAAAGTCATTGAAATGGTTGCCGACAAGTCCGGTTGGGCCGGAAAGAAGAGCGGAAAGGGTCACGGGTTTGGATTCGCCGCGCATCGGAGTTTCTTGACTTATGTGGCCACGGTCGTGGAAGTGGAGGTAAGTGATGACGGCGAGATCCGCATCCCGCGCGTCGATACAGCGGTAGACGCGGGGATTGTCGTCAATCCGGAAGCGACTCGGGCGCAATTCGAAGGCGCCGTGGTTTTCGGCACGAGCATCGTGCGCAGCGGGGAGATCACTGCCAAGAACGGCGTCATCCAACAATCCAATTTCAATGATTACCCCGTGGCCCGGATCAACGAGGTTCCGGCTCAGACGAACGTCTACATCGCGGAGAGCTCGGCGCCGCCCGCCGGCGTCGGCGAGCCGGGAGTACCGCCGTTCGTCGCCGCGTTTTGTAATGCGATTTTCGCCGCCACCGGCACGCGGGTCCGCGATCTGCCGCTCTCGAGCAATAGCAATTTTGGCTGAGGTTACTCGGTTCCGCTGAACAAGTTATTTTTCAATGAGGCTAACTAATCGGACTCGAATCAATCGCGCTCCGATTGTTCCGATCGCTCTCCGTTGCAAGAGGATGCGAACCATTTGACTCGGTTCGCGCACCTCGAGAGACAATCGCAGGCTCTCTCGTGGAGGTCCGGAGCTGCAATGAAGCTAGTCTTAGATGAGCCACGGGTAAAGTGGGCATTAGCCGTTTCTCTTGCCCTCGTCGCCGGCTATTTGGACGGCTATGGACTTCTTGTCCTGGGAACCTATGTTTCGTTCATGAGCGGAAACACGACTTTCGCCGGGCTAAAGAGCGGACAGGGCAATCTCCTAGCCGCGTTGCCTTCGGCAATAGCCGTCCTGTCATTTGTCACCGGTAGTTTCTTGGGAAACCTCTTTAGTCAATCTAGATTGCGTTATTCTCATCGCCTGATCTTCGGTGTGATTGCAGGGGTGCTTGCGACCGTTGCTGGTCTTGAACGGCACGGCCTGTGGAATGCGCCTGCCGAAATCGCGCTACTCAGCCTGGCTATGGGGATGATGAATCCCGCATTGGCTAAGGTTGGCGCAGAATCGGTGAGTCTCACGTTCGTGACTGGCACGCTGAACAGGATAGGCGGCAATCTGGCTGCAGCCGCTGGGCGGAAACCTCTGACGGAAGGACAAGGCTCAGGGGATTCCTATCTCGCCCGCGCTCGAATTGACGCAAGCGTATGGTCGGGATTTCTGCTCGGCGCAGGGCTGTCCGGAATGGCGGCGTCACATCTCAGGATGTGGGCTCTGCTACCTCCCTGTGCCGTTATGATTGCCTTGGGTCTGTTCAGCGAGTGCGCCACACCATCACCAGAGAAGAGGATTACGTCTCCGATCTCCGGTGTGTGCGGCGCGGTGTGATTAGGCGAGCATATGAGGATTCATCCGTTGCCGGGAATCGTATCCGCTCGCCGACTCGGCCCGGATTCCAGAATGCATGCGCAGCAGATCACCTGTTTTCTCGACCATCATACTCGCGTTGCTGCATCGCCTTTTCCAATTCCTTTTGGTGATCGGTAAGCAGAGCATGAATCTTGCGGTGCGTTTCGTCGCTGATCGCGTGAATCTGCGGACCAAGCTCCTGAACCATAGAGTCGTAAGATATCCCTTAAGACGCCACGCGTGGATGTGAGGCGAACCATGGCCCGACCGAAACTACAATCGCAGTTTGCTCACTCTCCTGTTCTGCGCTACGGCCTTGCAGCGGTTTCCTCCGCCATTGCCCTGGGCTTGGCGCTTCTGGCACAACGTTACGGTTTCCGCAACGTGGAAGTGCCGCTTTTCCTGTTTGCAATTGCCGTAACCGTCTGGTACGCAGGCACCGGGCCTGCGCTTCTTGCGGTTGTTCTTTCAAGTTTGGCCTTCGACTACTTCTTGACTGAGCCCCGCTACAGCTTCTACGTTAAGAGCTCTGAGCTCCCGTACTATTCTATCTTTGTGCTTTTTGCGTTACTTCTCACCTGGTTCGCTGCCGTTCGGCGCCGCGTCGAAGCAGAGCTTCTTCAAGCTCGCGACAAGCTCGAAATCGAAGTGGCGGAACGAACGCAGCAGGCCAGCCTGCTCAATCTCACCCATGACACGATTTTCGCTCGTGACATGAGCGATGTCATTACTTACTGGAATCGTGGGGCACAGGAGTTGTACGGATGGACGGCCGAGGATGCGATAGGAAGGAATTCTCAACACCTCCTGCAAACTGGTTTCCCGGCACCAATCGATGACATCCGTGCGGAATTATTGCGGACCGGCCGTTGGGAGGGCGAACTCAGGAAGACGAGAGCAGACGGAACCCAGATGGTCGTGGCCAGCCGGTGGTCCTTGCGGCGTGACGAGCAGGAGCGAGCCGTTGCCATCCTGGAGACCAACAATGACATCACGGAGCGCAAGCGTCGGGAGCAAGAAATTGAGAGTCTCAATCAGGAACTCGCCAAGCGCTCTACGGAGCTCGAATCCATCAACAAGGAACTGGAGGCGTTTGCCTATTCCGTCTCGCATGACCTGCGTGCGCCCCTTCGCCACATAGCTGGCTATACTGAGCTGCTTCAAAAAAAGGCATCCTCCGGGTTGGATGAAAAGAGTAATCACTACATCTTGATGATGCTGGAGTCAGCGAAGCGTATGGGCAATCTGATTGACGATCTCCTGGCTTTTTCGAGAATCGGGCGGGCTGAAACGCAGAAGACGCGGGTAAGCCTGGCGCAGCTGGTAAGAGACGCTCTTACCGAAGTTCGGCAGGATACAGATGGACGCAACATTGTCTGGAAAATCGGTGCGCTGCCCGATTTCTATGGAGACCGTTCGATGCTAAGGCTTGTGCTGGTGAATCTTATTTCTAATGCGATTAAATTCACGCGCACGCGCACGCAGCCCGAGATCGAGATCGGATGCTCCGAGGGAAACGGAAATGAACTGGTAGTATTCGTAAGGGACAACGGAGTCGGTTTCGACATGAAGTACGTAAACAAATTGTTTGGCGTGTTTCAACGCCTGCACCGATCGGATGAATTTGAAGGCACCGGCATTGGACTGGCGACGGTGCAGCGCATCATACATCGTCACGGAGGGAAGGTCTGGGCCGAGGGCATGGTTGATAGCGGTGCGACTTTCTATTTTTCGGCTCCGAGACCGCAAGGACAATTATGGACAGCATGAACAAACTGGGGCGTATCTTGATGGTTGAAGATGACCCCAAAGACGTGGAGCTTACTCTGACGGCCCTTGAGGAATACAACCTTGCCAACGAGGTCGTTGTTACTCGCGATGGCGAACAGGCCCTCGATTACTTGTATTGCCGTGGGGAATACAAGACGCGCTCCAGCGGCAACCCTGCAGTCATGCTGCTCGATCTGAAACTGCCCAAGGTCGATGGATTGGAGGTCTTGAAGCAAATTAAGTCCGATGGGGAGCTGAGAATGATTCCTGTAGTTGTGCTCACCTCATCGAAAGAGGAAAAGGATATGGTGGCAAGCTACAAACTCGGCGTGAACGCGTACGTAGTAAAGCCAGTTGACTTTCATGAGTTTGTGAATGCCATCAAGGAACTAGGCGTTTTCTGGGCGATCATCAATGAGCCCCCGCCAGGCAGCGTAAGAAAGTGAGTATCGTGAGGAAAAAGCATGCGGCACCCATTGCGGATTGTATCTGTCGAAGATGATCCTAAGGACACGGGGCTGATTCAGGATCTGTTTGAGACAGAAGGCATAGTCTGCGAAATAACACGGGTCGACACTCAGGCCTCACTGCTGGATCTCCTCAAGCAAGGCGAAGTTGACCTGATTCTGGCGGATTACAGTTTGCCGTCGTTCGACGGCATTTCAGCACTGAAGATTGCTATAAAACTTTGCCCGGACGTGCCGTTCATCTTTGTTTCCGGAACCCTGGGCGAAGAGGTGGCGATTGAAGCGCTCAAACTTGGCGCAACCGATTACGTTCTGAAGACGAGTTTATCGAGACTTGTGCCGTCAGTGCAGCGTGCGCTGCGTGAAGCTATACAAAAGACCGAACGTAAACGGGCCGAGGAAGCGCTCCGCCAGAGCGAAACTTACCTGGCCGAGGCGCAGCGTCTGAGCCACACCGGCAGCTTCGGCTGGAAACCTTCCAACGGCGAGATCATCTGGTCAGAGGAAACTTTTCGAATCTTCCAATACGACCGAACCACAATACCGACCGTAGAACTTATTCTCCAGCGGGTTCATCCGGAAGACGCGGCGCTCGTGCAACAGACAATTGAACGCGCGACACAGGATGGCAAGGGGTTTGAGCATTCATATCGCTTGCTGATGCCGGATGGTTCCGTCAAGCATGTCCACGTTGTGGCTCGTGCCTTAAGCGATGAATCGGGCAGCGGAGAGTTCGTGGGAGCGGTGATGGACGTCACCGCAGCCAAACAGGCGGAACAGACACTTCGGGAGAGCGAGGCATACTTAGCCGAAGCGCAGAGGCTCAGCCACACTGGCAGCTGGGCATCGATACCTGCCTTGGGCGAGATTAGGTACTTGTCCGAGGAATGCTACCGCGTATTAGGTTTTGATCCGCACGGTGGACGACCGCGATTTGAGACGTTTTATCAGCGCATCCATCCCGATGATCGAGCCATGTTTAGGGAGGCGGTCGAGACGGCAGAGCGTGAGAAAGCAGGGTTCGAGACGGATTATCGAATCGTCCATCCCGGCGGCGAGTTCAGAGATATCCACGTAGTAGCTCACCCCGTTTTCAATCCATCAGGCGGCCTCGTTGAGTACGTGGGTACCGTGATGGACGTGACGGAACGCAGGCGGGCTGAGGAGAAGCTGCGACACAGCGAGGCCTATCTGGCGGAAGCGCAGAAGCTCACACACACGGGGAGTTGGGTCTGGGCAGTAGCTGAAAGACGCGCATCGCATCTATCCGAAGAATGGTATCGCGTGTATGGCTTCGATCCGAATGAGGGCATTCCGGATTGGAATAAGCCAGTGCAGCGCATGCATCCGGATGATCGAGCCAGGTGGCAACAAGTATTCAACCGAGCAATAAGTGAAAAGTCGGACTACGAAGCTGAATACCGAATTCTTCTTCCAGACGGCGCCGTAAGACACATCCACAGTGTCGGACATCCTGTTTTGGAAGCCTCTGGCAGGTTAGTGCAATTTGTTGGCAGCTCCAGCGACGTCACGGAGCGCAAGCAGGCCGAAGAAGCTTTGCGCCAGACGCAGGCGGATCTCGCGCGCATCAGCCGCATCACGACGATGGGAGAGCTGACTGCTTCGCTGGCCCACGAAGTGAATCAGCCGATTGCCGCCGCCGCTACCGACGCCAGCACTTGCTTGCGCTGGCTTGAGCGCGATCAACCTGATCTGGAGGAGGCACGTGCCGCTGCATCAAGAGCCGTCAAGGACGCAGCCCGAGCCGCCGAGATCATGAGCCGCATCCGCTCGCTCTTCAAGAAGGAAATTTCGCAACGAGAGTTGGTGGATGTAAACGACATTATTCGAGGAATGATCGAACTGCTGCGCAGCGAGGCTACCCGATACTCCGTCGAAATGCGCACAGAGCTGTCGGACGATCTTCCCCTGATCATGGGAGATCGAGTGCAATTGCAGCAGGTCACCATGAA
The DNA here is from genome assembly GCA_003166855.1 of Acidobacteriaceae bacterium. Lineage (GTDB taxonomy): Bacteria > Acidobacteriota > Terriglobia > Terriglobales > Acidobacteriaceae > Sulfotelmatobacter. The sequence goes on along the minus strand of PMUM01000217.1, from coordinate 4,551 downwards.
CCTGCTCATTAACAGCATCGACGCGATGAAGGATGTGGAAGGAACACGCGAGATAGCCATCACGTCTCAGCGTGCGGAAAACGAGCAACTTCAGGTGTCTGTCAGCGATACCGGCATAGGGCTTCCTTCGCAGCGGGCGGACCAGATCTTCAATGCGTTCTTTACAACCAAGCCTCACGGCACCGGCATGGGACTACGGATCAGCCGCTCTATCGTTGAATCGCATGGTGGGCGCCTATGGGCTGCTCACAACTCTCCCCGCGGCGCATGCTTTGCTTTCACCCTACCCACCAAAATCGAGGGCAATGGATGATACCCGCGGGCGCTCTCAAGGTATTCGTCATTGTGCGCGCGGGCTAATTGAGCGCCCCCCGAACGCAGAGACCACGGTCCATTCAATCGGCGACATCTCACGTCATCAGCGGCTGAAAGACAAGAGCTACGGAGAAAGGTGGGCGCCGCTGTACGCGCCTTCCGCACGTTGTGCGCCGTACCCACGCGCCCGACCCCGAGAATGCCGACGGTGCGGATCGGATTACCGGACATCGACTGCCTCCTGGTAGGAGTCTGCCACCCGTAGTTCCGCGTCGACGAGCGGCTTGACCTTTGTGCCCACCAGTTCGATGGCGTGCAGGAACTCCTTCTGCGGAAGATGTCCGACATCCATCTGGAAGAACTGCCGCATGTGCCCGAGCCTCTTGTGCAGCGCGACGATGCGCTCGGCGATCTCCTCAGGGTCGCCCACGAATAGCGCTCCATCGCGGTTCGCATCGTGATCAAACTGGGCTCGGCTGGGCGGCGCAAATCCACGAATCTCTCCAATGCTCGCCATCAGTGCAGTCCAATGTCGCGACCATAGATCTTTCGCCGCCTTGGCGTCGTCGCCGATGAAGCCGGGGCTCGCTACCGATATCTTGATGTTGGCCTCCGGGACGCCCGCCTCACGAGCCGCGCGTCGATAGAGCTCCGCCAGCGGCGCGAAGCGCTTCGGCTGGCCGCCGATGATGCCGTAGGAAATCGGTAAGCCCAGATACCCCGCTCGCATCGAAGAGTGGGGATTCCCGCCCGTGCCCAACCAGATCGGCAGGTGTCCCCGTTCCGGCCGCGGGACCACCCAGGCGTTCTCGAGAGGCGGCCGATGCTTCCCGCGCCAGGTAACTGGGTTCGATTCGTTGATCTTCAGCAAGAGGTCGAGCTTCTCGGCATACAGCTCGTCGTAGTCGTTAAGGCTGTACCCGAAGAGCGGGAACGATTCGGTCGAGGAGCCGCGACCAGCGGTGATCTCGGCACGGCCGTTGGACAGCGCATCCAGAGTCGCGAACTGCTGATAGACCCGCACCGGGTCGTCCGTGCTCAACACGGTGACCGCGCTCCCGAGCTTGATCCGCTTCGTAATCGACGCGGCAGACGCGAGAATCACCGCGCCCGCGGAGGCCGGCATCTCATACGTGTGGTGTTCGCCAACACCGAAGTAGTCGAGCCTCACGGCATCGGCCAGGGCGATGGCCTCGCGCAGATTGCGCATGGCGTCGGCCGTCGATCCGAGGGCGCCGCTCTTCCGATCCCGTTGAACATCCGCAAAGCTGTAAATACCTAGTTCCATGATCTTGTCTCCCTGGCAGAGCGGTGTGGCCAGCTCCTACACAGAGCGCTAATTCGGTCTCCAACCCTGCAGTCGCAGCCGCCTCCCGTGCCTGCTGAGCGCCATCGCCCAAACCATGCCTTCTACGCATTCGCACCTTCCTTGCCAGGTCGCGATGCGCCGCCGCTCGCCGAAGTACTTGAATACAGGCAACTTTCAAATCATCCTGAACTTCAGTCGGCGGCGAATCAAAGAGAAGTGTCTGCGGATGGACGCCGCGTCCAGCGTTCGACACGCTCTGCCTTAGCGGCGCGCGCTTAGAATCGTTCTTTTGGCAATTTGATGGTCCCTGAAAATTCAACCTTTGCTCGCTGGGGTTGGCGCAATGAGATGAAATCTGGCCCACAACCGGCACCCAAGACGGGCCAGAAGCCCAGAAGAGCGGTTTTCGAGTGATTATCAGTCAGTTGTGCTTGGGGATTGCGCCTATCACTTCCGGCCTGCCCACCGACCAGAAACTACTCTATTCGTGGACACAAGGGCGTTTATCGGGACCAACTGCGAGTGGCGAACGGGTTGCTTATGGATTGCCGATTCTTTCCAGCGGGTAACACAGGCACCTGTCTCCGAGAAGCAAATTTCAGGACTGAGAGGGTTTTCCCGTGAGCTCGCCATTGAACAATGGCTACCCCTTGACAAACCTAATGATCGAAGACTAGAAGATCTGAAAGTCCTTCGACTCTCGGACACACGCGGAGATCATTTCGATGCAACAGTCCCGCAGAGACTTCTTCAAGGCAGCAACGGTAGGCGCAGTCGGAGCTACCATCTTTGGGTTTGACCTCCAGCCCGCTTACGCGCAGCTCAAAGAGCTGAAGATTGCACGCGCCGCCGAAACGCGCTCGACGTGTCCCTATTGCGCGGTCGGATGCGGCGTCCTCATCTACACGATTGGTGATCGTGCAAAGAACGTCACGCCGCAAGTGATCCATGTCGAAGGCGATCCCGATCATCCAACCAACCGCGGAACGCTGTGCCCCAAGGGCTCTTCGCTCGAACAGGACATGCTGAACCCGCGACGGCTGACGAAGCCGCAAGTCCGGCGCCCGGGCGCAACCGACTGGCAGGACATTTCTTGGGACAACGCCCTGAGTGAGATCGCGCAATGGACCAAGAAAACGCGCGATAGTTCCTTTGTCGAGAAGGACGCGAACGGCCGCACCGTGAATCGGTGCGAAGGCATTTCGTTCATCGGCGGCTGCACCGACACAAATGAGTTCAATTTCTTGGCCGTGAAGGCCATGAGGGGGTTGGGCTTGGTTTATTTAGAAAACCAAGCCCGTGTTTGACACGGCCCCACGGTCTCAAGTTTGGGACCAACATTCGGACGCGGAGCCATGACGAATGGCTGGATCGACATCAAGAACACCGACATGATGTTGATCATGGGCGGCAATCCCGCCGAGAACCATCCTTGCGGATTCAAGTGGGCGATGGAGGCCAAGCGCAACCGCAACGCCAAGCTCATTTCCGTGGATCCTCGATTCACGCGCACGTCCGCTACTGCCGATCTCTTCGTACAAATCCGCGCCGGCACCGACATTGCATTCCTCGGCGGCCTGATCCGCTATGCCATCGAGAACAACCGGATCGCCAAGGAATATCTCGTCAACTACACCAACGCGGCCTTCATTGTTAAGGAGGGCTTCAAACTCCCCGAGGACGGGCTTTATTCCGGATTTAATGCCGCGGCGGGTAAGTACGATGTATCCACGTGGAATTATGAAGGAGCAGGAGGTTCTGGCGGGCAAGCGGGCGCAGCTGGAGCGAGTGGCCACGCCCCCGAACCAACCCCAGGCAAGGTTGGAGTAGCGACACCGCCTCCCGCTCTGCCTGCAAACATCGCCTACGACCTCACGCTACAGCATCCGCGCTGCGTCTTTCAGTTGATGAAGCAGCAGTATTCCCGTTACACACCCGAAACCGTCGAGCGGATTACAGGCATCCCGAAGGATCAGTACCTGAAAGCTGTCGATCTGTTTACTTCAGTCCGCAAAGACGGCGACATGAAGAAAGTCGCAACGATCATCTATGCGGTGGGCTGGACTCAGCATACCTTCGGAACGCAAATTATCCGCACTGCCGCCATGATTCAACTTCTGCTAGGCAACGTCGGTAGAGCGGGCGGTGGCGTAAACGCCCTGCGTGGCCATTCGAACATTCAAGGTGCCACGGATATGGCCGGGCTGTACGACTCGCTGCCCGGCTACCTGAAGGCACCGGTTCCGGACGACGTTGATTTAGCGGCGTATCTCAAACGCATCACTCCGAGCGCGTCCAAACCTTCGCCGTGGAATTCGATGAACTACTTCGCGAACACGCCGAAATTCATGGTGTCGTTGCTGAAGTCGCTGTATGGTGACGCTGCCACGAAGGAAAACGGATTTGCCTTCGATTATTTGCCCAAACCCGGACAGGATTGCTCTTGGACCCACATTTGGGACGACATGTACAACGACAAGATCAAGGGCATGTTGGCCTTCGGAATGAATGGAGTAATGATTGGCCCGGACACGAACAAGAACATCAATGCGCTAAAGAAGGCCGACTGGCTGGTGGTAGGCGAAATCTATGAGGATGAAACCAGCGAGTTCTGGCGCGCACCAGGAATCACGACCGAAGAACAAAAGAACATAAAAACAACGGTGTACCGTTTGCCTTGCGCGGGGTTTGCCGAAAAAGACGGCAGCATGACTAACTCCGCTCGCTGGGTCACCTGGAAATATGCGGCGGTTCCACCTCCAGGCCAGGCACGACNNAGAAAGACGGCGGAAAATTTCCTGACCCTATTCTGAATCTGAATTGGGCCTACGCGGACGCGGCTCATCCTCCACTTTCCCAGGTAGCGATGGAGCTTAACGGCAGAGCTCTAGCTGACTTGAAAGATGAGGCGACGGGACAGGTCATCA